>DATHWB010000122.1:0-11989 GCA_035460965.1 Acidimicrobiia bacterium
TTCGACCGGGCAGGCGTTCTACGGGAACGATCCGGTGACGCTGGAAGATCCGGGATTCGACGACTCGCTGGCGCCCCGTGCGTCGTCCGGCAAGCTGTTCCCGCAGATCGCCGACAAGGCCCAGAACTTCATCGGGGGCGCCGCCGATCTGGTCGAGTCGACCAAGACGGTCATCGACCATGACCGCATCTTCTCCCGAGACGACCGGTCCGCTCGCGACATCGCCTTCGGCATCCGGGAGCACGCCATGGGCACGATCGTGAACGGGATGGCCATCCACGGCGGATTGAGGCCGTACGGGGCGACTTTCTTCGTGTTCAGCGACTACATGCGGCCGGCGGTGCGACTGAGTGCGCTGATGGGGATCCCTTCGATCTGGGTGTGGACCCACGACTCGGTCTTCCTCGGCGAGGACGGTCCGACACATCAGCCGATCGAGCATCTGGCGTCCCTGCGGGCGATGCCCAACCTCGACCTGATCCGTCCCGCCGATGCCGGAGAGGTCCTGGAGGCCTGGGAACTGGCGCTGGCGCGAACGGACGGACCGACCGCGCTGGTGCTCACCCGCCAGAACGTCCCCACCCTCGATCGTCCTGCGGGAGGTGTGGCCCGGGGTGCCTACGTGGTGCGCGACGGATCCGATGTCGTGCTCGTGGCGACCGGGTCGGAAGTGTCGGTGGCGCTCGAGGCGGCCGAGATCCTCGACGGGCGCGGCGTCTCCGCCCGGGTCGTGTCGCTGCCCAGCTGGTTCCGGTTCTTCGCCCAATCCGACGAGTACCGCCGTGACGTGCTGGGAGAGGGGATCCCGCGGGTTTCGTTGGAAGCGGCCGCCACCTTCGGGTGGGAGAGGGTCGTCGGCGCCGGCGGCCTGAGCATCGGCATCGACCGTTTCGGGGCGAGTGCACCGGCAGGGGTGATCGCCGAGCAGCTCGGCTTCACCGGCCAGGCGGTCGCCGATCGCGTGGCGGACTGGCTGTCGTGACGTTCGACCCCGTCCTGCTGCTCGCCATGTGGGCGGCGGGCCTGGCGGCCTGCGCCGCCCTCGTGGCTTGGTGGAAGGTCGCGCGGACCGGATTCCTGTGGCTGGCGAGCGGCGTCGTCGTCCTCGTCGGCCTAGCGACCGGATTCGCCGAACCGGTGGCGGTGGTAGCGCTCGTGGCGGCTGTCGTCGGAGGGTTGCTCGCGCGCACGCCGAAGTGGTCGGGGGTGGCCTTCGCCGTCTCGGCGCTCGGGTTCCTGTGGGTGGGTGTCGAACGGGACTCGCTGCTGCCTGTGCTGGTGGGGTCCGCCGCGCTGGGGGGCATCACGTCTGAGATGCTGCTCGGACACTGGTACCTGGTGGACCCGAAGCTTCCGCGGTGGGCGCTGCGTCGCCTCGACGTGATCGGGGGTGTGGGAGTGCTGGCCGAGATCGGGTTGGCGGTCGGAATGGGGACGTTGCGACCGGTCACCACGCTGCTCGGCGCTGCGTATCTGATGCTGGCCGGGATGACCGTGCTCCTGGCAGTCGGCGTCTGGTACGCCCTGAAGGAGAAGGGTTACGAGGGCGTCATGGCCGCAACCGGCCTCTCCTATCTCGCCACCCTCACCGTCCTCGGCACCGTCTTCCTCTCTCGCACCTGATCCGCGTTCTTAGCGAGTGAGCGCGTCGAAAGTGACGCGCTCATGCAGACAAAACCGTGTGGTGCGCCCCACCCCCGTTTTGTGTGTCTAGACGCGTCACTAATGACGCGCTGGTTCGCTAAGAACGCGTCGTGGGCGGTGTGTGACCCGTCAGGAGGGTGGTACGGCTTACCATCGTCGGGATGCGGCGACGGATTCTCGTCAGGATCTTCCTTCTCGACCTGGCCTCGCTGTTGATCGGGTTCCTGGCGGCGTCGTACTACACGTTCAACACCATCCTCCCGTGGAACGCCGGGTTCGGCTTCGTCCGGCCCGACCAGAGCGTGTTCCCGCTGCTCGCCGTGATGACCGTCGGCCTCACGCTCGGCTCGTTCGTGTCGTCTCGCAGTTGGGGCCGGGGGATGCCGCGGCCGACCTACGGCCGAGCCGTCTCCAACGTCAGCGCGATGGTGGTGGTGGTGGCGCTGGCCGAGTTCTTCGTCCGCGACCAGTTCTACTACTCCCGGACGTACGTGGCGGCGACGGCTGTCGTCACGCTCACCACCGCCCTGCTCCACCGGGCGGTGGCCAGGGCACGTCCGTGGAACGAACCGGTGGCACTGATCACTCACGAGAAGAAGTTGATCGACGACCTGCAGGACGCACCCCACATCACCATCGTCGACGTGTTCGACCCGGAGGCCCACACTCCGCCCGATCCGCTTCCTCCGGGCACCACCCTCGCTCTCGACCTCCGGGCGGTGATGTCGGATCAGATGGCGCAGTTCATCTCCTCGTCGAATCTGGCCGGGTACCGGATCCGTCCACTGGTAGACGTCTACGAGGAGCACACCGGGCGTCTGGCCATCGTGCACCTTTCGGACGGCTGGGAGTTGCAGACGCCCGTCCAGGCGGCGCGTACCTTCACCGCCGTCAAGCGGGTGGTCGACGTGACCCTGACCTCGCTCGCGGCTCCCGTCGCGGTGGTGCTCGGCGCTCTGATCTGGGTCGCCATCCGCCTCGACTCGCGGGGCAAGGCGATCTTCCGTCAGGTGCGGGTGGGTCGGGGAGGGCGGCGTTTCACGCTGTACAAGTTCCGGACGATGGTCGACGGCGCCGACGACGGTGGAGCCAGGTTCGCCGCGGTCGGCGACCCGCGGCTGACCCGGGTGGGGCGGGTGCTGCGCAAGGTGCGAGCCGACGAGCTGCCGCAGTTGTGGAACGTCCTCAAGGGGGACCTGAGCCTGGTGGGTCCCCGCCCCGAACAGCCCGAGTTCGTCGAGCAGTTCGCCCGTACGATCCCGTTCTACGAGCACCGACATCTGATCCGGCCCGGGCTGACCGGGTGGGCGCAGGTGAACTACGGGTACGCCGACGACGAGGCCGACACCTTCGAGAAGCTCACCTACGACCTGTTCTACGTCAAGCACATGTCCCCGTGGCTCGACATCAACATCTTCGGCCGGTCGATCTGGACTGTGCTGTCGGGGTTCGGCGCCCAGTAGCGATTCGACACGGAGCCCCTCAACCGACGGCGGTGATCACCGGGACGATCTCGTCGACGTCGTAACCCGCTGTGTGAGCGGTGGCAGGCACCGGTATTTCGGACCACGCTCCGGCGCCGGCCCGATAACGGGCGGACCAGACGTACGAGATCTCGATCCGGTACTCGGACAGTGTCGGATGGCAGCGACTCCCGCCCGGCTCCCGACAGGTCTTCACCTCGTAGACGTGCCCGAAAGCACCGTCCGGCCATCCGGACAGCAGTGGGAAGGCCTCCGCAGGGATCGTCGTGACTTCGCCATCTCCCCAGTCCACTTCGATGGCTTCCACCCGCGTCTCGACCTCGATCCGCATCCCGGTGTGGGGCGACACCAGCGAGGCGCTCCACGGTGCTGGAGGGGCGTCGACGACGAACACCTGCATCCCGGTCACGCCCGCTCCGGGTGGTGGGTCGAGCTGCGGCCTCGGTGTCGGATGGTCGTAACGGGAGAGCAACTCCCATGCCTCCTGGAGGACGCTGGGCGTGTCGGCCGGCTCGGACGTGCAGCGCGGGTAGGCGGCGTCGATGATGATCGGTCCTCCTGGCTCTCCGCCCGGATCGATCCCCAGCGTCGCAACGCCGTCGTCGTCGACCCCGAGCAGCACCCAGTCGGACGGTCGCGACGTCCAGTACCAGCAGAGTCCGCCGTCGTCGGAGCCGACCCTGGGCGAGAGGACCACCGGAACCTGCGACGCCGTGGCGTAGTCGGTCGTGAGGTCGTGTCCGGCCAGCCGGCAACGCGTCACCTGGGTGGGGCTGCCACCGTCGACGCTCGTCGTCTCGCTCCAGCACGTCCACGTCTCGACTGCCCCCGCCGGGAGGGACGGGCCGGCGACGAAGATCAGCGACGCTGCAAGTAGTCGCAGTCGACCTGCCACATCTCCCTCTCGTACATGTAGAAGGCGGCGAAGCCCCACGAGTCGCCGACCGGGAAGAGAACGTCCACCACTCGATACGGCCCGGAGCTGTCGACGAACTCGGTGATGTCGAGGATCGAGGACACGACCAGGCAGTCGGGCCGGTCGAGCAGAATCCGCTGCAGGGTCACCTTCACGTTGTCGCGGGTGGGCACGTCGGTCCACGCCACGATGTCGTGGGCGTCCGCCGCCCATCCGATGAGGGCGTTCACCCCGGCCACGCTGTCGATGACCTCGGGATCCTGTCGATACACCCCGTCGAACCAGCGGAACCAGGCATCGTGGTGGATCGCCGCCACCTCGGCCCGTCGGTCCAGCGAAACCCCGGTCGTGGTGATCGTCGGGGGAGAGGTCGTGGTGGTGGGACGGATCGTCGTGGTGGTCGACGGCATCGCCACCACGGTCGTCTCGGGTTGCCGAAGGGCGGTGACGGTGTACACCGCCATGACCGCCAGCAGCACCATGACGACGGCCTGTCGAATCATGTCGGGTCCTCCCAGCTACGGACCCCCTTCGAATCGAACACCGTACGTGATGATCCGTCGCGCGCCAGGGGTGTTGTCGGGGGCGAGCCACCGCTCCCGATACGCTCCCTTCTCGTGCACCGCCTGCTCCGCCTCGTCCCCGCTCCGGTCAAACGAGCGGTTCGCCACCTCCCATTCGCCGATCGTCTCCGGACGCTGATCGGGGGCCGGCCGAAGTCCGCTCCGGTCGAGGCTGGGGCGTTGCGGCCCGTCGTCTACCCGCCCACCTGGCTGCGGTGGGACACCATGAAGCAGCGGCCCCAGTTCCTGCTCCAGGCCTTCGCCGCGGCCGGGCATCCCGTCTTCTTCGTGGACACCGAGGAACGGTCGGTGCGTCACAGCGACGGGGTGACGATCGTGCCGAGCCTTCGCCACGTCCCTGCCACCGGCCCGATCCTCTACACCCACTTCGCGCCGATCCGTCACGTGTTCGACCGGTTCGACGATCCGGTGATCCTGTACGACCTGCTCGACGACCTGTCCATCTACGACCCCGACGAGGAGGGCCTGCCTGCTGCTCGGAGGGTGCGGGCACACCATGCCGAAGTGGTCGGTCGGGCGGATGTGGTGATCGTCTCGAACCCGGTGTTGTACGAACGGCACCGGTCGGAGCGGGCGGACTTGCTGTTGGTCGAGAACGGGGTGGACGTGGCGGCGTTCGCCGCCGGGGGCGGGCGTCCGCCGGATCTGCCGGACGGGACGATGGTGGGGTACCACGGGATGATCTCCACCTGGTTCGACTTCGAGTTGCTCGACGCGGTCGCCACGGCCCGACCCGACTGGACCCTCGTCCTGGTCGGTCCGGTGGACGATCGCGTGCGGGATCGGCTCTCCGCCAGCCTCACCCGCCCCAACGTGGTGTGGATGGGGGAGCGGCCGAGTGATCAGATGCCCGCCTACGCCGCCGCCTTCGACGTGGGGGCGATCTGGTTCACCGTCGACGAGATGACGGCGGCGGTCACGCCGCTCAAGATGTTCGAGTACCTGGCGGCAGGCACGCCGTGCGTCTCCACCCCCCTGCCGGCGGCGAAGTCTGCCGAGGGCGTGCGGACGGCGAGCGGAGCATCGGACTTCATCGCCGCCATCGGGGAGGCTCTCGGCGACGATCCGAACGCCGTCAGGGCACTCGGAGCCGAGCACGACTGGCTCGACAGGCTGGCGCCGGTGCTCGATCGCCTCGACCGGCTCGATCGCCGCAGATACCCGCCGAGCTAGGGGTGGAGCGCCCTGCGGCGGGCGAGCGCGTCGACCAGCGTGCCGGCGCGCATCTCCCAGGTGTTGGCACGGGCGGTGCGTCGCAGGAGGGCCAGGTGGTCGGGGTCGTGGCGGAGCCGGGCGGCCTGGCGCAGCTTGGCGACGTAGTCGTCGGCATCCTCGGCCACCAGCACCGCCTCGTAGCGGGCGCACTCGCGGAGGGCAGGCGTGACGACGGGCCTCTCGCCGGCGAAGTACTCGAAGAGTTTCAGCGGCGAGACGGCGTGGGTCACGTCGTTGACGACGAAGGGGATCGTCGCCACGTCGAAGACGTGCAGGTAGGCGGGCAGCTCCGCGTAGTCCTTCACCCCCAGCCACCGGACATTGGGACGATCGAACACCCCGAGGTGCTGTTTCACGGAGGCGTCGTATTCCGGTCCGATGAACACGAACTCGAAGTCGGGGAGGGCGTCGGCGGCGTGGGCGATGAGGTCGAAATCGACCCACTCGGCGATCGCCCCGTAGTACCCGACGATCGGCCTGTCACCGCCGGCGATGTCCGCCACGTCCTCGGGGGGCGGTCCGGGTGCGTGGTTGGCGAAGTGGCGGTAGTCCACCGCGTTCGGGCAGATGATGGCGTCGGGACGAACTTCCTTCACCTTGTCGACCAGGTCGTAGGCCGTCCCCACCACGAGCTCTGCTTCGGCGACGGCCTCGTCGTACCAGCGGCGGAGGTCGCCGATGGGGTGGGCGGCGGTGAACACTTCGAGCTCGTCGATGTGCTCGAAGACCACCGCCGGGTTCTCGAGGTGGCGGGTCCAGGCGAAGTTGTAGACGTACGAGATCGCGATCGGATCGGGGATGAGTCCGAGGAGGTCCGTCATCCCCCACGGGATCGCCATCAGATAGATGCGTTCGTCGGCCTTCACCAGGCCCATCACGCCTTCGTTGTTGATGTGGTCGATGCCGTAGAAGACGAGGTACCCCATCTTGGCGTAGGCGAGTGCCATCTGCTGAGGGCGCTGGAAGAGGCTGACCTTCCACCCGATGGACGGCGGGTACACGACGATGCCGGGTACGTCCGGATGGGCGGCGAGGGCCTGTTCCAGCTGATCGCGGATCTGGGCGCGCAGGGTCGGGTCGCCGCCTGCGATCTCCTCCGCAGTTCCCGGCTCGGGTGGGGCCAGTTTCCGAAACATCGGCCGCAGTGGTTCGGGGGCGTGGCGGGCGGCCTTTCGGCTCAGGTCACGGGCACCCTCGCGGGCTCGCCAGTAGCTGTCGACCACGCGGAATGCCCGGCTGTTGATGATCTTCTGCTTCTGCTCTTCGAGTTGCCCCTGGGCGAGGATGGCCTGTTCGTGGGCGATGGAGAGCATGCGGTGGTCGGTCTTCAGGGTGGCGAGTTCGTCCTCCAGTTCGGCGGCTTCCCGGATCCTGGCGAACACCAGGTCGACCATCGCCTGGGACGCTTCGTCGTCGAGTGGCGGGATGGGGTATGGGCCTTCGAGGGCGCTGCGGTTGGCCAGGGCCTCGTCCGCCATCCCCGCCAGCACGTCTGGATCGACCGGGCCGGCAGCGAGTGCCTCACCCACCTTGGTCACCATCTCGTCGGAGGTGAACGAGTCGAGGTCGACGACGAAGCCTCCCCGGCCGACCGCCCGGGCGGCGTCGTCGACCTTGGGGTCGTAGGCGAGCGCCACGAACGGCGTCCCGGTGCGGGCGGCGAACACGACGGAGTGCATGCGCATGGCGATGGCCACGTCGCCGGCGCCGAGGATCGCCATGCGCTCGGAGGGGGAGTACCCGCCCCGGATGATGGCGGTCCGATCGCCGTGGCGCATGCGTGTGACGACGCCGAGGGCGGCCACCGCATCGTCCTCGTGGCGGTGTGGGGAGGCCTGGAACGGTACGAAGATCACCCGGGCGTCGTGGGAGTCGACGAGACGATCGAGGGCATCGGCGAGCTCGGCGGCGTAGCCCTCGGTCCGCCACGGGCGCACCGACACGGTCACCGTGAACGGGGCGTCCGGCACGCTCTCCAGGTGGAACACGCTGTCGACGATGTCGGCCGGCGCCGGGTCCATGCGCCAGACCGGGTCGACCGTCCGGGTCAGCGCATCGGGCGCAACCCCGATGCCGGTCAGGAGTTCGATCGATCGGGTGTCGCGGATGGCGGCTCTCGATGCCCTCCCGACAGCCACCCGGGTGTACCTGGCCCCGTCGTCGGTCTTCAGCGGCCCGATGCCGAGTCCGTAGAGGACGAGGGGGGTGCCCGTCATGGCTGCGAGCAGGGCGAAGCCCCCGTAGTAGCCGATGCTGCCGTGACGGGCCGTGAGCATGCGGTCGGGTTCGACGCCGTCGTAGTCCTGGAAGAGCCCGCCACCGCCGAGCACCATCAGATCCGCCTGCTCGGCCGCCGCCACCATCTCGGCCACCGACTGCCAGTGGATCGTGTCGACGCCGTGGTCGGTCCGAACGTCGTCCGGGGAGCCGGCCAGCACCGTGATCCGGGCCTGAGGATGGACGGCCCGCAGGTCGTCGACCAGCACCTCGAGGATCGCCTCGTCACCGGCGTTGGCGAAGCCGTAATAGCCGCAGACGAGAATGTTCCGGACGGTCGACATGGAGGCGGGAGTGTACCGATGGGTATCCTCCCGCCCCACCATGGCGGGTTTCGTGGCGGTCTACTACGGGAATACTGGGAGTTCGTGGTTGCTCTCCGCGCTCGACGGCTCCCCACGAGTCCACGTTCCGGGTTTCGAGCCCGTGGAGGAGTGGGCGTGGGACGCCCCTGCGGAGGAGCGGCTCGCCTGGCTCGAGACGACGCTCGATCCGCCCTCGGATCGGTCGGGGGAGGCGTACCGAGCGTGGCTCGACGCACTGCGTGCCTCGCCGCAGGTGAAGGACGATCCGGTCGACACGGGCTTCGACCTCACCGGGTTGAAGCTGTGCAACCTGGCGGTCACGAATCCTGACGAGGTGGTCGACATCATCGACCGCACGGGTTCGAAGGCGATCCTGTTGTCCCGTCAGAACCGCTTGAAGCACGCCCTCTCGATGTACCGGTACCACGACGAGAACAAGAGCCAGTTCCACGGCAAGGACGTCTACGCCCCGACGTCGGTGGACTTTCGGCGGTTCAAGGACTGGCTCCTGGAGTCACACCGTCTCCACGATCTGGCGACGGAGTTCTACGACGCCTGCGAGCGCACTCTGGGAGCCGACCGCACCTTCCGGCTGTCCTACGAGGAGTTCACCGACGACGCCGGCAAGGACGACGTGCTCGGGCGGCTGGCGTCGTTCCTCGGCATCCCGGCGGCGTTCGGGGAGGGCATCTACGCCAAGGCGACCCCCGATTCGCTGGCCGCGGCGGTCGCCAACTACCGCGCACTCTGGATGCGGTACAGGTTCGGGCGCCACGCCGCCTTCCTCGACTGAGCCTCCGGGCGGGCGGGCGAAGCGCCTGGCCCCGTCTAGCCTCCGGGTTCGATGGTGACTGCGTCCACCGATCTCCCCGTCTACGACTCGGCCGAGGCTCGTACTCCGCTCGTCACCGAGCTCCGGAACTTCTGGCGGTACCGCCGCCTGATCCGGCTGCTGGTCGCCCGTGACCTGACCACGCGCTACAAGCGTTCGGTGCTCGGCGTGTGGTGGACGCTGCTCAATCCGCTGCTCACCGCCGGCGTCATGTTCCTCGTCTTCGGCGTGGCGATCGGGGGCCGGTTCGGCGAGACCGACGAGCCGTACGTGGTGTACCTGCTGGCGGGGGTGCTTTTCATGACGTTCTTCGGGCAGGGGATGCTCTCGACGGCGAGTTCCATCGCCGGAGCCAAGGCGATCCTGTCCAAGGTGTATGTCCCGGCGGAGGTGTTCGCCTTCGCCACCGGGGTGGCGGCGCTCGCCAACTTCGGGTTCTCGTTGTTCCCCCTCATCCTCGCTCAGCTCCTCACCGGTACCGGTGTTCCGATCACGGCCCTGTTGGTGGTCGTTCCCGTGCTCTCGATGCTGGGACTCGTCATCGGGGCGGGGATGCTGATCGCCGCCGCTGCCGTCTACTTCTACGACGTGCTCGATCTCACTCGGGTGTTCGTGCAGCTGCTGCAGTACCTCACGCCTGTGTTCTATCCCCTCTCCTTCATCCCGGTCGAGTGGCTGGGTCTGTACAAGACCAATCCACTGTTCTCCTACCTGGACACCTTCCGGAACGTGATGTACCGCGGGGAGCTGGGTCCGGCATGGCAGTGGGGGTACATGGTGGTCACCGCCGTCCTGGCGCTGATGGTCGGGGTGTGGGCGTTCTCGAAGTCGTGGCGAACGCTGGCGATGCAACTGTGAGTCAGTCGCCATCCCCCGAGTCTCGACCTCTGATCGAGGTCGACCACGTGTCGCTCGCCTACGCCCTCAACCGCGATCGGGCGGGGACCGTCAAAGAGTTCGCCTTCCAACTGCTGAAACGGCAGATGACGACCGAGCGTTTTCTGGCGGTCGACGACGTGTCCTTCCACGTGAGTCGGGGCGAGACCGTGTCGATGATCGGGCGTAACGGCGCCGGCAAGACCACCCTCATGAAGGTGGTTGCCAGGGTGCTCCCCCCGACGGGCGGCCGGGTGATCGTGCGAGGGGTGGTGGCGCCGATGATCGCCCTCGGAGCAGGGTTCAACCACGAGTTGAACGCCATCGAGAACATCGTGCTGTTCGGCACGCTGCTCGGGCGTGATCCGGCCGAGATGCAGGACCGGGCGAGGTCGATCGGGGAGTGGGCGGAACTGAGCGACTTCATGGACGTACCGATCCGCTCGTACTCGTCCGGGATGCTCGCCCGGCTGGGTTTCGCGGTGGCGGCCGACGTCGATCCGGACGTGATGGTGGTGGACGAGGTGCTGTCGGTGGGAGACCAGTCCTTCCAGAAGAAGTCGTTCGAGCGGATGCAGTCGCTGATGGAGGGCGGGACGGCGGTCCTCCTCGTCAGCCACGTCCTCGACAAGGTGGTCGAGGTCTCCGATCGGGTGATCTGGCTCGAGAAGGGCCGCATCCGGATGGAGGGCGACCCGGAGGAGACCGTGGAGGCCTACAAGGCATCTTTCGGGTGATCCGGCGTAACGCGCCACCCCCTGGGACGTCAATCCTCATTGGGAACGGACTACCGTTCTCATGTAGACACCGCAGTGGAGGTTCCGACTGACGCATCGGGCCAGCAGGGGGATCCCTCGGGTGACCTCGCCCCTCGATGCGTGATCGGCAGCCTTGGCTGCGCCCGCCGGGTCTTCGACCCGGCGAAGAAACAGCAAGCAACGAAAGGGAGGGCATAGTGCCGCAATCGGTACTTACCCGTGGACGCAAGCTCGTAGCGCGTCTGACGGCTCTCGCGATGGTCGCCAGTATCATGGTGATCGGAGCGCTGCCGGCATCCGCTGCGATCAACACGTCCGCCTCGTGCCCCAGCTCGACACCGAGCGCAGGGTTCACAGACATCGGTGGCCTCGACGCCACCACACAGCTCGCCATCAACTGTCTCGTCGACTACGGGATCAGCAATGGCACCTCGGCCACCACGTACAGCCCGGCTGGCGAAGTGAGCCGCTGGCAGATGGCCCTGTTCCTCACCCGTCAGGCTGAGGTCCATGGCATCACGCTGCCGTCCGGTGCCGATCAGGGCTTCACCGACATCGGCGCGTTCAACGCTGAGACCACGACGGCGATCAACCAGCTGGCTCAGCTCGACATCACGAAGGGCACGAGCGCGACGACGTTCTCCCCGAACGATGTCGTGACCCGCTGGCAGATGGCGTTGTTCCTGACCCGACTCGTCGAGGCGGCCGGTGTGACGCTGCCTTCGGGGGTCGCGCAGGGATTCACCGACATCGGTGGACTCGATGCGGAGACGCAGACTGCCATCAATCAGACCAAGCAGCTCGGTATCGCGGACGGCACGTCGGCAACGACGTACAACCCGCTCGCCAGCACGCTGCGTTGGCAGATGGCCCTGTTCCTCACCCGGACGCTCGCCGCTGACGGCGTGCTGCCGACCGGTCACGGATTCGTGATCACGGCCCACGATGCCGGAACCGAAGTCATCACCTACGACGACAACGGGACCAGCAGGACCGTGGACTACACGCCCGGAACCAGCTTCACCGTTGACGGAGTGCCGGCCACTCGCCCGCCGTTGAGCGCAGCGGTCACCGTGGGTGACCTGAATGCGTTCTCCG
>DATHWB010000123.1:0-13671 GCA_035460965.1 Acidimicrobiia bacterium
GCTGGGGCTGGCTCCGGACCTCTCGGCGCCGGCCGGCGCCGACCTCACGCCGCTCTACCTGGCACTGGCCGACGCCCTTCCGGACGAGGCGGCCGGGGTCATGCACTTCGACGGGGATCGACTCGATGCGGTGCTCTTCGACATCGCCACCCAGGCCGGGGAGGCCGACGCCGACGAGTTGCGTCTCGCCCTCGTCGAGGCGTTCGCGCCGCTGGATGCGGTCGGCGCCGACGTCGTCCCGACCTCGAACGAGATCATCTCGGCAGTCATCGTCGATGCCCTCGCCAGCAGCCAGACGCAGTCTCTGCTGATCACCCTGGTGATCGCCACCGTGGTGCTCATGATCAGCTTCTGGATCGAGAATCGTCGGCCGTTCCTGGGCGTGATCACGATGCTCCCGGTGGCGCTCGTCGTGTTCTGGACCTACGGCATGATGTTTGCCACCGGTGTCCCCTTCGGCCCGGTGACCGCCACACTGGCGGCCCTGGCGGTCGGGATCGGCGTGCCCTTCACGATCCACATCGCCCGGCGGTTCGAAGAGGATCGCGTCCGCTTCGAGACCCTGGGCGAAGCGCTGCGTTCCACCACCCGGCACACGGGCGCCGCCCTCGCCGGATCGGCGTTCACGACGATGGCCGGTTTCGGCATCCTGATGACCTCGACGCTGACTCCGTTCCAGCAGATGGGACAGGTGACGGTCTACGCGATCGGGCTCTCGCTCGTCGGTGCCTTGCTCGTGCTCCCATCCCTTCTGGCGCTGTGGGAGCGCTGGCATCGCAAGCGCGGTACCGCCCCGGTGGAGAAGCGCACCGAGTCGCTGGTCTGAAGGACGGCGGTTCGCCGGCGTCGGTACTGTCCAGCCGACGACCCGACCAAGGAGCCCGTTGTGCCCGGCCTCGAACACTTCTGCACCATCACCGGCAGCCTGTCGGCGCGGATCATCGGCAACGGTCCCGCCGGCATGCGGGTGGATTTCCCGTTCGAGGGCACGGCAACGTCCCCGCACTGGGAGGGTGAGCGGCCCGTGTCGGGCGTGGACTACGTGACCTACCGGGCGGACGGGAACATGTCCCTCGAGATCCACGGCGTGATCGGGGAGAAGCGGGAGTCGGTCGGGTATACCGCCACCGGAGTGAGCCTGGCTGTCTCGAAGACCGAAGCCCATCCCCGCGAGCTGATCACCTTCCACACGGGCAACGAGGACCTGGCGTGGCTCAACACCGAGGTGGCTGTGGCGTTCGGCAAGGGTGCGGACGGAGCGATCGAACTCGAGGTGTACCTCCTCAAACCCTGACCGTCAGTCGGAGCCCCGAAAGTCCGGGGGACGCTTCTCCACGAACGCCTGCATTCCCTCCCGGTGACTGGGGAGGGCGCCCAGGTCCCCCTGCACCACGGCTTCCCGCGCCAGGGTGGCGTCGAGGCTGGCGGCCGCCGCCATGTGGATGATGCGCCTCGTCTCCACGAAGGCTCGACGGGGACCGTCCGCCAGTCGGGCAGCCCGCTCCACGGCGGACGACACCACCTCATCGGCTGCGACCACGTCGGCGGCCAGTCCCAGCGTCATGGCCTCGTCGGCAGGCACGCGTCGACCGGTGAACGCGATCTCCATCGCCCGGGACACGCCGACCATCTGGGGGAGGAACCACGCCGATCCGGTGTCCGGGACCAGGGCGACATTGATGAAGGCACTCATGAAGAACGCCGAGTCGGCCATGACCCGAATGTCACAGGCGAGGGCCAGGCCCATGCCCGCTCCGGCCGCCGCCCCGTTCACTGCGGCGACGACCGGCAGGTCGGCGGAGAGCACCGCTTCGACCGCCGGGTTGAAACGCCGCGTGATCGTGTCTCTCAGATCGGGCGCGCCACTCTCGTACTCGCCCAGCAAGTCGCCCAGGTCGGCTCCTGCGCAGAAGGCTTTCCCCGCCCCGGTCACCACCGCCGCGCGGGCTTCCGCCGGGGCGCGTCGGAGCGCCTCCACCAGTCCGTCCGTGAGGGACTGGTCGATCGAATTGAACACCTCGGGCCGGGCGAGGGTGATCACGGCCACTTCGCCTTCGACCGAGTACTCGACGGACAACGCGACCTCCTCGTGACGATGGGTCCCGACGCTACTCTTTTTCGCGTTCCGCCCGAGGAGAGAGCGACTGAGGTACAGGGGAACCCTGGACATCGAAGCGGCCCGTGGCCCCGACAGGGGCCTGGCGGTCGAACTCGACCTGACCGATCGGGCGCTGACCGTGACGTCGTCCGGAGAACTACTGGGGACGTACCCGATCGAGGAGGTGGGCGTCGCCAGGGTCGGGAGCGATCGTTTCGACCTGCAGGTCGGTTCCGAGCGGCTCGTGTTCACCGCCGATGACTCCTTGCGGTTCTCGTACGAGGCGCTCCCTCTCATCGAGTCCGCCCGTCGTCGTCCTCAGGTCACGGCGAGTCGTTTCCGCTCGTGGCTCAAGCGTCGGCTGCCGGTGGTGGTGGAAGCCGAGGCTCCCGACCGGGAAGCCACTCCTCCGGCCCAGGAACCGAAGGCGCCGACCCCGGTGGCCAGAGCGTTCACCCCCACGCGAGAGTCGCCGTCGCTCTCCGAGATGCGTGCGGACCTGCAACGACGCACGTCCGAGGTCGTATCCGCGGGGACGGAGAATCCGGCCATGGTCGGATCGGAGGAGGTACCGGTCGCCAGGTCGATGTCGTCGGATCCGGTGCACGAGCAGGCTCCTCCACCCGGCGCACCCGTGGGATCGTGCATCGGCATCCGGTCGGACGGCAAGATCTGCGGTTCCGCTGCCGTGAGCGAGCGAGGTTTCTGCTTCGCCCACGATCCCGATCGGCATGTCGAGCGCCGAGAGGTGATGGACAAGACCACGCGGGCGGCGGACCGGGTGCGGCGTTCCGCCTTGGAGAACCTGGACGACGTGGTCTCCAGGCTGGAGCGGGCGGTCGCTGAGGTGCACGAGGGACGACTCGACCCCCAGCAGGCACTGGCGATGGCGTCCCTGGCACAAGCGATGGTCGAGACCATCGAACTCGCGAAATCCGACGAAGCCGGGCGCAATCGGACCTGACCGGTACCGTTGACGCCAGAGATGGCGGCACGTTGCTCATTCTGCGCCCGGAACGCCGAGATCGCCGGGTCGATCGTGGCCGGACCTCGCGGTGTCGGCATCTGTGGGGAGTGTGCGTCCCTGGCGGCAGAGGTGGCGCTCGACACGACCCGCCCCGAGGAGGTCGACCGACTCGTCACGTCGATCTCCTGTCTGGCAACCAACGACCGTCGGCACGACGGTCTGCTCGGGTGGATCCCCGACGCGGCGGTCGCCATTCGGCGAGGGCGCGTCACCTGGGTGGGACCGGAACGGCACCTCCCCAATCGCTACGCCGAACTGCCTCGCCTCGATGCGGGCGGTCGGATCGTGATCCCGGGCTTCGTCGACGCCGGTACCGAGCTACTGGGTCGGGACCGGATCGACGACCCGGAAGGCGCAGTGGGGAGGGCAGCGTCGGTGGCGGCCTCGATGGTTGCGGAGGGCGTCACCTCGCTCGATCTCACCGTTGGAGGTTTCGACGAGCCGATGGCCGAGACCGTGGCTCTGGCGGCAGGTCGCACCGTGGCGGAGCGGGTGGCGGCGACGGCGGCTGTCACATGGCGGGTACCCCCGACCATGCCCGTCGACGAAATGCGCCGTGTGCTCTTGCCGGCCGCGGTGCGGCTTGCGACCAACGCCGTCGTGGCGTGCCCGGGCGACCTGCACGAGATCGACACCCGCCTCGGAGCCGTGCGGCCGCTGCGCCCGAGGGTCGTGGTGTGCGATGACCCCAGGGAATGCGCCGACGCGGCCGAGGGGGCGTTGTCGGTGTCGGGACCCGGTCACGTCGAAGCACTGGAGGGAGTCGTGTCGATCGTCGAGCCGCTCGGCCTCCTGGACGGCGGGTCCCTCCCGGCGCGCAAGCTGTGGGACGGGGGAGCGGTGCTGGCGATCGCCAGCCGCAACGATCCTGGCCGGCGGGTGCTCCGATCACCCGCTCTGATGATCACGTTGCTCGTCGAGGTGGGAGGACTCTCGATCGCGGAGGCGATGTGGGCCGCCACCCGCGGCGGAGCGCTGGCGCTGGGAGACCCCGAGCGCGGCAGACTGCGCCCCGGTGACATCGCCGACCTCGTCGTCCTCGACACCGATTCGTTGGGTGATCTGATCCGACCACCTGACGCCGGCTGGTCGGCTGCGGTGGTCGGCGGCGGGGTCGTTGTGGCCACAAGACCCTGAGATCCCCAATGATGACGCTATGTTTCCATTGAACCCGGGCAGCTCCCGGGAAGGTACACGCCCCTACAAGGAGGACCGATGAACAAGGCCGAGATGGCGCAGAAGCTCGCCAAGAAAGCCGACCTGACACAGGCTCAGGCCGCCGAGGTCATCGACGCGATCTTTTCGACGAAGGACGGCGAAGGAATCATCGCCGTGGAACTGGACGCAGGCCGCAAGGTCTCGATCGCCGGATTCGGGAACTTCACGACCAAGTCGCGCTCGGCCCGCAAGGGTCGCAACCCCGCGACCGGTGCAGAGATCACCATTCCCGCCAAGAAGTACGCCCACTTCGCACCCGCCAAGGGCCTGAAGGACCGCGTCGCCGACTGATCGGCGAGTTTCAGCTCGTTGACGACGGGTCCTGCCGGGAGCGGCAGGACCCGTCGTCGTTGAGCGGCACCGCCGTCCTCTCGCCATGGCAGCCCCCACCGAGTCCAAGCCGTTCGGCATCGCCCATCGCGGGAGCAGGATCCTCTGGCCCGAGAACACGATGGTGGCGTTCGACGGAGCCGTGAGACTCGGCTTTCGGTGGGTGGAGACCGACCTCCACCTCACATCGGACGGGGTGCTCGTCTGCCTGCACGACGCCACTCTCGACCGGACCACGGACCGTACCGGGCCGGTCTCGGCGGTCCCGTTCGGCGAACTCGAGCGGATCGACGCCGGGCACCGACACGCACCGCACGAGGACTTCCCTTTCCGGAACTCCGGGGCGCGGATCCCCACGCTCGAAGAACTGGTCGTCTCATACCCTGATCTGCGGGTGGTGGTCGACCTCAAGCGAGATGGGATGGCCGAGCCGTTGTGGAGGCTGGTGGAGCGTCTCGGTCTGCACGACCGCCTGGTCGTGGGGTCGTTCTCCGACCGGCGCCTCTCCGAGTTCCGTCGGGTCTCGAGAGGCTCCGTGGCGACGTCCACCGGGCCGATGAGGTCGGTTGCGGCACTCGCCGGGGCGGTCGCGGGCCGAGCACCGAAGCTGGCGGACGCCGTTCAGTTCCCGGTCAGCGTGGGGCCGATCCGGCCCTTGACCCGGAGGACCGTCGCATCGTTCCGGCGGCGTGGGTATCAGGCACACGTGTGGACGGTGAACGCTCCTGCGGCGATGCACAGGTTCTACGACCTCGGCGTGGACGCCGTGATCACCGATCGTCCGGACCTCCTGCGTGACGTGCTGCAGGCGCGGGGTGCGTGGGAGTGACGGCGGCCAGAGACCAGTTCGAGACTTGGCCGGTGAACCGGGCCGGCTATGCCGTGCTCGAAGCGGGTGAGGTCGTGGAGCGGGGCGGGGACGAGGGGGTCTTCGAGCTCGCCTCCATCGCCAAACTCTTCGCGGCCTTGACGGCGATGATCGCCATCGAGGAAGGCAGCCTCGACCTGGACCAGCCGGCCGGCCCGGACGGATCGACCGTGCGGCACCTGCTGGCACACGCTTCGGGGCTCGACTTCGAAGGTGAACGGATCGTGGCCCGGGTGGGAGAACGGCGCGTGTACTCGAACACGGGCATCGAGCGTTATGCCGAGCACCTGGCCCGGCGGGCCGGGATGTCCTACGCCGATTACCTCCGACTCGGCGTCCTCGAACCGCTGGACCTGTCCGAGACCACCCTCTACGGCTCGCCTGCCCAGGGGATGCGATCTTCGGTCCGTGACGTCGGGCGGTTGGCGGCCGAGTTGATGCGTCCGACGTTGGTCTCGGCGGAGACGCTCAACATGGCGCGCGCGCCCGTCTTCCCCGAACTCGCCGGGGTGTTGCCCGGAATCGGACGGTTCGACCCGAATCCGTTCGGTCTCGCCGTCGAAGTGAAAGACGGCAAGAACCCGCATTGGTCCGGTTCGCTCACCTCGGCCGAGGCCTTCGGTCACTTCGGAGGGGCGGGGACGTTCCTGTGGGTCGATCCGGAGATCGATGTGGCGGCGCTGGCGCTGACCGATCGGGGCTTCGATGTCTGGGCGATGCGGGCCTGGCCCGAGTTCAGCGACCTGGTCGTGGGTGAGCGCCGGCCGCGGGGCTGAGGTTCAGGCCAGGCTCGGCTTCCAGGACGGCCGGGCGGACTCGAAGGCGGCTATCTCGTCGGCATGCTGCAGGGTCAACCCGATGTCGTCCAGTCCGTTGAGAAGCCGATGCTTCGTGAAAGGATCGATCTCGAATCGAGCGTCGAACTCGTCGCGATACGAAACGCTCTGTTCCTGCAGGTCGATGACGATCTCGGCCGTCGGATCGGACTGACCGAGTTCCAGCAGCCACTGCACTTCCTTCTCGGACAGCACCACGGGCAGCAGCCCGATCTTGGTGCAGTTGTTGAAGAAGATGTCGGCGAACGATGGTGCGACGACCGCCTCGAATCCCCAGTCCTGCAGCCCCCAGGGAGCATGCTCCCGCGACGATCCCGATCCGAAGTTCGGTCCGGCCACCAGCACACCCGCGTTGGCGTACTCGGGACGCTCAAGCACGAAGTCCTTCTCGTCCTTGCGCCAGTCCCAGAACACGAACTCTCCGTATCCGGTCCGCTCGACCCGCTTGAGGAAGTTCTTCGGCATGATCTGGTCGGTGTCGACATTCGCCCTCGGCAAGGGAGCGATCGTGGCGGTGATGACGGTCACTGGTTGCATCTCGGATCCTCTCAGGTCCAGGTGCGGACATCGACGAAGTGGCCCTCGATGGCGGCTGCCGCGGCCATCGCCGGGGACACCAGATGGGTGCGGCCCCCCTTGCCCTGCCGGCCCTCGAAGTTGCGGTTCGACGTGGAGGCCGCTCGCTCCCCCGGGGAGAGGATGTCGGGGTTCATGCCCAGGCACATCGAGCAACCGGCGTCACGCCACTCGAATCCGGCGTCGACGAAGATGTCGGCCAGGCCTTCCTCCTCGGCCTGGAGCTTCACCAGTCCGGAGCCGGGGACCACCATCGCCCGCATCCCGAGTGCGACCTTCCGGCCCTGCACGATGGCGGCCGCCTCGCGGAGGTCCTCGATCCTGGCGTTGGTACAAGAGCCCAGGAAGATCGTGTCGAGCCGGATCTCGGTGAGCGGGGTTCCGGCCTCGAGCCCCATGTACGCCAGGGCCCGCTCGGCCGACTCGCGCTCGACGGGGTCGTCGTACGAAGCCGGATCCGGAACCCGCTCGGTGATCGGTAGCGTCTGCCCGGGGTTGGTGCCCCAGGACACGTACGGAGCGAGGGCGCCGGCGTCGATCTCGAGTTCGGTGTCGAACTTCGCCCCTGGATCGGTGGGGAGGGACCGCCAGTGCTCCAGCGCGGCGTCCCAATCCGATCCCTGTGGTGCGTTGGGCCGGCCCTTCAGATACGCGAAGGTGGTCTCGTCCGGAGCGACCATGCCCGCCCGGGCACCGCCTTCGATCGACATGTTGCAGATCGTCATGCGGCCTTCCATCGACAGGGACTCGATCGTCGAACCGCGGTACTCGATGACATGGCCGTTGGCGCCGGCGGTGCCGATGCGGGCGATGATCCCCAGGATGACGTCTTTGGCGGTGACGCCCGTCGGCAGCTCCCCGTCGACGTTGACCGCCATCGACTTGGGTTTCGACTGGGGGAGGGTCTGGGTGGCGAGGACATGCTCCACCTCGGATGTGCCGATGCCGAACGCCAATGCGCCGAACGCCCCGTGTGTGGCGGTGTGGGAGTCTCCACAGACGATGGTCATCCCGGGCTGGGTGATGCCCTGCTCGGGCCCGATGACGTGGACGATGCCCTGACGCGGGTCGTCGAGCCCGTAGAGCGTGATCCCGTACTCCTCACAGTTGCGGATGAGCGTGTCGATCTGCTTCTTGGACATCGCGTCCTTGATCCCCAGTGCGCGATCCTTGGTCGGGACCCCGTGGTCGATCGTCGAGACCGTCAGGTCCGGACGTCGAACGGTGCGGCCCGCCAGGCGCAGGCTGTCGAACGCCTGGGGTGAGGTGACCTCGTGGACGAGGTGCAGGTCGATGTAGAGGAGGGCGGGCTCGCCGGGTGCTTCCCGAACGACGTGCTCGTCCCATACCTTCTCGAAGAGTGTGCGTGGTGTCGTCATGGCTGGGTGTCGAGGGTAGTGGCCCGTTTGGCGGCTCCATCCGGGGGCGTAGGCTGGGAGGACATGGCATTCCTCGTCGCGTTCCTGCTCTTCTTTCAGGTGGGGGACGCCCTCACCGAACCTTCCGTCATCGTCCGGGAGTCTCGCGAGACGACGATGGTCATCGACCTGTCGGTGTCAGGTCCCGCCGGGGACTCGGTGGTGGCGCATCTGGTGGAGCCCGGGGGGAATCAGCAGATCGTGTCGCTGGAGGAGCGGAGCTTCGGACGTTTCGGCGGTGTGGCCGAAGTCCCGAAGCTCGACCTCATCGTGGTGTTCGAGTCCCTCGACGGCCGGACCCAGTCCGACCCGGTGCGCCTCACGGACATCGGTCTCGATCGGGCCGTGCTCGGCATGTCGCCGGTGGCTCCGACCACCGCGCCGGGACCGTCGTCCCGCACGATCGGATGGGGCTGGCTGGCACTCGGCACGGGTGCGGCGGCACTGGCCGCCCTCGCCTTCTGGGCGCTTCCCGATCGGGACGAAGAGGATGACCCCGAGGCCGCGGCCGACTAGGAACCCGCCGCCGTCGCCTGGCGGATGCGGGCGGTGTTGAGCCGCGGGAGCACGTAGACGAACAGAATCGCGTAGACGGCGGCCGCGATCCAGAAGGGGCTCCGCAGCGCCGTGGGCCGATCCCCGATGCTTTCGACGATCGCCACCACCGCCCCGCCCAGCAGCGATCCGAGCGGCATCATGCCCCAGGCGAAGAAGCGATAGACGCTGTTGACTCTGCCCAGCAGCCGATCGGGGATGATCGTCTGGCGGAGCGACACCGTGATCACGTTCCACAGGACCCCGGCGAAGCTCTGGATCACGAACATCGCCCAGACGAGCACTGCCGACGACGTGAGTCCGGTCACCGCCAGCGTGGCCGACGACAGCGCGATGGCCGTGAACAGCGAGGCGCCGGGACCGATGCGTTGGGAGACGCGGGAGGCGATGACGCTACCGATGACGCCACCGACGGCCCCGGCGCTGAGCAGAACACCGAAGCTGGCCGCTTCCAGCTCCAGGATCTCCTGCACGAACAGCACGTAGGTGGAGAGCGCCATCATCGACATGGCGTTCATCACTCCGAGGACGATCGCCATCGTGCGGAGCAGCGGATGCTGCCAGAGCCACTTCACTCCCTCGACGATGTCGACCCGGAACGAGCGTCGTGTCCCGGGTTCGGGCGCTCCGGTCGCCCGATAGGAACCTGCGAGGGAGAGGATCAGAATCGCCGAGATAGCGAAGGTGGCGGCGTTCGTGAAGAACGGCACGGCGAACGCGGCGCCGATGAGGATGCCTCCGAGGGGAGGGCCGACGAAACTGTTCATCACCATCTCGGCGCCCCACAGTCGCCCGTTGGCGCGCTCGAGTTGCGTCGTCTCGACCAGGGCAGGCATCAGCGTCTGGGCGGCGTTGTCGCGGAGCACCTCGGCGAAGCCGAACGCCAGCGCCGACCCGTACAGCACCATCAGGTAGGCGAATCGCCCCCCGGATGTGCCGGCACCGGCGGTGGGGTCGAGCAGGTCGTCGGAGACGATCATCACGAAGAGGGCAACCGCCAGTGTGATCGTGAATCGGAAGACGTCCATGGCCGCGATCAGCCGCTTGCGGTCCACCCGATCGGTGATCACGCCTGCCGGCAGGGTGAACACCAGCCACGGGAGCCGGGTGGCGACGCCGATGAGGGCGATCTGGAGGGGATCGCGGGTGATCGCCGAAGCCAGCCACGGGTAGGCGACGCCGGCGATGCCGTCACCGAAGTTGGAGACGACCGAAGCCGACCACAACTTCCAGTAGTTGGCACCGAGCCTGACCCGTTCAACCATCGGATCGGATCATGCCGCGATCAGGTCGGACGTGTCAGACGCCGCGGCCGTCGATGGCACCCTGGTCGTAGGGCTCGAGCATGATGCACTCGCCGGGGCACTCCTCGGCCGCCTCGATCGTCACCTCGATCTCCGAGTCGGGCACGCGGGCAACACCTCGAGAACCGTCCGGTCCGTGGCCGTCTCCGTCCTCGCCGTCGAAGACGATCGTCTTGCCGAAGTGAGACGCGTCCTCGCGGACCACCCAGAGTCCGTCGTCACGGGGTTCGAACACGTCGGGCGCGATCTCGGAGCAGATCCCGTCCCCGGTGCACAGATCCTGGTCGATCCAAACCTGCAGTTTGGTGGTGCTCATGGTGTTTCCTCTCGTTCCAGCAAGTTCATGGCCAGCCTGAAGTGGGCCAGTCCTTCGATCTGTCGTATGGACCGCGAACTTCGCCGGAATCGTCTCGCGATCTCTTCCCGCGACTCGCCGTCCGCTCGCAGGTCGAGCACGCGGCGCTCGACGGCGTGGACGGCGCGGCGTGACGGCGGTCGGCTGCGCGGGATCTGGGACCACTCGAGGATCCGCTCGACGTGAGCAGGGCTCCGTTTGATCTTTCCCGCGATCTGCTCGCTGTCGAGCCCAGCGGCCGCCATCGCCACCACCCGGCGTTCGAGCGGACGGAGATGTTCGGTCACGGTGGCCTTTCGGTCGCTGGACCCCAACCTAGTGTCCCGGGCGGGGAAACCCTCGTCGTGGCGCCGTTCATGCGCCTGCCTTCGGCGCGGCTTTGCTTGACTGGACTCATGGAGATTCGACATGCCCGCCCCGGGGAAGGGACGGCGATCTCGAAGGTGCGCGTGGACTCGTGGAAGGCGGCTTACCGCGACCTCATGCCGGCCGAGATCCTGGACCGCATGGAAGTCGACGGCTCGGG
Source organism: Acidimicrobiia bacterium (assembly GCA_035460965.1). Classification (GTDB taxonomy): domain Bacteria; phylum Actinomycetota; class Acidimicrobiia; order Spongiisociales; family ZC4RG35; genus DATHWB01. The sequence continues at coordinate 11,112 of DATHWB010000123.1, forward strand.
TTGGGAGGCGGCGATCGAGTCGGCGACACCACGCACCTCGCTGCTGGTCGTCGACGACGAGGGGGAGATCGTCGGGTTCAGCGTGGTGGGTCCTGACCGGGACGGTGCAGAGGGGGCCGGCGAGATCGTGGCGATCTACCTCCTGTCGGAGGTGTGGGATCGGGGATACGGGTGGGCACTGATGGAGCACTCGGTGGCGGAACTCCGCGAGCACGGCTTCCGACGAGCCGTCCTCTGGGTGCTGTCGACCAACGAGCGCGCCCGCCGGTTCTACGAGACGGCGGCGTGGCTGGCGGATGGCGGCGAGAAGGTCGAGCTGTGGCACGGTCATCCGCTGCCGCACGTGCGGTACTCGCGCGATCTGATGTGAACCGGTCGCCTTCGGGGCCGTCAGGTGGAACCGTTCCCGGGAGGGAGGAGGGCTGATCCACGGCCCTCCTGGCTCGGTCGGTCGACTGCCGGGTCCTGGGGACGGTGTCAAGGGGTTCCCATCGTCCCCGCTGCTCCGTACCTTCGCTCCCCGTGCCCGTCAGACGAATCGCCAGCCCCGATCCCGTCCTTCATCACATAGCCCCGTTCGGGCTGGCTGCCGCAGCCGGCACGTGCCTCGTGGTGGATCTCGATCCCGGGGCCGTCTCCCTCCCCGGCCCGACCCTCGCCAGCCTGCTGGTGGACGGTGTCACTGCTGCGCACCTCAGCCCTCAGCGTGCGGGGGTTGCGGTCATCGGCAGCGGTGGGGCGGGTGAGGCAGAGGCGGGCGCGCTGCTCGAGAGCATGCTGGTCGGATGGCCGGCAGTCGTCGTCAGAGTGCCGTTCGGTGATCCTGCTGTTCCTGTCCTCCCGCTGGATCCCGTCGAGCTTCGACCGCCCCGAGCGGTGCGGGCGGTGTGGCAGGCCTCGGTACGCGGCTCGCGGGCTCCGGGTGTGGTCCTGCCGCCGCTACGCCGATCCACGGTCCGGGCGCTGTGCCGGGGGGTGGTCGAACCGCGATCGACCTGGGTGCGAGCGTGGCGCCCGGTTTGGGAGTCGTCGTGGACGTGAGGACGAGACTGGCGGCTGCGGTGCTCGGCTCGGGGGTTCCGCTCCATCGATCGGACGTGGAACGTGAGGTGATCCGGCTCGCCCGGTCCGAGGCGCCGCTGGCACCCGAGGAACTCCTGCGTCGGGTGGTGGATGACCTGGTCGGTCTCGGCCCGTTGGAGGGTCTGTTGGCCGACGATCAGGTCACCGATGTGCTGGTCAACGGGCCGCGTGAGGTGTGGGTCGACCGGGGAGGGTCCCTGGAGCGCACGGACGTGGCCTTCTCCGACGAGCGCGAGCTGGTGGCGGCGATCGAACGAGTCATCACCCCCCTCGGGCTGCGACTCGATCGCTCGTCACCCATCGTCGATGCACGTCTCCCGGACGGCAGCCGTCTGCACGCCGTGGTTCCGCCTGCCACACCCGACGGCCCGATTCTTGCCATACGCCGCTTCACGGAGGCGATCACCGACCTCGACGGATTGGTGAGGAGCGGTTCGGTGGACCGTGCGCAGGCAGATCACCTGGGCAGGCTGGTCGCCGGCCGGCGCAACATCCTCGTGTCGGGTGGAACCGGCACCGGCAAGACCACCCTCCTGAACGTGCTCAGCCGGTCGATTCCGGAGAGTGAGCGCACCGTGATCGTCGAGGACGCCTCCGAACTGCGCACCGTCGGTCATCGGGTACGGCTGGAGGCACAGCCGGCGAACGCCGAGGGGAGGGGTGCGGTGTCGCTGGACCAGTTGGTGCGGGCCGCGCTCCGTCTGCGGCCGGACCGAATCATCGTGGGGGAGGTCCGAGGACCGGAGGCGCTCGACCTCGTGGCGGCCCTCAACACGGGCCACGCGGGTTCCATGTCGACGATCCACGCCAACGGTCCTGACGAGGCGTTGCTCCGGTTGGAGACCCTGGCGCTGTCGGGATCGCGACGCCCGGCGGCGGACGCGGTTCGGCGCCAGATCGAAATGGCGGTCGACGTGGTGGTTCAGCTCGCCCGAACAGGGGGCCGTCGCCGAGTCGTCGAGATCCGGGAACTGCGGTGATCCTCCTCCCTGCCGTCCTGATCGGATCCGCCCCCTGGGCGCATCGGGTCGTCGTGGCGGGGGCAGTCATCGCCCCGTTTCCCACGGCGCTGCTCCTGGCGTGGCTCGGTGTCCGTGCGCGGCGGGACTCGGGCAAGCCGGTGCTGGGCCCGGAGGCGACGGCGCTGCTCGACGTACTCGCCGCACTCAAGGCAGGACGGACACTTCGCTCCTCCCTGGCAGGACTGTCCGAGGAACTGGGACGTCTGGTCGCCGTCGGCGCATCGACCGAGTCGTTGTCGAGAGCAGTGCTCAGGGCCCTTCCGACCCACGGGGCGATCGCAGCAGCAGCCGTCCTATTGCTCGACGAGGCGGGGGGACCGGCGATTCCGGTGATCGAGGAGCTGGTCACTCAGGCGGCCGAGACCGATCGGGTGAGACGTGAGCTGCGGTCGGCGGTGGCGGCGCCTGTGTTGCAGGGGGCGCTGGTCGGGGGTGCGCCCCTGGCCGTGTTGGTG
>DATHWB010000124.1:0-1769 GCA_035460965.1 Acidimicrobiia bacterium
GGGTAGACCGGCGAATTCCGCGATGTCGCCGATGAGTTGGCCGGTGAGAGGGGTCTTCTCCGATGGTTTGAGCACCACCGAGCAGCCGGCGGCGAGGGCGGTGACTGTGGGGATCATGGAGAGGAAGAACGGGTAGTTCCAGGGTGAGATCACCCCCGCCACCCCACGGGGCTGGTAGTTCGTCCATGCCTTCGTGGTGACGTATGGCCACGTGCCGGCCCGGCGGGGCTTCAGGTACTTGTGGGCCTTCCGGGAGTAGTGATCGATCACGCTCAGGGACGTGAGCACGTCCAGTGGGTATGAATCGGCCACCGGCTTGCCCGTCTCCGCCGCCACCACCTCGGCGATCTCCTCGCCGCGGGTGAGCACCGTCTTCTTGAAGGCGATCAGGTGTCGCTTTCGCTCGGAGAAGGGAAGGGCGCTCCAGACCTCGAACGCCTTGCGGGAGCGTTCCACCACGGCCGGTACCTCGGCGGGGGAGGTGACCGTCACCTCCCCGACCGGCGCCTGGGTGCGTGGGTCGTAGGAGACGAGTCGATCGGTCATCCCGTGCCTAGCCTTGCTTCGCAGACTCTTCGATCCGCCGAGCCATCTCCTCCGCGTCGACTCGCTCGATCTGACTCGACACACTCCAACGGTGGCCGAACGGGTCCTCGAGGAGACCGCTGCGGTCACCGTGAAAATGGTCCTCGACCGGGCGAATCGCCCTCGCTCCGGCGGCGAGAGCCTTCTCGAAGGTGGTGTCGACGTCCTCCACGTACATGTGGAGGACGACCGGAGTGCCACCGACCCGCTTGGGGGAGTAGAACCCGCCCTCGGCCCACTCGTCGGCCAGCATGATGAGAGCGTCACCTATCTCGATCTCGGCATGGCCGACCGTGCCGTCGGATTGGACGAAACGCTCTCCCCGCTCCGTGGCCCCGAAGACCTCCTCGTAGAAGTCGATGGCGGCAGCAGCGTCCTCCACGCTCAGGTAAGGCGTGACGCGGGGGTAGTCGTCAGGGATGGGCCCGATCTCGGTCACGGCATCCTCTCGTAGGTGTGTCGAGTCTAGGGATACAGGGCCAACGTTCACCGGGCGCGGCGAGCATCACGCCGTAGGTCGGCTCGCTGGCAGTGTGGGACTGCTCGCGGTTCGAATCCCGGGGATCTCGCCCGGGGCAGCCGGCCTCTCCACCGGGGTGGGGCTGTAGCGTCGGCAGCCGATGTCCAGCGAACCGACCTCCCGCGGTGCTCTCGAACTCGTCTTCGGGGAGGGAGCCGATCGGGTGTGTCGGGACATCCCGGACGAGGCGTGTCGCGAGCAGCCCCGCAACCTGGCCCTTCACCTGGCCGCCCTCGCCGCCACCAAGACGGGCGATGGTCTCGTCGATCCGAAGCTGGTCCTGTCGTGGCTCGTCAGCACGCTCGGCGGTACGGCGACCGCGGTCGGGTTGTTGGTGCCGCTGCGGGAATCCCTGGCCCTCCTGCCGCAGTTGGCCATCGGTCATCGGATCCGACGACGCCCGCGACGCAAGGGCGTGTGGGCCGCGGCGTCGTTCGTGCAGGGGGCCTCCGTTGCGGGAATGGGGGCGGCGGCGCTGACCTGGGACGGTCCGGTGGCGGTGTGGACGATCGTGGCGCTCGTGGCGGTGTTCGCCGTCGCCCGCAGCGCGGCGTCGGTCAGCTACAAGGACGTGCTCGGCAAGACCGTGTCGAAGGCGCGACGCGGGACCGTGACCGGGACTGCCACCTCGCTGGCTGCGGCGATCATCCTGCTGCTCGGGGCC
>DATHWB010000125.1:0-3514 GCA_035460965.1 Acidimicrobiia bacterium
TGCGATGATCCCGAGAGGGATCGAGCGCTGGGGGGTGCCGGGGGGCTCGCGCCCCCTGCACAGACACACTGGTCCACGAGTTCGCTTCGCTCACCTGCCCCCCTCGGCCCGGCTCCACCGGGCCGGTCCCCCCAACACTCCCTCGCCTTCGGCTCGGTCGCGAGGGGGACAAACCCGTGGAAGACCCCAAGACGCGAAATGCGATGATCCCGAGAGGGATCGAGCGCTGGGGGGTGCCGGGGGGCTCGCGCCCCCTGCACAAACAAACAGGATCAAGCGCTGGGGGATGCCGGGGGGCTCGCGCCCCCAGCACAATCAGTCTGAACCATCTTCCGGGTGTTCTGGCCTGCTGCTCGGGACCTCCGACCCTGGCATCTCGCTCGTGACCGAACCAAACTGACCGGAACTGCAGGAGGTTGCTCGATGCCGTCGTCCGGCTACCGGTTCGGTTCAGTGTGGAGACCGCCCCGCCCCGTTGCGTGGCTCGCGGGTCTGCTGCCCGTGCTGGCGATCGTCGCTCTCCAAGGCGGGGTCGTCATGGTCGCAAACCCGACGGAACCGATGGGGCTCTCGGCCGACCTGCTGCGCCACGCGCCCGTGAACACCTACTTCTGGCCGGGCGTTTTCCTGCTGACGATTGCCGCCACCTCCCTCATGATCACCGTCGGGATCGTCTTCGGCTGGCAGTGGCACTGGGCCGCACCCATCGAGCGGCGCCTCGGCTTCCGCTGGCCGTGGGTGGGAACCGTGGCGGTCGCGACTGCCCTGCTCCTGTTCGAGCTCATCGAGGTGTACACGTTCCCGTTCCACCCGATCCTCCACCCGCTCCTCATCCTGTGGACCGTCGGGATCCTCCTGCTCGCGTTCAGTCCTTCCACCCGGGATCACCTGCGAGCCTCCCCCGTGAAAGGGAAGGTCGGACCGCCCCGCGAGCACCTCCCCGATCAGGTCGACCTGCACGGATTCGAGCTCGACTGAGGCCCGACGGTCGCTGCCTACGCTGCAAGGCATGACCGAATCCTCTCAGCACCCCCATCGCGTACTGGTCGGCGGCATCCGCCACGAGTTGAACAGCTTCGTTCCCGGCACCGTCGGAATGGACGTGTTCAGCCGCGTCATGCTCAAAGAGGGCCCTCCGGTCATCGAGGAGCCGGCGAGTTCGATGATCGGTGCTGTGGAGGTGGCGAGGCGTCGGGGCATCGAACTCGTCCCCACGTTGACGACTCACGCCGGGGCGGGCGGCCCGGTCGAGGACGAGGCCTACACCGAACTCGCCGAGCGCCTGTTGGAGCTGGCTGCCGCCCAGGTCGCGCGTCGACCGGTGGACGCCGTCTACCTGCACCTCCACGGAGCGATGGCCACCACCCGGCGGGACGATCCCGAAGGTGAGCTGATCGAACAGGTTCGGGCGGTGGTCGGTCCCGAGGTGCCGATCGCGATCAGCCTGGACCTCCACGCTCACTTCACCGATCGTATGGCGCAGGCGACAGATCTCGTCGTCGGGTTCCGCACCTGTCCGCACACCGACGTCGTCGAAACAGGGGCCCGCCTGATGGAGTACCTGGGGGACATGCTCGACGGCACGCGCGGCCCGCGAGCCACCACGGTGCAACGCAAGATCCCTCTGATCGCCTCGGCGGAGGCGCACGACACCACGTTCGGGCCTCTCACGGCGATGCAGGCACGGGCCCGCGAGCTCGAGCAGACGCCCGGAGTCCTGGCCATCTCCATCTTCGCCACCCAGCCGTGGATGGACGTGCCGGACATCGGTTGGTCGGCCGTCGTGAGCACGGACGGCGACGTCGAACTGGCCCAGCAGACGGCCGACACCCTCGCCCGGGAGTTGTGGGAACGGCGCGAGATGTACGACGTCGTCAAGACACCGATCTCGGTCGTCCTCGCCGAGGCCCGCCTGCGGAACGGCGAAGGCGGCCCGGTCGTGGCGTCGGACGGTCCCGACTCGCCCACTGCCGGCGCCGCCGGGGACGGGACGGCGATGCTCGCCGAGATCGTCCGTACCGGTGACGACGTACGGGCTTTGATGCTCGTCACCGATCCGGTGAGCGTCGACGCCGCCATTGCGGCCGGACCGGGTGCCACGATCGACATCGAGCTGGGTGGACGCATCACGAGCGAGTTCTATGCCCCGCTGCCCGTCACTGCCGAGGTGCTGTCGATCTCCACCGGAGGCGAGGCGAACGAGTTCGACAAAGGCGCATCGGCCCCGCTCGACCTCGGCAAGACAGCCGTCTTGCGGATCCTCAACACGACGGTGCTGGTCACCGAGTTCAAGGCCGACGGTCGCAAGCTCGGGCCGTACCTCCAGCACGGGCTCGACCCGCGCGACTTCGCGCTCGTACAGGTGAAGTCGGCCGGGGCATATCGGGCGGAGTTCGAACCCATCGCCTCGGTCGTCTACGACCTCGACACCCGGGGACCGTGCGACAGCGAGCTGACCCGCATGCCGTACCGTCGTATCACCCGACCCCTGTGGCCGTTCGACCGGGACATCGCCCAGCCGTGGTGAGCCCTCGGACTGGGTGAGTTCGGATCTGCCGGATCAGTCGAGCGCAGCCCAACCGTCGACGTGGGTGTCGCCTGCGAACAGGCGTTTCAGGTTGGCGTGGACGAGCGATTCGATCGACTCCGGGATGACACCCCGGAGCCGTGCGAGTTCCTCCAGCACTGCATCCAGCCGATCAGGCATTCCCACGTCTCCGGTCAGCCAGCGCTGTCCTCCGGGGTTGTCGGTCTCGGTGAGCAGCAGGTGATCGGGGATGCGGGCCGCGATCCGGCGGACGCGCTCGGAGTACAGCACCTCGACGCTGACTGTCAGCATGTAGCCGGCAGCGATCATGCCTTCGAGCGGGTGATCCGGGCCGTGGTACCAGTGGACGATCACCCTGCTCGCCTCCCGTCCGAGCAATGTCGCCAGCGCTTCCGCCTCCGCCCCGGCGCAGTGGACGTTGAGCACCTTTCCGGAGGTGACTGCCCGATCGACCATGCGGTCGAACACGATCCTCTGCGAACCGTGTCGTGCCGTGTCGACGACGAACCGATGGTCGAGACCGACCTCTCCGATCATCGGACTCCGGTCCATGAGCTCATCGATGTCGTCGAGCCGATCGACCCACGCCGGGGCCTCGGATGGGTGGATGCCGAAGGTCGCCAGGACCAACTCCGAGCGCGCCGCGATGCTCTCTGCGGCCACGAACGAAGCAGGGTCGATGCTCACGCTGATGGTCCCTATTCGTCGGCGGTCGATTTCGTCGAGCACCAGATCGAGTTCGGTCGGGTCGTACTTGTCGAGATGGGCGTGTGCGTCGATCAGCATCGGTCTACTCCTAGCGTCCCCTGACGATCCGCCCGCGTGAACCGGTCGCACAACACACGTTATTCGTGTAATCTCTGCTGCGTGAAGCAGATCAGTATTCAGATCACCGGCGAAACGGCCCGCCAGATGGCCGATCTCGCCGGCCAGTGGGGTCTACCCCGACAGCGCCACAACACGGCC
>DATHWB010000126.1:0-7799 GCA_035460965.1 Acidimicrobiia bacterium
GCCCCAGAACACCCCCGCCCAGATCTTGACCATCGAGAAGAGCGTCAGGGCGCTGACGAAGATCGCCACGGCCACGACCGCGAACTGACCGTCGTGCAGCCCGACCTGGATCAGGGCCAGCTTGGCGACGAAACCGGAGAACGGGGGAAGCCCGGCGAGGCTGAGAGCGGGAATGATGAACAGCACCGCGAGCATCGGGCTGACGTGCAGGAGTCCGCCCAGCCTCCTCAGGGCACCGGTCCCGGTCCGCTCCTCGACGAGCCCGCCGACCAGGAACAGGGTGGTCTTCACGATGATGTGGTGGACGACGTAGAAGACGGTGGCGGCCAGTCCCGCGATGGTGAACAGACCCAGACCGAAGATCATGTACCCGATCTGGCTGATGATGTGGAAACTGAGGATGCGCTTGACGTCGTCCTGGGCGATGGCCCCGAGCACCCCGGTCAGCATCGTGAGGGCGGCGACGACGAGGTGGACGGTGGAAGGAGCACCGTCGCCGAACAGCAGCGTCTGTGAACGGATCGTGGCGTAGACGCCCACCTTGGTGAGGAGCCCGGCGAAGATCGCCGTCACCGGTGAGACGGCCGCCGGATAGGAGTCGGGCAGCCAGAAGAACAGAGGGAAGATGGCGGCCTTGATCCCGAACACCACCAGGAAGAGGAATCCCAGCCCGGACCGCAGTGCCGGGTCGATGTCACCCAGCCGCACCGCCAACTCCGCCATGTTGACGGTTCCGGTGGCGGCGTAGGTGAGTCCCACGGCTGTGATGAAGAGCGTCGACGCCAACAGGCTGATGACGATGTAAGTCATCCCGTGGCGCACCTGGGCACGGGAGCCACCGAACGTGATGAGGACGTAGCTGGCGGTCAGCGTGATCTCGAAGGCGACGAACAGGTTGAAGAGGTCGCCGGTGAGAAAGCAGGCGGACACCCCGGCGGCCAGAACGAGGTAGATGGGCAGGAAGAAGGATCCACCGACGTCGGTCTTGGGGCTTCCGATGGCGTACACGAGTACGGCCAGCAGCATGACCGCGGAGACGACGAGCATGATCGCTGCGAACGGGTCCACGACCAGCACGATGCCGACGCTCGGTTCCCAGCCTCCCATCCGCGACACGAGGACCGAGCCGTCGTTCACTTGCAGCAGCAGTGCCACGCAGGCGGCGATGGTGGCGAGCAGTGCCCCCACCCCGACGGCTTGGCGAAACCGCGGGACCCGCCCGAGAGGCAGTGTCATCGCAGCCGCACCCAGCGGAATCACGATCGGGAGGACCGCGTTCACCGGGATTCCCCCTCGCGCTCCCGACGACGCTCCGCCGCAGCAGCAGCCGCCGAGGCCGTCTCGGCGATCCGCCGGTCCTCGACGTCGTCCTCGACCTCGTCGGACCTCGTCGTCAGCCAACTCCGGTAGGCCAGCGCCAGCAGGTAGGCACTCACCCCGAACGTGATCACGATGGCAGTGAGCGCCAGAGCCTGAGGAAGCGGGTCGGCGTACGTGCCGCCGTCCTCGCCGAGGATCGGAGCCCTCCCGGCACGACCCCCGGCCATCAGGAGCAGCAGGTTGGCCCCGTGACCGAGCACCGCCAGCCCGATCACGATCCGACTGAGGTTTCGCTGCATCAGGAGGTACGCCCCGGCGGCGTAGAGCACCCCGACCGTTATCGCCAGGACCAGGCTCATTCCGGGTCCTCCCCTTCACCCAGGGCCGAGAGCATGGCGGTGGCGAGGCCGACCACCACGATGAAGACCCCGATGTCGAACGGGAGGGCGGACGTCGCCTTGACGAGGCCGAGGATCGGGAGGTCCATCTCCCACTTGGTGGACTCGAGGAACGACCCGCCCCACACCCAGCCGAGGACGCCGGTTCCCAGTGCGATGGCGAGACCCACACCCAACAGCACCTCGGGACGGGCGGGGAGGACGTCCTGTACCCACTGGCGTCCGCCGGCGATGAAGCGCAGGACCACCGCGATCGCCGCCACCAACCCGGCGATGAACCCGCCGCCGGGGGCGTTGTGACCGGAGAACAGGAGGAACAGCGAGAACACGAAGGCCGTACGGACCACCAGGTCGATGAGAACCTCGAGCACGAAGGACCGGTTGATCACGACGGTTCCTCCTCCAACGCCTGCTCGGCCGCGACTTCCTCGGGCGCCTCCTCCTCCCCGTCGGGCCGCCGCGCCCGAATCAGCACCATCGCTCCGAGGGACACCACCGCCAGCACCGTGATCTCGCCGAGGGTGTCCAGGGCGCGGAAGTCGGTGAGGATGACGTTGACGACGTTCTCGCCGCCGCCGTCGGGAAGGGACCGCGCCAGGTACTCGCCGGCCGAGGACTGCACCCCTGGAACCGATGACGCCCACAGTGCGTAGCCGCCGGCCAGCAGACCGACCCCGCCGGCGATGCCGAGCCGGCCGAATCGACGGATTCGCGACTCCACGTCCTCGAAGCGGTTGGGCAGCAACCGCAACACGAGGATGAACAGCGCCAGGGTGAGGGTCTCCACCAGCAGTTGGGTCAGCGCCAGGTCGGGAGCGCCCTGGATGACGAAGAGCACGGCCACGCCGTAACCCACCGCCCCGAGGAACAGGACCGCTCCCAGCCGCCGGAACGCCAGCACCGTGCCGATCGACGCCCCGATGACGAGCGCTGCCGCCACGGTCTGCAACGGCGACTCGGCGAAGACCAGGTCTGCCGGCAACGCACCGTGACGGAACAGGAACGTCCCGGGCACGACCACGGTCACCAACAGGATCACACCGAGGTACACCGGGAGGGATCCGTTCTGCATGAAGGCCGTGACGCGGTCGGCCGTGTGGGTCAGTCCGGAAACGGTGGACGAGTACACACGGGTGGCGTCCGGCGCTCGGGAGGTCACGGCTCGCAGCCTCGGAAGCGGTCGCTTCCAGAGAGCCCACCCCCCGAGGAGCGCCGCCCCCGACAGCGCCAGCGGAAGCCCGAATCCGTGCCAGAGCGCCAGGTGGTATCCGCCCGCGGCCGGGTCGACCGCCTCCGACGCGCCGACGACCAGGCCGTCGACGATGGCCGGAGCCAAGCCGGCCACGACGGTCACCACCACCAGCAGGAGCGGAGGTCCCACGAACGCGACGGTGGGACGCGGGACATCGGGACCGACGGGGTGCTCGATCGTGCCCTGCGGCTTCGTCCAGAACGATCCCCAGACGAAGCGCAGCCCGTAGGCGGCGGTCAGAGCGGACCCGATCACCACTCCCATCGTGGCGATCCACCACGAAGGTTCGTGCACGAGGGCTTCGAGTGCGGCCTCCTTGCTGACGAAGCCCAGCAAGGGCGGCACCCCCGCCATCGAGGCGGTGGCGATCATGGCGATGGCAGCCGTCACCGGAAGCGCCCGACCGAGACCGGTGAGACGACGGATGTCGCGAGTGTGCGCCTGATGGTCGACCACTCCGGCGACCATGAACAGCGCCGCCTTGAACACGGCGTGTGCGAGGATCATCGCCATACCGGCGAATGTCAGCTCGGGGATGCCCGCCCCCACCAGGACCATGATGAGGCCGAGCTGTGACACCGTCCCCTGCGCCAGCAGCAGCTTCATGTCGTGCTGGGCGAGGGCCCGCCAGCCGCCCACCAGCATCGTGACGAGGCCGACCGCCACCAGTACCGGCCGCCACCAACCGAATGTGACGGCGAAGACCGGGGCGAGGCGGGCCACGACGTAGATCCCCGCCTTGACCATGGTCGCCGAATGCAGGAACGCGCTCACGGGCGTCGCCGCCGACATGGCCCCGGGCAACCAGAAGTGGAACGGGAACTGAGCGGACTTCGTGAACGCGCCGAGCAGGACGAGGGCCAGTCCCCATCCCGCCAGGCTCGACGAGGGCGGGTCGGAGAGGATGGCGGCCATCGAATACGACCCCGCCTGTTGGGCGAGGAGCACGATGCCACCGAGCATCGCCAGCCCACCGGCACCCGTCACCAGCAATGCCTGCAACGCACCCGCCCGGGCGGCCGCGGTCTCGTCGTCGAACCCGATGAGCAGGTACGAGGCGATGGACGTCAGCTCCCAGAACACGAACAGGAGCAGCAGGTTGTCGGCGGTGACGAGCCCGAACATCGACCCGGCGAAGACGACCAGGTACATCGTGAAACGGCCGAGGCCCTCGCGCTCGCCGAAGTACTGCCAGGCGTAGACGAAGACGAGCACGCCGATACCGCCCACCAGGCCGACCATCAACACGCCGAAGCCGTCCAGACGGAAGTCGATGTCGAGCCCGAGCGCAGGGAGCCACTCGAACGTCTCGGCCACCGGTGCCCCGCCCGTCGAGAGCAACCATGCGAAAGCCGCCGCGGGGGCCACCGCACCCAGCAGGAGCACCCGTCGACCGAGGCGGCCCCCCCAGATCACGGCAGCGACCGCCACCAAGGCATGGACGGCTAGGACGAGGATCACGCCGTTGCAGCCTCGTGCGCGCACGGGGCTGTCAGGACCGCTGACGGCTCGCTCATCGACGTCACGTCATCTCCACGCTCGAAGACATCGCCGACCAGGCTTCCCGGCGCTCCCGTCGACCCCCGGCACGGACCCTGGCTCTGTCGAGTGCTGCCGTCGATCGGTGCAGGAGCATACCCAAGGCCGATCGACCACCGGCAAGCGGGCCTCAGTTCGATGCCGAGATGGCGAGCGAACCCGCCCAACGTCCGACCACCCGCCCGTAGCGGCGCAACGCCGAGGCGACGTTCCCCCGTTCGAGAGCCTGAAGTGCCCCCCGCAGCTGGTCGACACTGTCGTCCATCACCAGCTCGGCCTCGGTGAACATCGAGGCGACCGAGCCGTAGTCGAGCTCGACCATCGACGTCGTGGGGAACTCACCCAGCCAACGTCGCAGCTCCCGGACCTCCCCCACGACCTGCTCCATCGGCTCGACGTCGGACAGCACCGCGACCGCCCAGTCGAGATCGGCCATCGCCGAGCGCTGTCCGCATCGATACCGCACGCCGACGGTCCCCGCACGCCCCACGATCTCCTTGCTGGCGCTGAGAAAGGGGATGAACCAGCGGATCGGGACGTGCCAGGCGGAGGTGAGGATGTGGGCGCGGGCAGCGGGGGTCTCCGCATGGATGCGGTCCAGTTCGGCACGTGCGGCCAGCGCCACCCGCTCGGGGATCACGGCTCCCGTCCCGAGGTGCGTGTAGGCGTGGCGCACCGCCAGCACTCCTTCCAGCATCCGCAGTCGGGGGGTGCGGGGGCACAGGAAACGACGGCCCTTCCACTCGGCCACGAGGGCGTCGTCCGACATCGGCAGCGCAGAAATGGCGAAGGTGACGTCGCGGGGAGGGGTGGACGTCACGGGGTCGGCCTCCGGGAGCGGCCCCAGCCGCTCTGCCGGGAGGAAGACCCGGAGGTGTGACGTCTTGATCACGCCGCGCACCCTAGGAATGTCGCCAGCCCCGTGCACGGCCGTTGTTCCTTAGAGTGGTCGCCGACATCGGTGAACCGTCCCCTCACCCGGGGTGACGACTGTCGATTCGCCCGTGCGCACTGCGACCCAGGCGTACGTCCGCGGGTCGACCCGACCAGGAGGAGCACGACATGGAGTGGATGCGGCGGGAGGTACACCATCGCGACCTCGGCCTCGACGACGACGACGTCATTCGCATGTACCGGACGATGCGACTGGCTCGCAAGGTCGACGACAGGATGTTCGCCCTCAATCGACAGGGCCGCGTTCCGTTCGTGGTCGGCTCTTCGGGACACGAAGCCATCCAGGTGGCCTCGGCGATGGCCCTCGACCCGGACGTGGACTGGGTCCTTCCCTACTACCGGGACATGGGCGTGGCCCTGGCGTGGGGAGTCCCCCTGCTGGACGTGTTCCTGGCCACGTTCGCTCGGGCGGACGACCCGATGTCGGGCGGGCGCCAGATCCCCAACCACTGGTCGGACGAGAAGAGCAGGGTGTTCACGCAGTCCTCCCCGATCGGCACCCAGTACCCCCATGCGGTCGGGATCGCCCACGGGCTCCGCCAGGCCTCCCGGCCGGGGGTGGTCGTCGTGTACGGCGGCGAGGGCTCCACCTCCGAGGGCGACTGGCACGAGGCCATGAACTGGGCAGGGATCCATCGCCTCCCGGTCATCTTCGTGATCGAGAACAACCATTACGCCATCTCGGTGCCGAGCGAGGAGGAGGTCGCCGGATCGATCGCCGATCGCGGCCGCGGGTACGACATCGCCGGTCGCCTCATCGACGGCAACGACCCCCTGATGGTCTACCGGGCGGTGACCGACGCCGTCGATCGGGCGCGGGAGGGTGGTGGCCCGACCCTGATCGAAGCCGAGACCTATCGCTACTACGCCCACACGTCCGACGACGACGACCGCCTGTACCGCACCCGGGCCGAAGTCGACGAGTGGCGGCGCAACGATCCCGTGGTGACGATCAAGCAGTACCTGATCGAGGAGCGACTCCTCAGCGACGACACGGAACGGTCGGTCGAGGAGGAACTGGACGCGGAACTGAGCGAGGCGGTGCGACTGGCGGAAGCGCGGCCGCAGTCGACCGACCCGTACTCCCACGTGTACGCCCGGGTCATCGAACCAGGCGAGGCCACAACCGACGTCACGCCGATCCCCGAAGGCGAGCAGGTGAACCTCATCACCGCCGTGAACCGGGCGCTGCACGAGGTTATGGCCGCCTACGACGACACCGTCGTGTTCGGTGAGGACGTGGGAGGCGAGAAGGGTGGGGTGTTCAAGGCGACGGTCGGACTCAGCGAGCGTTTCGGACGGGAACGGTGCTTCAACACGCCGTTGGCAGAGTCCTCGATCATCGGGGCGGCGATCGGCATGGCGGCGGCCGGTCGACGCCCCATCCCCGAGATCCAGTTCGCCGACTACATCCACCCGGCGTTCGACCAGATCGTGTCGGAGGCGGCGAGGGTCCACTACCGGTCGAACGGACGGTGGACGTGTCCCATCACGATCCGCACCCCGTTCGGCGCCGGCATCCACGGAGCGCTGTACCACTCCCAGTCCGTCGAGGCCTTCTACGCGCACGTGCCCGGTCTCAAGGTCGTGGTGCCGTCCACTCCCGCCGACGTCAAAGGACTGCTCTTCTCGGCGGTGGACGACCCTGACCCGGTGCTGTTCCTCGAGCCCAAGAAGCTCTACCGCCTCGGGAAGGGTCCGTACCCGGAAGGCGAGCACATCGTTCCGCTCGGCTCGGCCGCCCTCCGCACCACCGGTTCGGACGCCACCGTCATCGCCTACGGGGCGATGGCGCACTTCGCCGTCGAAGCGGCGGCGATGCTCGCCGCAGAGGGGATCGAGGCGGAAGTCATCGACCTGCGCTCGCTCAAGCCACTCGACTGGCCGACGATCGAGGCATCCGTCCGCAAGACCAGCCGGGTCCTGATCGTCCACGAAGACAACGAGTTCGTCGGCTTCGGCGCCGAGATCGCGGCTCAGATCGCCGACAAGGCCTTCATGTGGCTGGACGCCCCCATCAAGCGGTACGCCCTTCCCGACGTCCCCGCCATGCCCTTTGCCGAATCGCTGGAGGACATGCTCTACCCCACGCCTGCGGGCATCGCCGCCCGAGTCAGGGAGCTGGTCGCCTTCTGACCCCTCACCGGCCGGCAGGGAGGGGGCGGCGGGACGGCCCTATCCTCGCCGTCGATGTCCTTGCTCTCCGATCTCTCGACTCTCTTCTCCGAGGCGTTCTCGGGCGTCGGCCTCGACCCTGTCTTGGGCGAGGTGGTGCCTTCTCAGCGACCGGAACTCGCCCAGTTCCAGTGCAACGGTGCGATGGCCGGTGCCAAACA
>DATHWB010000127.1:0-16723 GCA_035460965.1 Acidimicrobiia bacterium
CGAGGTTCGTTGGACCGAGCCTCCCTCACAGAACCTCGAGAGGAGAGAGAGCATGAGACGAGCGAAATGGCTGGCACTTGTAGCAGTGCTGGCAATGGTCGTGGCTGCCTGCGGAGGTGACTCGGGCGACGACGACGTGAGCGGAGCGTCGTTCACGCTCTTCGGTGCACCCACCGGAGTCGAGGGCGAAGCGCTGCAGGGCTTCATCGACGTGTACAACGCCGAGCAGGGAACGGACATCACGTTCACCGGATCCGACGACTTCGAGTCGCAGCTGCGGATCAGAGTCGACGGTGGTGACCCGCCCGCGGTCGCGTTCACGCCTCAGCCCGGATCGATCTGCGAGTTCGCAGACGAGGGAGCGCTGGTGTCGCTGGAGGACATGGGCTTCGACATCGGCGAGATGGAGGCCAACCACTCGAAGTTCTGGATGGACCTCGGTCTGTGCGCCGACGGGCAGCACTACGGCATCCCATGGTTCCCGAACTTCAAGTCGATCGTCTTCTATCACGCTCCGACGTTCGAGGCCAACGGCTACGAGATCCCCGACACGTGGGACGACATGCTCGCCCTGAGCCAGCAGATCGTGGACGACGGCATGACGCCGTGGTGCTTCGGGTTCGGGAGCGGCGGTGCCACCGGATGGCCCGGCACCGACTGGATCGAGGACATCCTCGTCCGCCAGGCCGGCGGCGAGACCTACGCCCAGTGGTTCAACCACGAGATCCCGTTCAACCATCCTGCGGTGCTGGAGGCGTTCGAGACCTTCGGTGAGCTGTTCTTCGCCGACGGTTTCGTGCTCGGTGGCCACGAGAACGTGCCCGACGTGGCATTCCAGGACTCCCCGGGACCGTTGTTCCAGGATCCGCCGGGATGCCTGATGCTGAAGCAGGGTTCGTTCATCTCCAACTTCTTCGTCGACCAGCCGGACTTCGAGCCGGGCGACGAGGACAACATCCGGGTGTTCCCGTTCCCGTCCATCGACGGCAACGGCGGGGCCATGGGTGGCGGTGACACGATCATCGTGTTCGACGGCAGCGACGAGATCATCCAGGTGATCCGCGACTGGATCTCGCCGGATTGGCAGTGCACCCTGGCCTCACCCAACGGCGGCGGGATCGCCCCGTTCGGCGGCCACGGTGTCGACGGTGTCGAACGGCTCCCGGGCCACAAGGACGTGGATCCGAACTGCTACGACACAGACTCGGGCAAGGCGTTCGCGGCATCGGTGACCGAGGCCCTGGGCGCCAACACGTTCGCATTCGACGCATCGGACCTGATGCCGGCATCCGTCGGCCAGGGCTCGTTCTGGACCGGCATGGTCGACTGGGCCCGCGGTCAGAAGTCGAGTCAGCAAGTAGTGGACGAGATCGAGGCGAGCTGGCCCTCGTAGAACTCGAAACCCACTGACGAACCCGCGGAGGGGCGGTCACCACGACCGCCCCTCCGTCGCGTACGGCGCGGCATCGATCGGCTTGCTAGGTTTCGCTCGCACGTCACAGGGAGGGACTCCGGATGGCGACGCCACCCGTCTTCGAAGACGACATCGAGACCGGCGCCCCCAGCAGCGTCGATGCTCCGCCAGCCAAGGGCCCCCTCGTCTGGTTGGTGAGGTTCGCCTCGACACTCGTCATCCCCGCCGTGGCGGTCGTGTTCTTCTTCTCGTTCGAGTTCCTGCGGGACGAGAGCGTGAGCAAGGTGTGGCAGGTGCTGGTGGCGGTCGTCGTCGGCATCGGCGGCGTGTGGGCGCTGTTCTGGGCCGTGGATCGGTCGCTCGGCCTGCTGCCCGAGCGGATGGCGGCCGCCATCCGACCATTCGCCTTCGTCGGGCCGGCGATGACCCTCCTCACCTTCTACCTCGTGTACCCGGCCGTCAACACGACCATCCTGAGCTTCCAGAACAACCGCAGCACCGCCTTCGTCGGGTTCGACAACTACCAACGGATCTTCACGGAGAGCTTCTACCTGGTGGCGATCCGCAACTCGCTGCTGTGGGTGATCCTCGTCCCGGCGGTGGCGGTCCTGGTCGGACTCGGCTTCGCCACCCTCGCCGACAAGCTCTCGCCGATCCCGGAGTCGATCGCCAAGTCATTGATCTTCCTGCCCATGGCCATCTCGTTCGTCGGTGCCAGCGTGGTGTGGACCTTCGTGTTCGCCTTCCGACCGGAGGGTTTCGGTGAGCAGATCGGCATCCTCAATGCCATCCGGGTGGCGTTCGGGGCCGATCCGATTTCGTGGTTGTCCCAGCCTCTGTGGAACAACCTGTTCCTCATGGTCATCCTCATCTGGCTGCAGACGGGTTTCTCGATGGTCATCCTCTCCTCCGCCATCAAGGGCGTCCCGGAGGTCCTCCTGGAGGCTGCGCGGATCGACGGCGCCAGCGAGTGGAAGGTGTTCCGCAACGTGGTGATTCCCTCGATCGCCTCGACGATCGTGGTGGTGTGGACCACCGTGCTGATCACGACCTGGAAGGTCTTCGACATCGTCTGGGTCATGACCGGCGGGCGGGACGGCACCGCCGTCGTCGCCCAGCAGATGGTCCAGGAGTTCTTCACCAACCGCAACAACGGCATCGGCGCCGCCCTCGCCGTGCTCCTGTTCATCGCCGTGGTCCCGATCCTCGTGATCAACGTCAAACGGTTCCAAGCGGAGGAGGCGATCAGATGACTGCATCCACCGACGCCGTCGTGGCCCCGCCCCCCGCCGACCAGAAGCGGGGCGGGATCGGCAACCTGCCTGTCTACCTGGTCGTCGGGCTGATAGCCCTCCTGTGGTCGATCCCGTCGATCGGCTTGCTGATCAACTCGTTCCGGGAGGCCCAGTCGGTCCGCCGAGCGGGATGGTGGACGATCTTCGGCGACTTCTTCGACTCCGCCACCTGGACGCTGGGGAACTACCAGACCGTCCTGGAGCGGGGCTTCTCCAACGCCTTCGCCAACACGGTGGCGGTGACGATCCCGTCGGTGGTGATCCCGATCACGATCGCCGCCTTCGCCGCCTACGCCTTCGCCTGGATGGACTTCCCGGGCCGCAACCTGATGTTCGTCACCGTCGTCGGGCTGATGGTCGTCCCGCTGCAGATGGCGCTGATTCCGATCCTGCGCATCTACACCAGCATCGACGTGACCGGCACGTTCCCGGCCGTGTGGCTCGCCCATGCGGGATTCGGCCTCCCGCTCGCCGTGTATCTGCTTCGCAACTACATGGGTTCGCTGCCCGGATCGGTCATCGAATCGGCGCAGATCGACGGCGCCGACCACTTCACGATCTTCTGGCGCCTCATCGTCCCGCTCTCGGTCCCGGTGCTGGCGTCATTCGCCATCTTCCAGTTCCTCTGGATCTGGAACGACTATCTGGTGGCTCTGGTGTTCCTCGGGATCGAGCCGAAATCTCGTGTCCTCACGGTGGAACTGGCGGACCTGGCGGGACGAGGCGAGGGCGCCCTCAACCTGCTGCCGGCCGCAGCCTTCGTGACCATGATCGTCCCGTTGGTGGTGTTCTTCGCACTGCAGCGGTTCTTCGTGCGTGGTCTCACCGCCGGCTCCGTCAAGGGGTAGGCCTCGCCGGACGACCTCCTCCTCGGCCGACGGCGGCGTACCTGGTTCGCCATCACCCTCGGCACGGTGGTGATGATGTTCAGCTACTTCCCGTACGCCGCCGCCTTCGTCGTTGGCCCGGGTGACCCGGCGGCGATCGACGGGGGACTCGTCGGGATCGGGTTGGCCGTCGCACCGTTCGTCTTCGTCACCGTGGCATTCGCCTCCCGCAACCCCGACATGGGACGCGCCGTGCTCCGGGCGATGGGGTTGCTCCTCCTCTTGGGCCTGTCGGTCGGTCTCCTCGCCCCGGTGCTCGGCGCCACGGCCGGGTTCGGCGTCGGCGGTGCCTTGACTCTGAGCCGGCCCGACGTGCCCGACGTCCTGAAGTGGCGGCTGGCATTCACGGCGATAGGCGTCGTGTACACCTTCGCCCTGCTGGTCTTCCTCACTCCGGCCGGAGTGTTCACCGGCGGCCTCATCCCTCTCCTGCTGCTCGGATTCGCCGACGAGTTCGCGGCGTGGAGGGCCCGCCCCGCCTGAGTCGTCAATTCGGAGCGGCGGTGGAGTCCCTCACGATCAGTTCCGTGGGCAGTGTGACGAGCCGACGCTCGGACCGAGACCCCTCCAGTCGGTCGATCATCAGGCGCGCCGCAACGGCGCCGAGCTGGACGACGTCCTGCCGCACC
The DNA here is from genome assembly GCA_035460965.1 of Acidimicrobiia bacterium. Classification (GTDB taxonomy): domain Bacteria; phylum Actinomycetota; class Acidimicrobiia; order Spongiisociales; family ZC4RG35; genus DATHWB01. The sequence goes on from DATHWB010000127.1 coordinate 4,226, forward strand.
GTGGTGAGCCCGACCGCGAATGCCCAATCGACGTCGTCGAATCCGACGACCGACACGTCGCCTGGGACGGCCAGTCCCCGCTCGTGACACGCCCGCATCGCTCCCATCGCCATCTCGTCGGACATTGCGAACACAGCCGTCGGATGGTCCGGACTAGAGAGGATCGTGCGCATCGCCTCGTAGCCGCCGAGCGACGAGAAGTCGCCCACCCGTTCGAACCGCGGGTCGAAGCGCAACCCGGCGTCACCGATGGCCTGGAGGAAACCCTCCCGGCGAAGGGGAAGGCTCGATGCTTCGAACACGGACGGGCCCCCCGAGATGAGACCGATCGAGGTGTGCCCGAGATCGATGAGGTGCCGGGCGGCAGCGGTGGCGCCTTGCACCTCGTCGATCAACACCGAGTCGATGGTGGGACAGTCGGCGCCCACCATCACCCACGGCAGTCGCTGTTCCTCCAGCAACCGACGTTCGGGCTCGGTCGGAACGAGGTCGACGATGATCGCCCCGTCCGCACGCTTGGAGACGCCACCACCCACGTCGCCGAGAGCCCGCGAGCGCATCAGGTCGTCAGCCACGAGAAGGAGTGTGAGGTCGTATCCGTGACTCGTGAGCACCGCCTCGATCCCGGCCACGACCTGTCCTGTGTACCAGATGGGGATCGACACGACGCCGACGGCGATGGTGCGAGTGCGTCCGGCGGCGAGCCGAGCGGCGTTCGGATCCGGGCGGTAGTTGAGCATCTCGGCCACCCGGACGACCCGGTCCCTGGTCGCAGGGGACACATTCGGGAGCCCGCGCAGGGCCCGGGACACGGTGGCGACCGACACTCCCGCCCGTTCCGCCACCTTCTCGATCGTCACTCGGGCCATCGGGCCAGTGAATACGGTTCCATGCGGCCAGTCAACCTGGCCCTAGCGGGTGAGGAGCGTCCCGACCGCCCACACGATGAAGACGCCGGAGGAGAGCAGCAGCAGGCGACCGGTGCGCCGCCACGTTCGCGCCCCCGCCACGAGGGCCGCCAGCCACACGATGGCGAACCCGGCCGTCCACCACACAGGCGAGAGTCCGACGCTCGCCGAGACTCCGGCCAACACGCCCACCACCGCGAACCACGCCGCAGCCACGAGGCCGTACAGAACCTGGCGCTCGGTGGGCTCGCTCACACCAGGATGCCCGCCGCTCGTGCCGCCTCCGCATATGCCTCGGCCAGCGAGTCGATCGTCTCGTGGGCGTTCAGGCCGCTCGGGTTGGGGACCACCCACACCTCCGTGTCGTCCCAGCTCTCAGGTTGTCGTCCAGCCGTCGCCCGGGGGAGGTCGTACGCCTGCCGAAAGGCAGTGATACCGGCGAACGCCACCACCCGCGGACTCCAGCGCCGCACCTTGTCACGCACGATCCCGCCTCCGGCGCGCAGTTCGTCACGGTCGAGTTCGGATGCCCGCGCCGTCGCCCGCATCACCAGGTTGGTGATGGCGACACCCCGGCCGATCAGGTGAGCACGGTCCTCGTCGCTCATCCCTGCGGAACGGTCGATCTCCCGTTCGATGATTCCTGCGCGCCGCAAGGCCGGGTAGAACCGGTTCCCGGGGTGGGCGAAATGCGTCCCGGTCGCCGCAGTCCACAGTCCGGGGTTGATGCCGACGAACACCACTCGGGGAGCCCGACCGACGAGATCGGCCACGGTGGCGTCACGATACGCCTCGAGCTCGGCGCGGGTGAACCCCACGCGACTACTTCTTGGCCGCCTGGTAGTAGGGGTTCTCGCCACCGGCATGGTCGGTGACGTCGACGATCTCGGTGATCTCGGGGATCGCTTCCTTGAGGATCCGCTCGATCCCCTGCCGCAGCGTGACCGCAGCCATCCCACATCCCTGGCAGCCGCCCGCCAGACGCATGTACACCACGGTCTCGTCGACCGAGACCAGTTCGGCCGCACCGCCGTGCCCGGCGATCGCAGGGTTGATCTGCTCGGTGAGCACCTGCTGGATCTGGTCCGCCAACGGCCCGGTGAGCTCGCCCGGTGGCGGCGCTCCCGCCGCCATCGTCGGCGACGACGGCGTGTTGGGATTGTTCATCGCCAAACCCTGTTCGGTCATGGCGAGCGACGATCCCTCCAGCTTCTCCACGTCCTCGTCCCGCAGGATGATCGGGAGGTCCCCGTGCCGCTCGACTCGCATGCCCTCGCCGGCGTCGCCCACGGGGCTGAAGCTCAACTCGTACTGGAACTGCCCGGCCCGAATTCCGGTGACCTCGACCAGCAGCCCGTACTCCTCGTCGCCCGGCTCCTGCTCGCGGAGCGACAGGATCATCTCCAGGGCGTCGTCTGCGACTCGGAGCACGGTGGGGTCTGACATCGGCCACATGGTACTCATGGCGCCTGCCAACCCCGAAGTGTCCTCTAGCGTTCGGCTCGTGCCGAGAGTCCTCGTGATCGTCCCGAACGATTCCTATCGGGCGGCCGACTTCGTGGCGGCCGCCGATGCCCTCTCCATCGACTTGTCCATCGCCTCCGAGGAAAGGCCGCCGCTGCGACCGGACGACGGCTTCGTTCGGATCGACTGTGGGGACCCGGTCGCGTCCGCGGAAGCGGTGGCGGACCTGGCCGCCCGCACACCGGTCGATGCGATCGTGGCGGCCGACGACGCAGGCGTGGAGATCGCCGCCCGCGCCTCCCAGCTGCTCGGGTTGACCGCCTCACCCCCGGCCGCCGCGGCTGTCACCCTCGACAAGCTGGCCGCCCGGCGTCTTCTCGCCTCCGGCGAAGTCCCACAGCCGGAGTTCCTGGTGCTGGCGGCAGACGACGATCCGGCGGCGGTCGTGGCCGGGTTCGGGGGACCAGTGGTGATCAAGCCGCCGATGCTGAGCGCCGGACGCGGCGTGCTTCGAGTGGACGAGCCCGGCGACGCCGCCCCGACGGTCGAACGAATACGCCGGATCGTGGCGGCGGCCGGACGCGACCCGGATGGGCCGCTCCTGGTGGAGCGATACGTCGACGGGCCGGAAGTGTCTGTGGAGGGCATCGTCTGGGAGGGCGAAGTCGAGGTGCTGGCGATCCTCGACAAGCCGATTCCGATGACGGGGCCGGCGTTCGAGGAGACGATCTTCGTGACCCCCTCGCGGCATGACGGATCAGTGCTGGCCGAGGTGGAGCGAGTCACGGCCTCGGCGGTGCGAGCCCTCGGCCTGACGGAAGGTCCGATCCACGCCGAACTGCGCATCGAGCGCGGCCGACCGCTCGTGATCGAGATCGCCGGCCGCACGATCGGCGGCCTGTGCGGGCGAGCATTGCGGTTCGGGCTGCTCGGCGCACCCCTCGAGACGATGGTGCTGCGGCACGCCCTGGGATTGCGGAAGACATCGCTGCGGCGGGAGACCGACGCCTCGGGCGTCCTGATGATCCCGATTCCCCGAGCCGGCGTCCTGCGAGCCGTCACCGGCGTGGACGAGACGAGAGCACTCCCGGGGGTGACGTCCGTCGAGATCACCGCACCTGTCGGGTCGTGGGTGGCGCCGCCGCCGGAGGGGGACCGCTACCTCGGGTTCGTGTTCGCCCGACGCCGTCGACCCGATGAAGTCGAGGAGATCCTTCGCACCGCCATGGAGAGTATCCGGGTCGTCGTCGACTGACCCGGAGGAACTCACAGGGAGAGCACGCCCTGGATCTTCTCCATCCGCACGATGCGGTCGCGAGCGATGCTGCTGGTTCCGTCGAGGAGCGCCGCCGTTTCCTCGAGGACGTCTGCGATCGGGAAGAGCCGGACGAAGTTGTCGGAGGTGGCCTCGCCCATGTCGGTCAGGTTCCATCCGACCATCAGATCCGTGCGACCCGCCAGCACCGACTCGACGGCCACCAGCCCGAATCGGCCGGCGATGAGGCGATCCCGAAACGAGCTGTTGCCGCCCCGCACCAGGTGGCCCAGCACCGTCCCCCGGACGTCCACGTCCATGTCCGACACCTCGGCAGACACCTCGTCCACCAAGAGGTGCGTGGGGATGTCGACACCCTCCGCCTTGATGATCAGCACCCGACGCTTGCCACGTCCCTCCGAGAAACTGTGACGGATACAGGACGCCACACCTTCGACGATCTCGTCGTAGGTGCGGGACTGCTCTGGCAGCAGCACGGCGTCGGCCGCCGTCGCGACCGCCGAGGCCATCGCCAGGTATCCCGAGTCGCGACCCATGACCTCGACGATGAAGGCCCGATGATGCGAGCGTGCGGTGTCGGATATCCGGTCACATGCGTCGACGATGGTGTTCAGCGCGGTGTCCACACCGATCGACTCGCGGGTGAGGCCGATGTCGTTGTCGATCGACGCCGGAATGGCGACGACCGGGATCTCGCACTCCTGCGCCAGCGCATGACCCCCGGCAATCGACCCATTCCCGCCGATCACGATCAGACCCTGACTTCCCCACGCCCGGAGGTTGGCGGCGGCCACCGCTCGATGTTCAGCCGACAGGAAGCGGGACGAGCGGCTCGAGCCGAGCACGGTCCCTCCCAGCGGGCCGATGCCGTCGACGCTCGCCTCGGGGATCACGGCATCCCCGAGCTGCTGGGTCAGCCGCCGGGTGTGGCCATCGATCAGCCCGTCGTAGCCTCGCTCGACGCCGAGTACGTCGAGGCCACGGCTCGCTCCGATCTTCACGACGGCCTGGATCGCGGCGTTCATCCCGGGAGCATCGCCGCCCGACGTGAGCACGGTGAGAGATCGCACATCGCGGAAGATAGCCGCCACCTCGACCCGGGTCCCGCGACGGTCGGAGCGGTACATTCGCCGCATGGCACTCCCCCTCACCCCCGAAACCATGTGGAGCATCCCCAGGGTCGGCGCGCCCGCGGCGGGCGCAGACGTCGTCGTGGTACCCGTCACGACCCACGAGGGCGAGTCCGGGGTGACCCGTGTGTGGAGGATCCCGCTGGACGGCGGCGAGCCCAAGCCGCTGACCTCCCCCGACGCGTCGGCCACCAAGCCCTCCGTGAGCCCGGACGGAAGCAGGCTGGCGTTCCTGCGCCGCATCGACGGGCGGCCGCAGGTTCACGTGATGCCGCTCGACGGCGGGGAGGCGGCTGCGATCACGGACCTACCACTCGGGGTGATCGGCGCACGCTGGTTCCCCGACTCCCGGCGGCTGCTGGCGATCGCCGACGTGTTCGCCGACTCCCCGACCATCGAGGGGACGGGCCGAGTACGAGACGAACGAGCTGAGCGCGAGGCTCGCGTCCGCACCACGGAGGTGGCCGTGTTCCGCTACTGGGACCGATGGCTCACCGAGGGCCGGATCCCGCACCTGTTCATCGTCGAGCCGGGGTCCGAACCGATCGATCTGACCCCGACCAGCACCCGCTGGATGCGCTGGGACAACACGACGGATCCGACCAGTGACGTCGACATCGCTCCCGACGGCTCCGAGGTGGCGGTCTGTCTCGACGTGTCCACTCCCCCGCACCGCGATCTGCGGTGGTCCCTCTTCACCGTCGACGTCGCAACCGCCACCGTGTCGGAGGTGACGCCCGCCGCCACAGGCCATGTCTCGGCACCCCGCTACACACCCGACGGCGCGGCACTCGTGTACGGAGAGACCGTCGACCGGCACTTCTATGCAGACCGGGTACGGCTGATGAGCAGGCACCGGGGCACCGGAGAGGCGGTCGAACTGACCGAGGGGTGGGATCGAAGTCCGTCCGAGTGGATCGTGGACGAGGTCGGCGTGGTCCTCGTGGCGGAGGACGAAGGCAGCCAGCCGCTCTGGACCCTCGCGCTCGACGGCGGGGACCCGGCCCGCATCGGTGGTGCGGGCACATTGTCCGGTCCCCTACGGCTGACCGACGGACGGATCCTGGCCGTTCACGATTCCCTCACGTCACCCCCGGAAGTGGTCATCGTCGACGGCAGCGAGCGGAGTCCCCTGACTCGATTCACGGCCCCGATGCTGGCCGACGTCGTCCTACCGCGCGTCGAGGAGATCCGATTCACGGGGGCCCGCGGAGCCGAGATCCAGGGATGGCTGGTCCGCCCCGAAGACGTGCCGTCACCGTCCCCACTCGTACACATGATCCACGGCGGTCCTCACGGCTCGTTCGGGGACACGTGGCACTGGCGCTGGAATGCAGCCGTGTTCTGCGGCGACTCGCGCGTGGCGGCACTCGTGAACTTCCACGGATCGACGGGATTCGGCCAGGAGTTCGCCGAGTGCATCCGCGGCGAGTGGGGCGACCTCCCCGCCACCGACATCGAGAACGCCACCGACCATCTCGTCGCTCTCGGTGTGGCGGATCCGGGGCGGATGGCAATAGCCGGTGGCTCGTACGGGGGATACATGGTGGCGTGGCTGACGTCACAGACCGACCGCTACCGCTGCGCGATCGCCCATGCCGCCGTCACAGACCTTCCCGGCATGTACGCCAGCGACATCACGTCGGGAAGGGCGCACGCGTACGGTGCCGAGGTCTGGGAGGACCTGCCACGAGTGAACCGATGGAGTCCGGCCGCCCACGCCGCCGGCTACGCCACCCCGACCCTGGTGATCCACGGGGAACGCGACTACCGCGTGCCCGTCACCCAGGGCCTCGAGCTGTACGGGATCCTGCAGGCGAAGGGCGTCGAGTCCCGGCTGGTCCACTACCCGCAGGAGAACCACTGGATTCTCTCGAAGGCGAACTCCATCCACTGGTACGGAGAGGTGACGGAGTGGCTGGAGCGCCACCTGCGATGACGACGATCTTCGTGATCACCGGCGGCGATCCGGTTCCGGCCGATGCGCTGGAAGGGCTCCCGTCGCCGGACCTCGTGGTGGCGGCCGATTCCGGGCTCGATCACGCCGAGGCACTCGGACTCCGACCCGATGTCGTCGTCGGCGATTTCGACAGTGTCAGCGAGGAGGCGCTCGACCGGTTCGACGGCCACCTGGAACGCCATCCCGTGGCCAAGGACGCCACGGACCTGGAGTTGGCGCTGCGCAGCGCGGTGGGCCGGGCACCGGACCGAATCGTGGTCGTCGGCGGGCACGGTGGTCGTCTCGACCACTTCCTGGCCAACGCGCTCGTCCTCACGACCCTGCCGCCCACCGTCGAGGTCGAGTGGCGGGCCGGGTCGGCCGAGATCCACGTGGTGCATGCCACCACCCGCCTGACGGGTGATCCGGGAGAGAAGGTCTCGCTGGTCCCGGTGGGAGGGAGTGCCCACGGAGTGACGACCTCCGGTCTGCGGTGGCCGCTGACGGACGCCACGCTGTCGTCCGGGAGCAGCCTCGGCGTCAGCAACGAATTCTCAGGCGAGCACGCCACGGTGACCGTGCGCCAGGGAACACTCCTGGCCATCATCCCCGGTCAGCCGTAGACCTCGGGGTTGACGCAGTGCGGGAGCCGGCGTCCGTCCATTCCCGCCAGGAGGTTGTCGACCGCGATACGGGCCATCGCCCTCCGGGTGCGGCGACTGGCGGACCCGATGTGGGGTACCACCAGGCAGTTGGGCAATGCCACCAGCGGGTGGTCGGCGGCAATCGGCTCCGGATCGGTCACATCGAGGGCGGCCGCGGCGATCTCACCGTTGGCGAGCGCGGCCACGAGCGCGTCGGTATCGACGATCGAACCCCGGGACACGTTGACGAGCACCGCATGGGCCTGCATCGACCGAAAGGCATGTTCGTCGAACAGATGGAAGGTCGAGTCGTCGAGGGGAGCTGTGATCACGACGTGATCCGACTCCGCCAGCAGGTCGGGGAAGGACCTGTAGGCCACCCCGAGCCGTGACTCGAGGAGCGGCTTGCGGGAGGGGCCGGAGTACAGGAGCCGCATACCGAATCCGGCCGCCCGTCGGGCGACCGCCGCGCCGATCCTGCCGAGCCCGACCACGCCGAGCGTCGAGTCGTGCAGGTCCCCGCCCAGGAGGAGACCAGGATCCCAGGGTCCCCATGACCCGGACGCGACGTGTCGTGCCCCTTCCGGTAGACGTCGGACGGCGGCGGCGAGCAGGGCCCACGCCGTGTCCGCAGTGGTCTCGGTCAACACGCCCGGGGTGTGACCGACCGGGATTCCTCTCCTGGTCGCCTCCGCCACGTCGATGTTGTCCACGCCGACCGCCATCTGGGAGATGACCCTGAGGTCGGGGTGCATCTCCTCCGGCCCGATCCGATCGGGAATCATCGTTAGAACCCCGTGGGCGTCCGCCATCCGGAGACGTAGATCAGACGGCTCCATCGGCCCCGGTCCATCCCACACCCAGGCGTCCAGGCCGTCGAGCACGTCTGCGAACTCCTCAGGGAGACGGCGGGTCACGACGATACGAGACACGTGCGCAGAGTATCCGATGGCCATCGCAGTACCCTCCCCTTGGTGCGACTCTCGCCACGGCAATTCCTGCTCGCCCTTGCGGGCGTGGCCACCATCACGGGCTGCGGAAGCATCGATCTCGAGGCTTCCCCTGCTGCAGCAGCGGTGGTGACCACGACGGCCACCCCCACGACCACCACGACGGCATCGACGACGACGACCACCACGGCCACGACGACGACCACGATCGAACCGGATGCCCCGGCCACCCGCTGGACGGCAGCGCTGACCGACGGACCGACCGACGTGTTCGAGAGCCCTCGTCACAGCGAGCCGTATCGAACCCTCGAGACGCACACGATCCTCGGGACCCCGACTGTCGTCCTCGTCCTAGGTCAGGAGGACGAGTGGCTCGAGGTCATGCTCCCTGGCCGTCCCAACGGAGAGATGGGATGGGTGCGCGCATCCGATGTCGAGCAGTTCGCCGTTCTCCGCCACGCCGTCGTCGACCTGAAGGCCCGCACCCTGCAGGTCCTCGAGGACGAGGAGGTGGTGTTCGAGACGGCCGTCGGCGTCGGATCACCGTCGTCCCCCACCCCCACCGGGATGTTCTTCGTCACCGATGCGGTCCGGATCACGAACCCGAACGGCCCCTGGGGCCCGTACGCGTTCGGTCTGTCCGCTCGATCCGACACCGTCACCGAGTTCAACGGGGGCGACGGGATCATCGGGATCCACGGCACCAATCGGCCCAACTCGATCGGCGAGGCTCAATCGCTGGGTTGTGTTCGGCTGCCCAACGAGGTGATGCTGGAGGTGGCCAGGCTCCTCGCGGTCGGCTCACCGGTGCTGATCAAGGCGTGAACGACTCCGCCACGCGGGCACGCCCCGGCGTGACGACACCTCGCCACACGCGCCGCAGCAGAGGCTCCGGGTGCGTTGCCGGCAGCGGGAAGGTCACGGGCCTCCCCACCGCGTAGCCTTGGAAGAGGTCGAAGCCCGCCTCGTGACATGCATCGAGGTCCGCCACCGACTCGACCTTCTCGGCGAGCACCCTGGCGCCGCCCTCCTTCAATCGGACGACCACCGGTCGCAGGTTCGGCACTGCGTACTGGCGGATGTCCAACTTGACGATGTCGGCGTACGGCACCAATCCCTGTCGGGATGCCTCCGGACCGAAGTCGTCGAGCGACACCGAGAAACCCGACGTCCGCAGTTCGTCGAGCACCACCACGACCTCGGGATCGGGCCGGACGTCCTCCAGGATCTCACAGCCGATGCGGCGCGGGTCGAGGTCGCGGACGAGGCGGTCGACGAGGGCCTGCCGCGGGAGGTTGACGTACGCCACCCGGCCCGCGAGGAGATCGTCACCGTACCGATCGAGAGCTGCGAGTACGTCGCGCGTTGCCGCCGTGCCGTCGGTGAAGGCCGCCGCCGCCGCCCTACGGTCCGAACGGAAGAGGACCTCGTACGCGAACGTCCGGCCTCCCCGATCGACGATCGGTTGTCTGGCGAAGTATCGGACGTCGTGCAGCCGAGCCACGACCGTCCTGTCGGCGACCGGGCGTTTCGATAAAGGGATGCGGACGCCGAGTGCCGCGTTGGCGATGACCGGGGTCCCGCGTTCGGCGGTGTGTGCTGCAACGATCCACCGATCACCCTCGTGCCACATGCGGGTCACGATCGTCTCGCCCGGATACACGACACCCGTGAACCGGGCGTCGAAGCTCCCGACGGCCGCCACCTGACCTTCGAGCACCGTGTCCACGACCGCCTTGCAGACGACTCCGTAGGAGCACAACCCGTGCAGGATCGGCCGGTCGAAGCCACCGAAGGCGGCGAAGGCGGGATCGGCATGCAGCGGGTTCTTGTCACCGGAGAGTCGGTAGAGGAGTGCCTGTTGCGGGAGGGTGGCACGCTCGACCACGTGGTCCGGCTCCCGCTCGGGTGGCTGGTTGCCTGGCTCGGGGCCGGATTCGCCCCCGAATCCCCCTTCGCCGCGCACGAAGATCGAGGCCCGGTTGGTGAACAGCCTCGCTCCGTCTTCATCCGAGGAGATGATCTCCAACACGACGACGGCCCCTTTGCCTTTGTCGTAGACGGCAGCCACGGACGCGCGGTTGCGGACCACGGCGTGCGTCGGGATCGGGGAGTGGAGCTCGATCCGCTGCTCGCCGTGCAGGATCATGGCCGGGTTGATGTCGAGGCCATCGATGTTGAGCACGTTCATCATGGACGAGAACATCGGGATCGTGGCGAACGTCGGCAGCACCTTCAGATTCGCCTCGTAGGCGTATTCGAGTTCACCCGGATCGGTGGGAGGCACTCCGGCACCGATGCCCAGGTGGTAGAGGATCACGTCGTCGACGTCCCACCGGTGTTCCGTGTCGGGAATCGTCGCCGACAGCACGCGCCCAGGGTCGATCGGCATCAGGCGCCTGCCAGTAGTTGCCCGAGCAGCGTCAGCTCGTCGGTGGCGCTCCCCAGCACCTGGTGGTCGGTGATGTCCCGGATCTCGTCGATGTGGTCTGCCAGGGCCTCGACCGACGGGACGACTCCGCTACCGGCGAACCAACCCTGGTTGACACCGATGAAGAAGCGGGCGTAACGCCCTCCCCCCGCCGAGAAAATCTCGTGTGTGAAGGTGTTCGCCTCGGAACACAGGTACACGACCATCGGCATCACCTGGTCGGGATCGACGAGATCCGCGAATGGGCCGAGCAGGTCCTCGGTCATCCGGGTCCTCGCCACGGGGGCGATCACGTTGGACGTGACCCCGTACTTCATCCCTTCGATGGCCAGCACGTTGGACAGTCCGACCAGGCCCATCTTGGCGGCGCCATAGTTGGCCTGGCCGAAGTTCCCGAGGATGCCGGCGTTGGACGACGCGAAGACGAACCGGCCGTACCCCGCCTCCTTCATGTGTCGAAACGCCGGTTGGGAGACGTAGAACGCGCCTCGCAGATGGACGTCCAGGACCGCTTCGATCTCTTCCAGGGTCATGTTGGCGAAGCTGCGGTCACGAAGGATTCCGGCGTTGTTGACCACGATGTCCAGGCCGCCGAACGAGTCGATCGCAGTCTGGACGATTGCCGCACCGGACTCGGGCGTCGACACCGAGTCGTAGTTGGCCACCGCTTCTCCACCCGCGTCGTGGATCTCCTGGACGACCACGTCGGCGGCGCGCCTGTCGCCTCCGGTGCCGTCGACCGACCCCCCGAGGTCGTTGACGACCACGCGAGCACCGCGGCGGGCCAATTCGATGGCGTACGACCTGCCGAGGCCACCGCCGGCTCCGGTGACGATGGCCGTCCTCCCGTCGAATCCGATCGGATCTGTCATTGCGTTCCCTTCCTCTCAGAGCCCCAGGCCCCTGCCGATGATCTCCTTCATGATCTCAGTGGTGCCGCCGTAGATGGTCTGGACGCGGGCGTCCCGGTACGCCCTGGCGATGGGGTACTCCTCCATGTATCCGTAGCCGCCGAAGAACTGGAGACACGAGTCGATCACCCGCTTCTCGAGCTCCGTCGCCCACCACTTGGCCTTGGCGGCATCCTCCGCAGTCAGCTTGCCGTCGTTGAGGAGCAGCACCTGTCGATCGACGTATGCCTGGGTGACGTCCAGTTCGGTCCGCATCTCCGCCATCCGGTGCTTCACCGCCTGATTGGACCCGATCGGCGCTCCGAAGGCCGAACGCTCCGACACGTACTCGAGGGTCCATGCGAATGCCTGTTGGGCATGGGCGAGGGACCCCACCGCCAAGGACAGTCGTTCCTGGGGAAGGTTCCGCACCAGCTGGTAGAAGCCCTGGCCCTCTTCACCGAGGCGATTGGCCACGGGTACACGCACGTCCTGGAAGAAGAGTTCGGCGGTGTCCTGGGCGTGCAGTCCGATCTTCTCGAGGTTCCGTCCCCGCGTGAAGCCGTCCATGCCTTCTTCGATGACGAGCAGGCTCATGCCGGCGTGGCGGCGAGCGGGGTCGGTCTTCACGGCGGTGATGATCACGTCGCCGTTGATGCCGTTCGTGATGAACGTCTTGGAACCGTTGACCACGTAGTTGTCACCGTCTCTGACGGCCGTGGTGCCGATGCCAGCCAGATCCGACCCGGCGCCCGGCTCGGTCATGGCGATGGCGGCCATCGATGCGCCTGACGCCAGTCCGGGGAGCCAGCGTGCCTTCTGGTCATCGTCGGTCAGGTGGAGGAAATAGGGCAGGGCCACGTCGT
>DATHWB010000128.1:0-2455 GCA_035460965.1 Acidimicrobiia bacterium
TGGGTGCTGGTGGTCTTCACTGCGCTGCACGGGCTGGCCCGGAGCTTCGACGAGGACTTTCGGGACGATGCCCTGAGTGGGCTGCTGCTCACCGGGGTGGCTCCCGCCGGGGTGTACCTGGGGAGGCTGGCGAGTACGACGGTGGCGTTACTCGGGGTCGCTTTGACAGCCGTCGTGGCTGTGGCCGTCCTCTTTGCCACCCCCGCCCTCCTCCAGGTCCTTCCCGGTCTGGCACTCGTCGTGGTGCTGGCCGTGATCGGGCTTGCAGCCGTCGGCGGGATCGTGACGGTGTTGTCCCACTACTCCCGGCTCGGAGAGGCACTCCTCCCGCTCCTCTTCCTGCCGCTGGCGGTCCCCGTTCTCCTTGCCGGGGTGGAGTCTGTAGCGATTCTCCTCGAGACGGGCGCGGTGGACGGGGGTTGGCTGCGGGTGCTCATGTTCTTCGCGGTGGGGATGAGTGCTGCCAGCATGATGGTCTTCGAGTACGCCGTGGAGGGGTGAGCCGTGAGCTGGAGAGTTGGGGGCTGGAGAGTTGTGGGACTGGTGGGACTGGGGTCGACGTTGGTGGCCACGGCTCTCATCGCAACCCAGGCTTCCCGCGAGTTCTACGGAGTCGATCATCCGGTGAACCTGCTCTTCTACTCCCATGTCGGCGTCGCATGGGTGGGTTTCGTCGGTCTGCTGGTGGCCACCGTCGCCAGCATCGCCTTTCTGCGTCGACCGATCCTCCGACGCAGCTGGATCGCTCAGGCCGCGGTCCGGGTGTCGTTCGCATTCATCACCCTGACACTGTTGACAGGCATGATGTGGGGTCGTTTCGTCTGGAACTCGTGGTGGGAGTGGAGTGACATCCGGCTGGTCACCGCCCTGGTCGTGTGGTTCATCTACGCCGGCTACCTGCTCTACCACCAGCAGGTCGACTACCTGGTCGGATATAGGCGCGGTGCGGCGTTCTGCATCCTCGCGTTCGTGTCCGTCCCGATCACGGTCGCCTCGACCCGCCTGTGGCAAAGCCCCTTCCACGGCTCCACCGTCACCACAGACAGCGTCACCATCCACGGCCCCGCTTTCGCCCTGACGTTGGTCGGCTTTTCCGCCATCTACTACTACTTGGTGTCGTTGCGCTGGAGGGTCCAGGCGGCTGAGCACGCCTCCGAGCGGGCGAGCGTCGGATCATGACCGGCCTCGAGTACGTGCTGGCAGCGACGTTCGCCGCAGTCGGGCTGGTGCCCGCCGTCCTGGCCCTCCGATGGGAGCGGCAGCTACGGGCCGCCACCGACCCCACCGAGACGGGCCAAGAGTGAGGCGACGGACACGGCTGGTGATCGCATCCGTCGTCACGGTGGTGGCGATGACGATGGTCCTCGTCGGGACCTTCGAATCGTCGGTGCCGTTCATCGGGCCGGCCGATCTGTCGCCCGATCTCGAAGGCCACAGGATCCAGGTCGAGGGGATCGTGCAGACCATGACGGTCGAAACCGACCATCTGCTCCTCGAACTGACCGACGGAACCGGCGCCACCGCAGTCGTCCGCTACACCTTCTTGGGACAGCGTCCCTTGACCATCGACGAGGAGAGACTCGTCGTGGCCAAGGGTATCTACCGGGGAGGTGTGGTCGAGGCCGACCAGGTATCGGTTCGAGCCCACGAGAACGAAGGATCGCCATAGCGGCCCTTCGCACCTTCTCGAAGAACTTCGCCGCCAAGCCGGCAAAGAAGGACACAGGATCCAGACCGACGCGCCACTCCTTCTCCTACCTGGTCTAGTTCCAGATACGGGGTGAAGGTCGTCGGACGACGCTGAGTCCGAGAGCCATGGGCCGACAGCGGCATGCCGACCCTTACTCATCACATCGGCAGTCGGCGGTGAACCGGGAGGAGAGCCGCCGACACAACGGAAGCCCTGACCAGTATTGCGCTGACCAGGGCTTCCGTTCGTGGTAGCAGCGGAGGGACCTTCGCACTCCGAGAAACGGGTCCGGGAACTCGGGCGGGTTGAAGGCACCACGAGCGCTCGATTCGAGGTCGGAGATGCCGATGACGGAGTGCACGGTGCGAGAATCAGACGCTCATGTCAACAGTCGTGTCGGTTCAGGGCCTCGGCAAGAGGTATCACGACATCGAAGCGGTCACCGATGTGTCCTTCGAGGTGGCGTCCGGCGAGATTTTCGGAATCCTCGGCCCCAACGGAGCAGGCAAGACCACCACTGTCGAGTGCCTCCAGGGCCTCCGTCCGTTCGATCGGGGAAGCGTCTCCGTTCTCGGCTTCGATCCGGCCCGCCAGGCGGCCGAACTGAGCAGACAGATCGGCTCCCAGCTCCAGGAATCGGCTTTACCCGATCGGATCAAGGTCTGGGAGGCGCTCGATCTCTACAGCTCCTTCTATCCCACCCCGGCGAACCGCGACCGCCTGCCCACCGACCTGGGGCTAACCGAGAAGCGCAACACCACCTTC
>DATHWB010000129.1:0-16285 GCA_035460965.1 Acidimicrobiia bacterium
CCTTCACCAGAAACGTCACGACGTTCTCGACGATGGCGCCTTTGCCTTCGGCCACGGTCACTCCTCCTCCGTGGCGGCGTCATCGCCGACGTCCGCCTGCGTCTCCTCGACGGTCGGCTCCTCGGCCTCCCCGGCAGGAACGGCCTGCTCCTCGGCGGGCGTATCCTCGACCTGTTCCGGGGCGGGCGCGGCAGGAGCCTTGGCAGCGACGGTGTGGATCTTGCCGGCGGCCACCTTGTAGCGGGACATCGCCCCGGAGATCTCGAGCAGCTTGCGAACCGCCTCGGTGGGCTGGGCGCCCTTCTTCAACCAGTCGATCGCCTTGTCGGTGTCGATCTCGATCACCGACGGCTCCTCCCGGGGGTCGTAGCGACCGAGCAGGTCGATGTATCTGCCATCACGGGGTGCACGACCGTCGATGACGACCACGCGATAGAACGGGGAGTGTTTCTTCCCCATGCGCATCAGGCGCATCTTGACGGCCATCTAGTTCACCTCTTGCGTTTCCTGCCTGCGGCTGCGAGACCCGGCATCCCCGGCAATCCCCGGCCACCGGCCAGTTGCTTCATCATCTTCTGTGCATCGGCGAACTGCTTCAGGAGGCGGTTGACGTCCTGGGGGGTGGTGCCCGACCCGGCCGCGATGCGCTTCCGTCGGCTGCCGCCGATCATCTTCGGTTTCTGCCGCTCCTCGGGGGTCATCGAGCGGATGATCGCTTCGACGCGTGCCAGATCGCGGTCGTCGATCTCGACATCCCGCAAGGCGGAACCGGCGCCCGGGAGCATAGCAAGGATGTCCTTCAGAGGTCCCATCCGCTTCAGCATCTGGAACTGCTCCAGGAAGTCGTCGAGGGTGAACTGGCCCTTCTCCATCTTCCGGGCGGCCTTCTCCGCCTGCTCCTCGTCGAAGGTCTGTTCCGCCTTCTCGATCAATCCGAGCACGTCACCCATGCCGAGGATGCGGCCTGCCATACGGTCGGGGTGGAACGGTTCGAACGCCTCGAGGTCCTCGCCGAGTCCGGCGAACTTGATCGGCACCCCGGTCACCTCCCGCACCGAGATGGCCGCCCCACCGCGGGCGTCGCCGTCCAGCTTGGAGAGGACGACACCGGTCACGGAGGTCTGCTCGGCGAAACCCTTCGCCACGTTCACGGCGTCCTGGCCGGTCATGGCGTCGACGACGAGCAGCACCTCATCGGGATCTGCTTCCCGCGCGACATCCGACAGTTCCCGCATCAGCTCCTGATCGATCTGCAGTCGACCGGCGGTGTCGATGATGACGGTGTCCCTGCCCAGCTTGGCGGCCTCGCGCATCGCCGCCTTGACGAGGCGACGCGGTTTCGAAGCGCGATCCGCGAACACGGGGACCTCGATCCGGCGGCCCAACGTCTCCAGCTGGTCGATCGCCGCCGGCCGCTGGAGGTCGGCGGCGACCAGCATCGGTCGCCGGCCGTCTCGCTTCAACCGCAACGCGAGCTTGGCCGCAGTCGTCGTCTTCCCCGATCCCTGCAGTCCCACCATCAGGATGGTGAGGGGTGGAGCCGCCTTCTTCAGCGGCACCGCTTCGCCCCCGAGGGTGGCGATCAACTCTTCGTGGACGATCTTGACGACCTGCTGGCCGGGGGTGAGGCTGCGCTGGACGTCCGCACCCAGGGCGCGCGCCCGGATTCGGTCGATCAGGGAGCGCACCACCGCCACGTTCACATCGGCCTCGAGCAGCGCCAGGCGGACGTCCCGCAGCGCGGCGTCGACGTCGGACTCGTCGAGCTTCCCCTTGCCCCGCAGGCGAGCGAAAACGCCTTCGAATCGGTCAGTGAGTGCGTCGAACATCGGACCGGAACGGTAACGGGACCGGGGGACATTCACCCAAAGCGGCCCCGTCGGGCGAGTGGGTCGCGCTCGGTAGGCTCCGGTCGTGACTTCGGTCGATCTATCCGACGCCATCGACGACCCCCGAGACGAACAGCTCCGCGCCGACATCCGGCGGCTCGGGGCAGAGCTGGGAGCAGCGCTCACCAGGCAGCACGGAACCGGCCTCCTCGAACTCGTCGAGCGGGTCAGGGCGCTCACCAAGTCCGTGCGGCTCACGGGAGACACCGCCGCCGGTGAGGAGCTCGAGTCGGTGCTCGGCTCGCTGGCGCTGCCCGACGTCATCAAGCTGGTCCGTGCGTTCTCGGCCTACTTCTACCTGGCGAACGTGGCGGAGCAGACACATCGGGTCGGCGATCTGCCCACCACGGACGAAGACCGAACCCTGTCTGCCACGGTGGATCGGATCCGTGCCGCCGGGGTCGACCCCGCTCTCGTGTCCGACGTGCTGGGAAGGCTCGAACTCCGTCCTGTCTTCACTGCCCACCCGACCGAGGCAGCCCGCCGCACGCTCCTGACGAAGCTCCGCAGCGTCGCCGAGCTGCTGGCGGACCGCGCCGACCCTCGACGCGGCGCGGCCGACCGGGCGCGCATCGACCGGCGCGTCGCCGAGCTGATCGACCAGATCTGGCAGACCGACGAACTGCGGTCGGCACGCCCCACGCCGCTGGACGAGGCGCGGTCGGCCATCTTCTACCTGGACCAACTGGCCGCCGACGTGCTCCCCGATCTCGGCGACGAGATCGACCTCCAGCTCTCGCGCCTGGAGGAGTCCGCACAGCGGAAGCCGGCGATTCGCTTCGGGACCTGGGTGGCCGGGGACCGGGACGGCAACCCGAACGTGACGCCCGAGCTGACCATGCAGGTGCTGGAGTTGCAGCACGAGCACGGGCTGCGTGCCCTGATCGCCCACGTGGAGTCCGTGGCCGAGGAGCTGTCGATGTCGGCCCTCGTGCACGGGATCTCCGACGAACTGGCCGCCGGCCTGGAAGCGGACCGCCAGTCGCTCCCGACCGTGTGGGAGCGGTTCAAGGTCCTCAATGCGGACGAGCCGTACCGCCTCAAGTGCGCGTACGTGCACCAGCGCCTGCGCAACACGCAGCGCCGGGTGGCGGGCGATGCCAGGCACGTGCCCGGACGGGACTACCTCCGCCCTGCGGAGATGCTGTCCGACCTCGAGTCGATGCGTTCGTCGTTACTCGCCCACCATGGAGAACTCATCGCCGGAGGGGCGCTGCTGCGCCTCATTCGGAACGTCGAGACGTTCGGATTCCACCTCGCCACGATGGACATACGGGAACACGCCGAACGGCACCACGAGGTTCTGTCGCAGTTGTACGAACGGGTCGGAATCGAATACGACTCACTGGACCGTCAGGGGCGACTCGACCTCCTCTCCGAGGAACTGGGAAACACCCGACCTCTCGCCTCCCCGATCACTCCGTTGCGTGACCGCGCGGCGGTGACGTTCGACACGTTCAGTGCCATCCGGCGAGCCCACGAACGGTTCGGGGAGGGCGTGATCGAGTCCTACATCGTCTCCATGACCCAGGGCGTGGACGATGTCCTGGCGGCCGCGGTCCTGGCGCGGGACGCCGGACTCGTCGACCTCCATGCCGGAACAGCCTCCATCGACATCGTCCCGCTGTTCGAGACGATCGAGGAACTGCGACGAGCGGGGGAACTCCTCGACGCGATGCTCTCGAACCCGGCGTACCGCCGCATCGTGGAACTACGCGGGAACACCCAGGAGGTGATGCTCGGCTACTCGGATTCGAACAAGTTCGGCGGGATCACCACCTCCCAATGGGAGATCTACAAGGCCCAGCGCCTGCTGCGCAACGCCGCCCATGCCCACGGCGTCACGCTGCTCCTGTTCCACGGCCGCGGGGGGACGATCGGCCGGGGCGGTGGACCCACCCATCAAGCGATCCTGGCGCAGCCGTTCGGAACGATCGACGGCGGCATCAAGGTGACAGAGCAGGGGGAGGTCATCTCCGACAAGTACGGCCTCCCGGGGTTGGCCAGCCGCAACCTGGAGTTGGCCCTGTCCTCGGTGCTCGAGGCATCGCTGCTCCACCGGGTCTCGCGGCAACCCGATGCCGTGCTCGACCGCTGGACGGCCACCATGGAGTTGGTGTCGGACGCTGCCTTCGGGGCGTATCGGCGGCTGGTCGAGAGCGACGGTCTCGTGGACTACTTCCTCTCGGCCACCCCGGTCGAAGAACTCGGAGAGATGAACATCGGGTCCCGGCCATCCCGCCGCCCGGGGGGCGGCGCCGGACTCGACGACCTGCGAGCCATCCCCTGGGTGTTCGGGTGGACACAGTCGCGTCAGATCGTGCCGGGCTGGTACGGCGTGGGTACGGGATTGGCGGCGGCCCGCGCAGCCGGCTCCTGGGACGTGGTCGAGGAGATGCACGAGAAGTGGCTGTTCCTCCAGACCTTCATCTCGAACGTGGAGATGACCCTCACCAAGACGGACCTGGCGATCGCCTCCCGGTACGTGCGACAGCTCGTCGATCCCCATCTGCATCACCTGTTCGACCGCATCACCGCCGAGTACACGCTGACCTGCGACGAGATCGCCCGACTCACCGGCAGCGACCTGCTCGACCGTCTTCCGATCCTTCGGCGAACCCTGGCGGTCCGGGACTACTACCTCGATCCGCTCAACTACCTGCAGGTGTCGTTGCTCGAGCGGAGTCGCGCCGGAGAACGGGACGAGCATCTGGAGCGCGCCCTGTTGCTCACGGTGAACGGCATCGCGGCCGGGATGCGAAACACGGGCTGAACTCTCGCTCGATTTCACACCGTGGCCGGAAGGCGGATGGCACGCTTCGATCGTGCGATGGATCGCTCCGCTTCTGGTGCTGGCCGCCTGTGCAAGTCCGGACATGGGAGAAAACGCCGAGACGACGCTCGCACCACCGGCCACACCCGCGACCAGGGCGACCATGCTCCCCTTCCCGCCCGCCCCTCCGGTTGCTTCCGGCCCGATCGGCAGCGAGACGGTCCAGATCCTCGACGAGCTGTGGGCTGGCCTGCCCGACGACGTGGACGTCGACGCGATTCGCCGACTCGGCCAGTCGGGCGACGCCCGAGTGGCCTGGTTCCTCGCCGATCTCTTAAGGTTCGCGGGCTCCGGCGAGATCCTCGATGCCGCCGCCGACGCCCTGCTGCATCTCACGGGCGTCGAGTTCTCGGGTTTCGCCACGTGGGTGGCGGTGACCGATCACCTCATCGCCTGGGACACGCCGGCGCCACCCTCCTACCTCGACTACAAGCGTCGCTTGTTCACGCTCGTCGATCCACGCTGGGACTTCGTCTTCACC
The DNA here is from genome assembly GCA_035460965.1 of Acidimicrobiia bacterium. Classification (GTDB taxonomy): domain Bacteria; phylum Actinomycetota; class Acidimicrobiia; order Spongiisociales; family ZC4RG35; genus DATHWB01. Next base: position 5,204 of record DATHWB010000129.1, read on the forward strand.
GAGCCGAACGACATCGACATGCGCTACCTGTCCTGGGGTGGGGTGCTGATCGACGACCGGCCCATCGGAGACACCGCACCGTGTCCCCGGGGCTGCATCCCCGCCCTCGACGACCCGGCCGTCACCGACGCCACCGGCGGCTCCTGGTACCCGGACGACCGGATCGTCTTCGGCGTCGAGATCGGTGGTGAGACCAGGGCGTATCCAAAGCACGTCATGGAGGTCCACGAGATGGTGAACGACACGCTCGGCGGACGACGATTCGGCATGCCCTACTGCACGCTGTGTGCCGCCGCCCAGGTGTTCTTCACCGACGACGTGGCCGGCTTCGAGACGCCGGTCCTCCGAACCTCCGGCTTGCTGGCGAGGTCGAACAAGGTGATGTACGACCTCGTCTCCAGGTCGGTCTTCGACACGTTCACGGGTGCGGCGGTGACGGGACCGATGCGAGAGGCGGGCGTGGTGTTGGAGCAGGCCGGCGTCGTCACGACCACGTGGGGCGAATGGAAGGCTGCCCACCCCGACACCACCATCGTCGCCGAAGACGGCGGAATCGGAAGGGCCTATGACCTCGAACCGTTGGGAGGCCGTGACGACAACGGCCCGATCTTCCCCATCGGCGACCGCGACCTGCGCCTTCCCGTCCAAGAACAGGTCCTGGGCGTGATCCTCCCCGACGCCACCCCGGTGGCATTCCCGGCCGCGCAGGCGCGCCAGGTGCTGATGGGGGGTGGATCGGTGTCGCTGGCCGGTGTCGAACTCCTCCTGGACGGCGGCGGCCTCCGCGCCACGTACGAGAACGAACCGATTGCTTCGCACCAAGCCTTCTGGTTCGCCTGGAGCCAGTTCCACCCCGAAACCCTGCTCTGGGAGGACTGACGGCAGAGTCTCGCTCCTGCCCTCGCCCTCCAGGATCACCTTCCTCTGGGACCTGCCGCGTCGTGGTCCCGACACTCTCCGAAGGCCCCCCTGGCCCGGCTGACGCCGGGCCTGTCCCCCCAACGGGCTTCGCCCTGGGGGGACAGAGGAGAAGCAAATCTCACGCTCCCCCGGCGACCAGCGACGTAGTCCGAACATATTGACAGCCATCTATGCATGGCTGTATCTTCATACATCGACCGTTGTCTATATGAGACTGATCCGACATGACCCTCACCGAAATCCTTCGATTCGTCGCCGAGAACGCCTTCGCGGTCGCCCCGTGGTTCTTTCTCAGCATCGGACTTGGCGTGACCGTGCGCGCCCTTCGGCTGGCCGACGGGATGCGCGCCGCACTCGATCGACGACCGATCCCCGCCATCCTCGCCGCCGTGGCGATCGGGGCATTCGCTCCCTTCTGCTCCTGCACCGTGGTGCCGGTGGTCGCAGGCCTTCTCACCGCCGGGGTCCCGCTGGCTCCGGTGATGTCGTTCTGGGTCGCCTCCCCCACGATGGATCCGGAGATCTTCACCTTCACCGTGTCGATGCTGGGCTGGGAACTGGCGGTCACCCGTCTCGTCGCCAGCCTGGTCCTCGCCACCGCCGCCGGGTTCGGGATCCACGCCCTCAGCAAGCGCGGACGATTCGGCTCTCCCCTGCGGCCGAGCCTGGCAGGCCCGTCCTGTAGCACCGACACCTGCAGCACGGACGCTCGCGGCGGAACGACCATGGTCCGCGAGACGATCGCCACGCGTCTCGCACGGCTCGACCTGCGCTCACTCGGAGCTGAGATCGGGCGAGAGTCGTGGTCATTGGGACGCTGGCTGCTGGCAGCCTTCGCCCTCGAGGCACTGATCATCGCCTACATCCCCCAGGAGGCGATCGCCGGTGTCCTCGGAGGAGAGAACGTCCTCTCGGTTCCGCTGGCCGCCCTGGTCGGAGTTCCGCTCTACGTCTCCAACTTCACCGCCATGCCGATCGTCTCCGGACTCCTCGGCCAGGGGATGAGCTCCGGAGCCGCCATCGCCTTCCTCCTCGCCGGTCCGGTGACGACCGTGCCGGCGATGGTGGCGGTGAAACCGCTCGTCCGCCGCGAGGTCTTCGTCTACTACCTGGCAGTCGGTCTCCTGGGCGCGACGGTGCTCGGGATGGCGACCTCGGCGATCCTCGGCTGAGCTCGGTTCGGTACTCTCCGCATCGTGTTCACCGCCGTTTCCCACCCCCTCGCTCAGCACTATCTGACCGACCTTCGATCCTCGGAGACCGACACCCCCCGCTTCCGGGCATCCGCCCGCCGGCTGGCATATCTGTTGGTGGCCGAAGCGACAGCCGACCTGGCGCTCACCGATGTCGAGATCCAGACGCCCCTCGAGTCGACGACCAGCGGGAGGCTGGCCAAGCCCGTCGTCGCCGTCGCCGTGTTCCGGGCCGGCCTCGGGTTGCTCGACGCGGCACTGGACATGCTGCCCGAGGCTTCGATCGGCTACGCCGGGGTACAGCGCAACGAAGAGACCGCCGAGCCGATGGAGTACTACGCCAAGTTCCCACCGATGGAGCACGCCAGGGTGCTGATCCTCGAGCCGATGCTCGCCACCGGCGGCTCGCTGGCGTGGGCGGTGAACAAGGTCAAGGAGCACGGAGCCACCGACATCACGGCGGTGTGTGTGGTCGCCGCCCCCGAAGGCGTCGACCACATGGCTCGAACGCACCCGGATGTGAGGATCGTGACTGCCGCCCTCGATCGGGGCCTCGACAACGCCTTCTACATCCGTCCCGGTCTCGGCGACATGGGTGACCGCCTGTTCGGAACGTGACCCGGGACTTCGAGTCTGCGGTGCTCGACGTCGTTCGATCCATCCCCGCCGGTCAGATCGCGTCCTACGGCGACGTGGCCGCCGAGGCAGGCTTCCCCCGCGCCGCCCGGGCGGTGGGAACCCTGCTGCGATCGACCACCGAGGACTGCCCCTGGTGGCGAGTCGTGGGCTGGGATGGCCGCCTCCGTGCACCGGACACACGCCAACAGGCGCGACTCCTGTCCCACGAAGGAGTCATCGTTCGCGCCGGACGGGCCATACTCGGACCATGAGCATCGATAGGGCGATCATCGTCGTGATGGATTCGTGCGGGGTCGGCGAGGCCCCCGACGCCGCCGAGTACGGCGACGAAGGATCCGACACCCTCGGCAACACCGCCCGCGCCGTCGGGGGCCTGGATCTCCCCAACTTCCAACAGGCGGGACTCGGGAATCTGCACGGATCGCTTCAGGGTGTTCCCCCCGTCGCCCATCCCACGATGGCCTACGGCCGCCTCGCCGAGGCGTCGGCGGGAAAGGACTCCACCACCGGCCACTGGGAGATCGCCGGCATCGTGACCGACACCGGCCACCGCACCTTCACCGACACCGGGTTCCCGAAGGAGCTCGTCGACGCGGTCGAGTCCGAAGCCGGCGTCGAGTTCATCGGCAACGTCGCCGCCTCCGGCACCGAGATCATCGAACGGCTCGGACCCGAGCACATGGAAACGGGCAGGCCGATCCTGTACACCAGCGCCGATTCGGTGTTCCAGATCGCAGCACACAACGACGTGATCCCCCTCGACCGGCTGTACGAGATCTGCCGGGTGGCGAGAAAGCACTGCAACGACTGGCACATCGGCCGCGTCATCGCCCGGCCTTTCGTCGGCGAGCCCGGGTCGTTCCGACGAACCTACGACCGACAGGATTTCGCGCTCGCCCCCCACTCCCCCACGGTCCTCGATCGCGTCAAGGAATCCGGACGCCAGGTGTACGGGATCGGCAAGATCGAGGATCTGTTCGCCGGAGTCGGTCTCACCGACGCCGTCCACACCGAAGGGGACCGGGACGGGCTGGAACGAACGGTCGAAGCGGTTCTTCATCGCACCGAACCCGGCATCATCTTCACGAACCTGGTGGACCTCGACATGACCTACGGGCACCGCGAGAACCCGCACGGGTACCACGAGGGACTCCGGTTGATCGATTCGTTCCTCCCGTCGCTGGTGGACGGGCTCGGAGCGCGTGACCTGCTCTTCTTCACGGCCGACCACGGCAACGACCCCACCGACGGCTCCACCGACCACACCCGCGAGTACGTCCCGGTCCTCGTCGCCGGAATGAAGGCGGCCGGGGTGGCGCTCGGGGACCGCGACCAGTACTCGGACATCGCAGCCACCATCGCCGAGGGAATGGGCCTCACCCCACCCACCCGCGGCGTCTCGTTCCTGGACTCGATCACGTGAACGTCGTCGATCTGATCGAAACCAAGCGGGACGGGGGAAGGCTCACGCCCGACGAGATCGACTGGCTGATCCGCTCGTACACCAGTGGCGCCGTCACCGACTACCAGATGGCCTCGATGGCGATGGCGGTCTTCATCCGAGGTCTGGACGCCGACGAGCTGGCGGCATGGACCTCGGCGATGATGCACTCCGGAGACGTACTCGACTTCTCCCACATCGACGCCCCGAAGGTCGACAAGCACTCCACCGGCGGCGTCGGGGACAAGGTCTCCATCCCCCTCGCCCCGATGGTGGCGGCGTGCGGCGTCGCCATACCGATGATGTCCGGCCGAGGTCTAGGACACACGGGCGGCACCCTCGACAAGCTCGAGTCGATCCCCGGATTCCGCACGCAGCTCACCCCGCATGAGTTCACGACCGTGCTGGAACGTCACGGACTGGTCCTGGCAGGTCAATCCGAGACGCTCGTCCCGGCCGATCGCAAGCTGTACGCGCTGCGCGACGCCAGCGGCACCGTCCCCTCCATCCCCCTGATCTCCAGTTCGATCATGTCCAAGAAGCTGGCTGAAGGGCTCGACGCTCTCGTCCTCGACGTCAAGGTCGGGGTGGGTGCCTTCATGCAGGATCTCACGGACGCCAGGACCCTCGCCGAGACGATGGTGGGGATCGGTGGCAGCCACGGCGTCGCCACCGTGGCGCTCCTGACGGCGATGGACGCACCGCTCGGCCGCGAGGTGGGGAACGCCTCGGAGATCCTGGAGTCCATCGAGGTCCTGCAGGGTCGCGGTCCGGCCGATCTGGTCGAAGTCACGGTTGCCCTCGGTGTCGAGATGCTGTTGGCGGGCGGGGTCGCCGACGACGACGCCGACGCCCGTCGCCGCCTGCAGGCAGTGATCGATTCGGGTCGGGCGCTCGAGGTCTTCTCGAACGTGATCGAAGCGCAAGGCGGCGACCCCAGGGTGGTGGACGAGCCCGACCTGCTCTCCGTCGCCGACCGCACCCACACGATCGACGCGTCGCGCTCGGGCGTCCTCGTGAAGGCCGATGCGCGCAAGATCGGCGTCGCAGCCATGCGCCTCGGCGCGGGCCGTGAACGCAAGGAAGACACGATCGACCCGGGAGTGGGGATCACGATGACCACCAAGCCCGGCGACCCGGTGGAGTCGGGGGAACCACTGGTGACCCTCCGCTATCGACACCCCGCCCGCCTGCAGGAGGCGCTGCGGGTGCTCGACGGGGCCTTCGAGATCGGCGACACGGCACCTCAGACCGATCTGATCATCGAACGGATCACCGGCCCATCCTGACGATTGGAGTTACCGACCGTGTGGTCGGTATTGTCGGAGGACCCCGTCCACGATCAAGGAGAAGCCGATGAAGGTGGTCGTCTGCGTCAAGCAGATCCCCGATCCGGCCAGCGAGTACACGCTCGAGCCGGACACCCATTGGCTGGTCCGCCCGAGTGACCAGGTGCTCGACGACACCGACCGTTACGGCGTCGAGATGGGACTGCAGTTGGCCCAGGCCGCCGACGACGGCACCGTCACGCTGGTCAGCATGGGTCCCGCCGGGAACATGCAGGGCATACGCCAAGCCCTCGCCATGGGAGCCGACAAGGCCGTCGTCGTCGACGACGGCGACCTGCGCGGATCGGATGCTCTGACGACGGCACGGGTGCTCGCCGCCGCCATCGAGCGGGAGGGATTCGACCTCGTGATCGCCGGCACGGAGTCGACCGACGGCTACTCGGGCGTCGTGCCCCAGATGGTGGCCGAACTGCTCGGTGTCCCGGCCCTCACCTACGCCACCTCGATCGAGATCGGGGACAACGTGACGATCCACCGCCAGACCATGTCGGGCTACGACACGGTGGAGGCTCCCCTCCCGGCCGTGGTGACGGTCACCGCAGGCGTCGTCGAGCCCCGCTATCCGACCTTCAAGGGGATCATGGATGCGAAGAAGAAGCCGATCGACACGCTGTCGGTCGGTGACCTGGGAGTGGACTCCGCGATCGACCAGAAGGTCACCGAGATCTCCCCTGCACCGGAACGAACCGCCGGCACCATCGTCGAAGACGACGGCGAGGGCCATCTGGCGATCGTCGCCAAGCTGCGCGAAATGAAGGTGATCTGACATGGCCAACGTCTGGGTCTTCGTCCAGGAACAGGACGGCGCACCGTCCACGCTCGGACTCGAACTGCTCACCAAGGCGCGTTCGCTCGGCGACGTGACCGCCATCTACGTCGGAGCCGGGTCGGACGACTCCTTCGCTGCCGTGGGAGACCACGGTGCGTCTGCCGCCTTCCACCTCGATCCGGGCGACGCCCTCGTCTCCGGGCCCGTGTCCGCCGCCCTGGCTGAGCTCGTGACCGCCCACCGGCCCGACCTGATCCTGTTCGGCCAGGCCTACGACGACCGCGACGTCGCCGGACGTCTCGCCGCCAGGCTGGGACGAACCATCCTCTCCAATGCAGTCGATGTCGCCCTCGGCGACACGGTCGTCGTCACCCACGAGATCTTCGGAGGATCCCGCATCGCCACGTCGACGATCACCGGCGAACGTCCCTACCTCGTCGTGGCCCGCCCGAAGTCGTTCGAGGCGGAGCCGGCGGGAGGCGCCGCCCCCACGGTGACCGCAGTCGACCTTCCCGACATCGGATCGGCCGCCGCCCGCGTCACCGGAAGCCACGTGGAGGAGAAGGAAGGCCCGCAACTCGAGGATGCGAGAGTGATCGTCGCCGGCGGGCGCGGGCTCGGGGCGGCGGAGAAGTACGCCATGATCGAAGCGGTCGCCAAGCCCCTTCGTGCCGCCACCGGCGCCACCCGGGCGATCGTCGACGCGGGGTGGGTCCCCTACGCCAAGCAGGTCGGCCAGACGGGCAAGACGGTCAAGCCGGACGTCTACATCGCCGCCGGGATCTCCGGCGCGATGCAGCACCTGGTCGGCATGAAGGACTCCAAGACGATCATCGCCATCAACAAGGATCCTGAAGCCCCGATCTTCTCTGTCGCCGACCTCGGCATCGTGGGAGACGTCAACAACGTCCTCCCCAAACTGGCGGAGGAACTCGCCAAGGGCTGAACCCTGGGTTCGCGACCACACCCAGTGTGTTGGCGAACCCTGGGTTCAGGACCACACCCACTGTGTTGGCCAGCCCACGGTTCAGCCAACCGACCCACTCCACACGAACCGTGGGCTCACGACCACACCCAGCGTGTTGGCGAACCCAGGGTTCGCCAACAGGCGCTCAGAGGATGAAGCGGTATGGGAGGAGGTCGTCGAGGGTGTGGGTGCGGACTGGACCGGACGCCGTCGTCACGTGGATCGTCTCGACCCCGAACTCCGACATGATCTGGCGGCAGCGGCCGCACGGGTAGGCGGCGTCGACGCCGTCCGCGTCGATGCACGCCACTGCGATCACGGGGAGCGTCCGGTGTCCCTGTGACACGGCGTAGTTGATCGCATTCGCCTCGGCGCATTGGCTCACCGGATAGGAGCCGTTCTCCACGTTGGCGCTCGAGACGACGGTGCCGTCCTCGGCCTCCACCGCCGCTCCCACCCTGAACCTCGAGTACGGCGAGTAGGACCCCTCCGCCGCTCGGCGAGCAGTCGCGACGAGCGCCTCCCGATCAGACATCGGCCAGCAGCGCGTCGACGAACGCGTCGGGATCGAACGGGATGAGGTCGTCGATCGCCTCCCCCACCCCGATGAACTTGACCGGCACGCCCAGTTCCTGCTCGACCGCGATCACGATGCCGCCGCGAGCAGTGCCGTCGAGCTTCGAGAGCACGATCCCGGTGACTCCGGCGGTCTCGGTGAACACCCGAGCCTGGGTCAGGCCGTTCTGTCCGGCCGTGGCGTCCAGCACGAGCAGCACCTCACCGATCTCATCGCCGTCACGCTCGAGCACGCGGCGGATCTTCCCGAGTTCGGCCATCAGGTTCTTCTTGTTCTGGAGGCGACCGGCGGTGTCGATGATCGCCACGTCGCGCTTGCGGGCGCGGGCCGCCGCCAGGGTGTCGAAAGCGACTGCCGCCGGGTCGGTCCCTTGCTGACCGGAGACGACCTCGACCCCGACCCGTTCCGCCCACGTCCGCAGCTGGGTGTCGGCGGCCGCGCGGAAGGTGTCGGCGGCCCCCAAGATCGGCTGGTGGTCGGTAGCGCGCAACCGAGAGGCCAGCTTGGCGATCGACGTGGTCTTGCCGGTCCCGTTGACCCCCACCACCAGGACGATCGCCGGATTGCCCACGAGTTGCAGCTCCCGATCCCGACCCGCCAGGATCCGCCTGACCTCGCCCACCAGCAGCTGACGGGCAGCCACAGGATCCTCCGGCGCGGAGTCTCGAACGCGTCCGACGATGGACTGCGAGGCCGTCACGCCCACGTCCGCGCCCACCAGCGCCTCTTCGAGGCGCTCCCAGAAGGCAGCGTCCAGGGCCGAGCGGGAGAACACCGAGCGCAGCGACTCTCCCAGGGCCTGTCGCGTCTTGGCGAGCTTCCCGGCGAGAGTCGGCTGCCGTTGCGGCGTGGTCTCCCGCTCGACCCCCCGACGGCGGCGCAGCACCACGAACGAGGCGGTGAAGAACACCGTGAACACGACCAGGAAGACGACGAAGTCGATCAGATCCATGCGGCCGCGAGGTTACCGGCCGGCAGCTCGTTGCAGTTCCGCCGTCGCCTGCGCCATCGACTTGGCCACCACCTTCGACGACCCGCCCGGTTCCATGGTGATCCCGTACAGCACGTCACCGGCCTCCATCGTCTGCTGCTGGTGGGTGACGATCAGCATCTGGGCCTTGGACCGGAACTCGTCCATCAAGCGGATGAAGCGGTGCAGGTTGGCGTCGTCGAGCGCAGCCTCGACCTCGTCGAGCACGTAGAACGGGCTGGGTCTCGCCTCGAACACGGCGAACAAGAAAGCCAGGGCCGCCAGGGACCGCTCCCCACCCGACAGCAGCGTCATGGCGGTCACCTTCTTGCCGAGCGGCTGGGCTTCGATCTCGACGCCCGTCTCCAACACGTCGGCGGGATCGCTGAGACGGAGCCGCCCCTTTCCGCCCGGGAAGAGCACGGCGAAGTGACGCTCGTAGGCGGCGGCGATCTCCTCGAACGCCGCGCTGAACCGTGCCTGAATCTCCTCGTCGAGGGCGGCCATGACCTTGCGGAGCTCGGATCGCGAAGACTCCAGGTCGTCCAGCTGACCGTTCAGGAACTCGAATCGTTCCTCGAGCTCGGCGTACTCGGCCGCGGCGAGCGGATTGACCGGACCCATACGACGCAGCTCCGCCTCCCGAGACTCCAGTTCGGCCCGCATGTCGCCCGGGATCTCGGGCCTCGGCGCCGCCAGGGCGGTGACCTCGTCCGCGTCGGCGTCGCGTCGGAGTCGCTCGACCACCTGCTCGCGACGGACACGCAACTCGGCGCGTTCGACCGCCATCGCACCCGCACGCTCCTTGGCTGCAGCCACCTCCGCCGCCCGGGCATCGTGCTCGGTCTGAGCTGCCGCCAGGCGTTCGCCCGCCTCGCCCGCCTGCGAACGAAGCTCGGCCTGCCGAACACGCAACGCATCGAGGTGGCCGCGAAGCGCGTCCGTGGCCTGACGGGCCGCGGCGGCGACCGCCTCCAGGCGCCGCAACGACGACTCGTCGACCGTCACGCGGGACTCCACGTCCAGCAGACGTCGGATCTCCGCGAGACGGGAGCGCAGCATCATCAGCTGCTCCTGGGCCGCTCGGTGAGCGGACGAGTGCTCCTGCCAGGCACCACGGGCTTCCTCCCGCTCCCGGCCAACCTGGCGGCGACGCTCGACGAGCGCGTCCCACGCAGCCTGTCGTTCGGCCTCCTCGCCCTCGAGAGCGGCCAACCGGGAACGAAGCCCTGCCGCCAACTCGACTCGGCCGTCGATGGCACCACGCAGTGATAACGATCGGGCGGTGATCCGCTCCAACTCCTGAGTGCCCGCCTGTGTCTCGCGTTCCACACGGGCGAGTGCTTCGGTGGCCCCCGCCATACGCGCCTCGAGCGACTCCAGTGTCTCCAACGCGTCCCTCTCGGCCTGCCGGGCGTCGTCGAAACTGCGGCGCGCCTGGGCACGCAGGCTCTCGGCACGGGCGAGGTCGACCTCGGCGCGCTCCAGCGACACCTCTGCCGCCTCGATCATGGCCGGCGACGCCCCATCCGGATGAGCCACCCGTATCCCGTCCACCGTGATGAGGTCGCCCTCCGGCGTCACGACCCTGATCCCGGGGTGGGACACGGCCACCCGATGACCAGCCAGCCACCCCTCCACGACGTACACATCGCCGAGGAGGGCGGCGGCCAGAACGCGGTCGGCCTTCGGACCGAGTCGGTCCACGAGAGGTTCGGCCCCCGGGATCGCCGCCCGGGCGGCGGATTCGAGGGCCGGTCCGAGGATCGGGACCCCACCCCGCCCCTCGGACTTCAGGGCAGCCACCGCAGCCTCGCGCTGGTCCATCGCGGCGAACACGACACCGTCCGCCCAAGGACCCAGGGCCGCATCGACGGCCGCCGCCATGTCCTCCGGCACATCGAGGGTGGCCGACACCGAACCCAGCGCGCCGGCCGCCTGCTCGACCATCGACCGGGCGTCCTCGTCGGCGAGACCCTCTGCCGCGGCGACGAGAGCATCCCGCTTCGCCCGGGCGCCGACCACCGCCATGCGCGCCTCGGAGTGGTTGGCTTCAGCCGCCTCCCATCGTTCCTGGGCGCCGGCACGCTCTCGCTCCGCGGCCGCATATCGCTCCTGGGCCGACGTGGCGACGGCGTCCAGGTCGCGGATCTCGTCGTTGATCCGCCCCCAGGTGGCACGCTCGTCCGCCAGCCGCGACGCCACCACTTGCAGCCTGGACTAGACCCCCTCTAGGTCACGGTGATCGCGATCGTC
>DATHWB010000130.1:0-2319 GCA_035460965.1 Acidimicrobiia bacterium
TCCCACGACACGGCTGGTAGCAGTGGCGGCACCGGCCGAGGTGCCGCCACGCAGCTGGTCGGCGCGAAGCACGATCGGATCTAGGTTTCGACTTGGGAATACAGCGAGGAACGGCGCCACGCGCCCGGCCTCCACCATCGGTTCGCCGTCAGCGTGCCCGAGAAGTCTCCTCGATTCTTAGCGCTGCACCATGGCCTTGGCCACGTCCTGCGGGGGGAAAGCATCTCCTCTGGACCTCGCAGCCCAAAGGAGTGCTGAGGTCGAGGCAAAGAACACCCAGCCGGATATGGCCGGCGGCGGCGGAGGCTGATCGGGCTGAAGCTCTACGAAGAGGAAGGCGACCGACACTGCCAAGCCCCAAATGGGGAAAGTCCACAAGGTGTACCAGGCCCACTTCTCGCCGCGGCGCAAGGGAACCAGGATGAGTACCGCCCAAAGGATGCTGATCACGATCAGCTGAAGCCCGCCTGCCCTGACTTGGAGGTCGATCAACCTGTGCACAGGGTCGCTCGCGACACGGATCTCGTCCGGAGTGAGCCCGGTGATGGCAACCGGGATCGCCGGGTCGGCGTCCACGCCGACGATCGCATCTCCAACTCCGAACAGACCGATGACGACCACCAGCGCGAGAAGGAACTTCCAGCTGTTGCGACGCCAGAATCCCGGTCTCACTTTCCGCGCTTTCCGAGCTCCTGCTCTTGCGTGGGAGACGTTCCCAGGGACATTCGATCGGCTCCAATCATCGGAAGAATCTCAACGTACCGAACGGGCCGGGAGCACGACCACCCTGCCTCCCATACTCCGGGGGTGAGGAAAACCGGAGACTTCGGGCCTCCCTCAATCGCAAGAGAGCGTCGCTTGGATGAGGAGCCCGGGACGGGCCGGCGGCGTCCCACACAGCCCTCTCGACGTCGCTGAACGCGATCGACGGTCAGCAGATGGTGCCGTCGCTCGGTATCAGAAGCGGTTGAGCCGCCAGCCTCCGTCGACGGGGATGACCACGCCGGTAACAGCGTCGAAGCGGGGTTCGCAGAGGTCCACGGTGATGCATGCAACCTCGCTGCGGCTCACGAGACGGCCCATCGGGGTGTGCTCGATCGCTCTGACGACGAAGTCGGAGTCGAACTCGGCGATGTCGTCCGCCGACTCCGCGATCTGTCCGGGCGCCACGCCGTTGACCGAGATCTCCGGACCGAGTTCGAGCGCCAGCATCTCTGTGAGCGTGATGAGAGCGGCCTTCGCCAGGGTGTAGATCGAGTGGTTGCGAATGTAGGCCGACCCGGCCGAGACGTTGACGATGCGGCCACGTCCGCGGTTGCGCATGGCGGCGACAACCGCCCGACTGCAACGCCGCGCCGCCTCGACGTTGCCGTTCCAGATTCGATCCCATTCGTCCTCGGTCATGTCGGCGAACGGGGTCATCGAAAATGGTCCGAAGTTGTTGATCAGAATGTCGACCTGCTCGAAGCCGGCCAGCTCCTCGACGAAAGACTCGATCCCTTGCGGGCTCTCGAGATCGGCATGACAGCAGCGGTGGATCTGTCCTGCCGCGGTCGGGAGTCGTTCGAGCATCGCCGAGCACACGTCCGGTGACGAGCGGAAGGTGCTGATCGTCGAAGCGCCCCGTGAGGCCAACTCACCGACGATCTCGGCGCCGAGATTCCTCGATCCGGCAGTCACCACCGCGGTCATACCGACCAGCGAATTCATGAGCGCTCCCCACTGAGGATCTCGACCGGCCGGTAGTCGATGTCGTAGCCGAAATAGCGTGGTCCGACCAGATCCAGGCCGGGCTCGGTCCGCCACTGTGGGTCGGAGGGGACCCCGACCACCGCCACTCGGTGCCCATAGCGGAGTTCCTCGGTCGTGATCGGCCGACCGGAGTCGGCCTCCAGCACCGTAATGAGATCCGGCACGGTGGCGACCACCGACCCATCCACGACCGCGATCAGGTTCTCGTTCTGGAACTGGATCACCAGTCGCGAGCCTGCCCTGCCTTCGGTTCCCTCCACGGTGACCTCCCCTCGCGCGAATCCCTCCACCGTCCGCCGTTCGACGTCCACGATCTTCCCCTCGAACAGGCGGAAGCCGCCGGTGACCGTGATCGCGGCCGCCACAGGGTCAGACTTGTGTGATCGGGCATCGAGAATGGCCGATCCGATCCTCTCGGCCAGGGCGAGAGTTCCCGCGATCATCGCCCGCTTCACCTCTCCCCCGGTCTGTGGGAACAGGGCGATGAAGGCGGCCGCTCCCATGTCGATCGTGACGGAGCGGGCGATACGTTCGGTCCAGTGGTTGTCGATGGCGTCCACGACGACA
>DATHWB010000131.1:0-24857 GCA_035460965.1 Acidimicrobiia bacterium
TGAGTGCGCGCGCACTCACCACCGGTTCTTGCATTCGCGCCAGCGTACCGGGGCTCCATTCGCAGGCGGTCATGATTTCGGTGTGACACGTACGCTGCCGGGATGCAGCTCGTGGTCGTCAGCGACGGCTCCCCGGACACGGACGCCTGTGTCGGCGAGGCCGCGGCGCGGGCGGAACGGCTGATCGTGATGCGTGTCCTGCCCGGATCTCTCGTCGCGAGGTCGTCCTCCCCCGCCGAGGCAGGGCGGCTACGCCGGCAGGCGGAGGATGGCGCCAGGGGTGAGGTCACCGCACAGCTCGATCGGGTGGCTCCGGGGGTGGACGCTCGGATCGTGGTGGTATTCGGCGACGTCGTGTTCGACACCGTGCTGGTAGCCCGGAATCTGGACGCCGAGGCGATCGCCATCGATGCCGACGACCCGTCCCGCCACGACCTGATCGAACGATCACCCGTTCCCGTGCTGGTGTTCGGTTCGGGCCGAGCCGCATCGGGGGATCCCGGCTCGTAGCCTGACGTCCATGCCTCATCCATTGATCGATCAGCTGCGTTTCACCCGGAGTGAGTTCGCCCGCGGCATCGCCGGGGTGGCCGACGACGAGTCGACCACTCGGTTTCCCCCCATGAACGCGCTGGGCTGGAACGTCGGACATCTGGCCTGGCAGGAGCAGCGGTACTACCTGACGTTCGCGCAGGGTGTGACGCCGTTCCCGGACATCGCAAGAGAGTTCGCTTCCGGCGGCCCGGCCAGCACACCGGCCCTCTCGCGGGTGCGATCGGCGTGGAAGGGCATCACCGAAGCCGCGGATCCTTGGCTCGACGAGCTCGACGAGGAACGAATGACGATGCCCGTCGTCGAGGGCAGCGCCCGCATCACCGGCAACCTGATCCTGCGCACCATCTACCACTACTGGTTCCATCTCGGCGAGAACATGGCGATCCGCCAGAACTTGGGGCACACCCGCCTCCCGCAGTTCGTCGGCGACATCGACGGGCGCGCCCCGTACCGGCGATCGTGAGGGTCCGCGATCGGTCGATGTCCGCCACCTCGGTCCTTCCGGCATAATCGGGGCATGAGACGGCCGATGCTGCGCGGCCTGATCCTGGGAACGATCCTGGCGGGTGTGTTCGCACTTCAGGCCGGAGCACAGACTGCGAGTGTCCTGCTGGTGGAGGTCGACGGGCCGATCACTCCCGTGATCGCCGGTCACATCGACGACGCCGTGGAGGAAGCAGCCCTTCGCGGCGTACCTCTGGTCCTCACCCTGGACACCCCCGGCGGCCTGGACACGTCGATGCGCGACATCGTCCAGTCGTTCCTCAACGCCCCGACGGTGGTCATCGTGTACGTCGAACCCGAGGGCGCCAGGGCGGCATCGGCCGGCACGTTCATCACGATGGCCGCACATGTGGCGGCAATGGCCCCGGCGACGTCGATCGGGGCTGCCACCCCCGTCGATCTCGAGGCGGGGGAGACCGCCAGCGACAAGGTCATCAACGACGCCGTGGCCTTCGCCGTGTCGGTGGCGGAGCGGAGGGACCGCGATGCCGGCTTCGCGGAGGACTCGGTCCGACTCGGGACCTCGATCACTGCCACGGAGGCGGTCGAGCGGGGCGTGGTGGACCTCGTTGCGTCCGATCTGGGTGAGCTTCTGCGCGAGATCGACGGCCGCACGTTCTCGGTCGGCGGCCGGGACGTGACATTGTCGACGGCGAACGCGGTGGTGGATCGCTTCGAGATGTCCACCTTCCGCCGCATCCTGGCTCAGATCGCCGATCCCAACCTGGCGCTGCTCTTCATCTCGATCGGGACGCTGGCGGTGATCTACGAAGCTGCCAATCCGGGGATGGGATTCGCAGGTATCGGCGGAATCATCCTCCTGCTCCTCGGGTTCTTCGCCCTCAGCGTCCTGCCGGTCGCCACCGCCGGTGTGGCGCTGCTCATCCTGGCGATGGCGCTGTTCATCGCCGAGATCTTCGTTCCCGGAGTCGGCGTGTTCGCGGCGGGAGGCACGATCGCGCTCATCCTCGCCGGGCTGTTCCTGTTCGACGGACCGGTGTCCGTGAGCATGCCGGTGCTGTGGCCCACGGCGCTGGTGGTGGGAGCGGGCAGTGCGTACGCCGGACGCCTCGCCGTGCGCGCTCGCTTCCTGCCCCCGACGACCGGCCGCGAGACGCTGATCGGTCGGTCCGTTACGGTGGTCGGTGACGCCGAGCGCGGGTGGTCCACGTTCCTGGACGGCACATGGTGGGGCGTCCGCCCGGTCGGTGACCTGCGCGACGGAGCCCGCGGGCAGGTCGTGGCGATGGACGGGCTCATGCTGATCGTGGAGGGGAGCGACGAATGAATTTCGATCTTCTGACCGGCTTGGTGCTGGCTGCCGCGGCCGTGCTGACGATCCTGCGGGCGGCGATCAAGATCCTTCCCGAGTACGAGCGCGGGGTGCTCTTCCGGCTCGGACGCGTCACCGGCGAAGCGCGCGGTCCCGGACTGATCTTCATCATCCCGATCGTCGACCGACTGTTGCGCGTGAGCCTCCGCACGGTCACGCTCGACATCCCCCCGCAGGACATCATCACGAAGGACAACGTCACGGTGCGGGTGAACGCAGTTGCGTATTTCCGCGTGATCGACCCCAACAAGGCGATCCTGGAGATCGAGGACTTCGGGTTCGCCACCGGGCAGGTGGCGCAGACGACGCTGCGCAGCATCGTCGGGCAGGTCGAACTCGACGAACTGCTGATCAACCGCGACGAGATCAACCGTCAGTTGCAGCAGATCATCGACGGCCTCACCGATCCGTGGGGGGTGAAGGTGAGCCTGGTCGAGATCAAGGACGTGGAACTGCCCGATGCGATGCGGCGGGCGATGGCGCGGCAGGCCGAGTCCGAGCGGGACCGCCGGGCGAAGGTCATCCACGCCCTCGGCGAGCAGGAGGCGGCGGCGACCTTGGCCGAGGCGGCGCGCCTGCTGGAGGACCGACCGGCGGCCATGCAGCTCCGGCTCCTGCAGACGATGACGGAGATCTCCGCCGAGCAGAGCTCGACGATCATCTTCCCGCTTCCGATGGAACTCCTGCGGGTGATGGACATGGTGCGCCCCCGATCCGACGACCGCTGACCGCGTACCCAGGGTTCCTGGGTACGCCGGCGTACCCAAGGAACCCTGGGTACGGACGACAGACCGGGTCGCGTCCTCAGGCGGAGGCGCCCGAGTAGGAGCGGATGCCCGTCCGCCAGGCGATCCGGGCCACGACCACGAACCCCAGCGTGACCACGATCGTCCACACCAGCGAGCCGGCGTTGAACCGACCTGCGATCACCTCGGCGGGAACCGTGATGGCGAAGGCGAGCGGGACGAGGAACGTGAGACCCATCCGGAGCCAGGTCGGATAGAGCGTGACCGGCCAGCGGCCGGCCTCGTAGATCCCGTCGAGCAGTTGCAGCATGTAGTCGCCGCGGATCAGCCGGAACGTGATCGTGCTGGCGGCCAGCCAGACGCAGTAGACGATCACCGCCCCGCACATCACGACCACCAGGAACGTGAGGGTGCCGACGAGGCCGACCGTCCCTCCGACGAGGATGCCCGCCCACACGACGATCACCGCCCCGATCACGATGTCGATGACGTTCCAGATCGAGAAGCGGCGGACGCTCACCAGCAGCTGGGCGTCGGCGGGACGGGTGAGGGCGTAGTCCAGATTCCCGTCGTCCACGTCCTCCATCAGTTGACGCATGTTCGGGGCGACGAACGTGCGGATCACCCCGCTGAGCAGGACGTGGACGCCCATCACGGCCAGCAACTGCGGCTGAGACCATCCACCGAGGCTGTCGGTGTGGGAGTAGACGACGGCGATGGCGATCAGGCCGACAGCCAGGGCGATGCCCGACTGCAGGAGCTGGACGAAGAAGTTCAACCGGTACTGGAACTCGTTGAGTGCCGCCACCTTCACGTGTACGAGAGCCAGCCGGACGGGTCCGATCGCCTTCATCCGCCCACCGCGGTGTAGTTCCGGACGGCTCGCGGCCACACCCAGGCGAACGCCGCCCCCATGCCGGCGATCCACAGCAGCTGCATGCCGATCCCCTGCATGATCTCGACGTTGCTCAGCCGGCCGATCGCCACTTCGATCGGGAACTGGAACGACCATTGGAACGGGAGCCAGTTGCTCACCGACTGCACCCAGTCGGGCATGAGAGCCAGCGGGACCAGGCGGCCCGACAGCAGCAGCTCGCCCGCCACGATCAGGTCGAAGATGGCCGATCCTCTCGTCGTCCAGAACGTGATCATCCCCATCAGGTACAGGAGTAGGAAGCGCACTGCGAACCCCGTCCAGATCGCCACGAGGAAGCCGACGACGTGGGCGGGTTCGGGGTCGAGGCGGGGCTGGAACGTGAGGGTGAGGACGGCGGCCACGGGTATCCACATGAGGATCCACACGAACTTCGATCCGATGAAGTAGGCGAAGTCCCGGTGGAAGGGCTGGACCGGGATCGACAGGAGTTCGTTGAGGCGGCCTCCGCGGATCCGCCACTCCCAGGCGTAGGGAGCGTGTGCCAGGTTCATCACGCGGGCCAGGGTCCACACGATGTAGTAGGCGGTGAAGTCGTCGACGGTGTAGCCGCCGACCGCCCCTCCCTGCTCCAGCGCCACCGTCCGCCACACCACCAGGTAGATGGCCGGCTCGATCATGAATCCGAGCACGTTGAGGAAGGTCGCACCGCGGTACTGGATCTCACGCTGGAAGCCCACCCGGGACGCAGCCACGTAGTAGTCGCGCATCGCCGCGATGCTCACGGGTGCTCCCGCTCGGTCCGGAACACCCGCTCGATCACGTCGTCGATGGGCGGGTCGTCGATCGACAGGTCCGAGACGGTCGAAACGGACAGCAGCGTGCCCGTGACGGTGGCCACCCGGGCACGGTCCACTTCGAGGACCAACTTGTCGGACGTGCGTTCCAGCACGGTGCCGAGCGACGAGACGTCGGCTGGGAGGTCCGAGGCCGTGATCCGGATCGTCTTGGTGGCAGCGAACCTCTCGGCGAGGCCGGCGAGCGGACCGTCGTAGAGGATCGAGCCGTGATGGATGACGATCACCCGATGTGCCAGCGCCACCACATCGGCCATGTAGTGGCTGGTGAGCAGCACGGTTGCGTCGGTGCGGCGGTTGTAGTCCAGCACGAAGCTACGGAGCCGCTTCTGCATGGTGACGTCGAGCCCGATCGTGGGTTCGTCGAGGAAGAGCACCTCGGGACCGTGGAGAAGCGCCCCGACGATCTCCATCTTCATCCGCTCACCCAGCGACAGGTTCCGAACCGGCTTGGTCACCAGGTCCGCCACCTCCAACAGTTCGGTGTAGGTGGCGACCCGCTGGCGGAACTCCGCCTCGGGAATCTGATACACGGCGCGGTTGAGTTCGAAGGAGTCAGCCGCCGGGAGATCCCACTGCAGGTTGTTGCGCTGTCCCATCACGAGGGAGATACGGCTGAGGAGGTCCTTGGAGCGCATCCATGGCCGATGTCCCAGCACCTGCGCGTCGCCACCGTCCGCATGCAGGAGACCGGACAGCATCTTGATCGTGGTGGTCTTGCCGGCGCCGTTGGGTCCGAGGAAGCCGACGATCTCGCCGGTGCGCAGCGTGAAGGAGATGTCGTCCACCGCCACCACGTCGCGATGCTCCCGCTTCACCAGGCTGCGCACCGACGCCCTGACCCCGGCATCGCGGACAGGGACTTTGAAGACCTTGCGCAGGTCGCTCACGACGACGGGGTCGGACACGCCCCGCCGAGTGTGGCACGCCCGGCATCGCCGAAAGCCCGAATTCTGCCCGCGCGCGCCGTACCCAGGAACCCTGGGTACAGGGGGGAGGGCTCTGTTCGACGGCTCGGTCGTCGGGGGTCAGCGGTTCAGCCAGGGGGCGAGGAGGCGGGTGACCAGCGGCATCAGCAGCCACGTGAGGATGGCGATGCCGACGACGTTCGAGACGAACAGTGCCGGGATCCACGGCGCATCGGGGACGAGCGTGCGCTGGAGGAAGCCGAGGAGGAGCGTCGTCGGGTAGAGGGCGACGAGGACCGCCACGCCCTGTTTCCAGCGCGGCGGCCGGTCGGCACCTTCCGTCTCGAACCAGCCGGCGAACCCTCCGACGACGTTCAGCGTCCGTTCCCCTTCGATCAAGGGCTCCACCAGTTCGAGTACCCGCCGTCGCTCGTCCGATTCGAGCCAGCGGTCGAGATGCCCTCGGGAGTCGAATGCGAACACGATCACATGGTCGTCCTGCACGCCGGGCACCGGTTCGGCGAGCTCGGAGCTGAGGAATCCCGGAAAGCGGCTCATCGTGAGAACGATCCTGGCGTGGGCGTCGCGGAACGCCTCCCACGCGTCCGGTTTCACCCGTTGGGACATCACCGCGGTCACGGCGTCTGGCCCCGGCGTCCGTTGCACGAGCCGCTGCTCCCGGACCGGGCCTTCCAGGAGTCGGTCCCCCTCCTCCAGCAGGGCCTTGCGTTCTGGCGACGCCATCCACGCCTCCAGCTGCTCCGGAGTGGCGAAGCGGTACATGATCATCCACTCGTCGGGATGGGCGGCATCCGGCGGTTGTGCCTCCGAGCCGAGGTGCCCAGGGAAGCTCTCGGCTGCCGCCCGGATCCGTGCGTTCCACCGCGCGAATTCGCGTTCGAGTCCGGGTCTGACCCGGCGGGACACGATGATCGTCGGTGACGGCTGGTCCATCGCCTGGAGTATGGCGGGCGGACAGCGTCCGGCCGATGGCAGACTGCTGCGATGGATCTGGTGCTCGCGTCCGGCTCGCCACGGCGGGCTGCTCTCCTCGAGTCGCTCGGGTTGCGGTTCACGGTGGTGGTGCCGGACGTCGACGAGACCCGCCATCCTGACGAGGAGCCCGACCGCTACGTCGAACGGGTGGCGAGACTCAAGGCGTCGGTCGTCGCCGCACCCGGTTCGCTCGTCCTGGCGGCCGACACCACCGTGGTCCACGAAGGGCGCGTGCTCGGGAAGCCCACCCATCCGACCGAGGCTCGGGCGATGCTCGGCAGACTGAGTGGCGACGTGCACGCCGTGTACACGGGGGTGGCGGTCGCGTCAGGGTTGGAGGTCACCTCCGGGGTGGACCGCTCGTTGGTGCGCATGACCGAGATGACCGACGACGAGATCGCCCGGTACGTCGACGGGGGCGAGCCCTTCGACAAGGCCGGTGCCTACGCCCTGCAGGGAGTGGGCGGGATGTTCGTCGAAGCGGTCGACGGCTCGCCGTCCAACGTGATCGGGCTGCCCCTCCACCTGACCGCCCGCCTGCTGCGGGCACACGGTTTCGACCCGCTCCGCTGATGCTGCTCGCCGATGTGGTCGCAGCGTCGCGCCGGGTGGCGTCCACGCGCTCGCGCAAGGAGAAGGTGGTCGAACTGGCATCGATGCTGGTGGCTGCCGGCGAGGACGAGCTCCCGGTCGTGGCAGGACTACTGGCCGGGGAACCCAGGCAGGGCCGCATCGGTCTGGGTTGGGCAGCGGTGGCGAGCGTGGACGTGGAGCCGGCCGTCCGACCGACCCTGACGCCACTCGACGTCGACGGGTTCCTGGACGCGGTACCCGCCTTGACGGGTACCGGCAGCTCCCGTTCTCGTCAGGAAGCGCTCGGCGCGCTCATGGCGCGGGCCACGTCGGACGAGCAGGACTACCTGGCGGCGTTGCTGACGGGGGAACTGCGGCAGGGAGCCCTGGAGGGGGTGCTCGTCGAGGCCATCGCCGCCGCCTCCTCTCTCGAGGCGGACCTGGTGCGTCGAGCTGTCATGCTCGGGGGCAGTGTGCCGGAGGCGGCGTGCGTGGCTCTCCTGGGCGGTGAGGAGGCACTACGAGCGATCAGCCTCGAACTTCTTCGCCCAGTCCGGCCGATGCTGGCGTCGACGGCGTCGGATCCGGCATCCGCCTTGGTGGGCCCCGCCGTCGTCGACTGGAAGCTGGATGGTGCCCGGATCCAGGTGCACCGTCTGGGCGACGAGGTGCGGGTGTTCACGCGCAACCTCAACGAGGTCACCGAGCGGGTTCCGGAGGTGGTGGACTCGGCGCGCCGCCTACCGGTGACGGCAGTGGTTCTCGACGGGGAGTCCCTCGCCATCGACGAGGGCGGCGCTCCCCGCCGCTTCTCGGACACGATGAGTCGGTTCGGCTCCGACGGTGGCGGTGACGGACAACTGGCGCCGTTCTTCTTCGATCTCCTCCATCACGACGGTGAGGACCTGCTCGATGTTCCCCTGGTGCAACGGCTGGAACGTCTGTGGCGGATCGTGCCGGAGGCCCACCGTGTTCCTTCCATCCGTACCGACGACATCCGTGAGGCGGAGGCTTTCCTCGACGAGGCCGTTCGTGCCGGGCACGAAGGGATCATGGTGAAGGACGCCGACTCGAAGTACGAGGCGGGACGTCGCGGCTCGGCCTGGCGGAAGGTCAAACCCGTTCACACGCTCGACCTGGTCGTCCTCGCTGCCGAGTGGGGTCACGGTCGTCGCACCGGTCTGCTCTCCAATCTGCACCTCGGTGCCCGTGACCCCGAGTCCGGTGTGCCGGTGATGCTGGGAAAGACCTTCAAGGGCCTCACCGACGAGATGCTGCGGTGGCAGACCGAGCGGCTCCTCGAACTGGAGGAGCGCCGGACCGCACACACGGTGTGGGTCCGGCCGGAGCTGGTGGTGGAGGTGGCGTTGGACGGCTTGGTGCCTTCCCCTCGTTACCCGGCAGGCATGGCACTGCGGTTCGCCAGGGTTCGAGCTCATCGGCCGGACAAGTCGGCCGCCGAGGCGGACACTCTCGACACGGTCAGGCGGATTTTCGAGCGGGAGCACAACTGACGGCCGTCTTTAGGATCGGACACGGTCGACGAGAGGAGTGTCCGATGGAGTTGCAGGGACTGGAGGTCACCTGGCTCGGACATGCGGCGGTGCGGGTGCGCGCCGACGACGGGACGACGGTGCTGATCGATCCGTGGCTGGAGGGCAACCCGAGTTGTCCCGAATCGGAACACACCCAGGAGCGCGTCGACGCCATCTTCGTCACTCACGGGCACTTCGATCATCTCGGCGACACCGTCGAGATCGCCAAGGCCACCGGGGCTCAGGTCCACGCGATCCACGAGATCGCCGTCTGGCTGGAGGCCGTCGGCGTGGGAAACACGGTGGGTTCGAACAAGGGCGGCACCCTCGAGTCCGTGGGGGGGATCAGGGCCAGCCTCACCACCGCCATCCACTCCAGCGGCATCTCTGGCGACGAGGGCATCGTGCCCGGCGGTGAGGCAGGAGGCTGGGTGCTCGAGTTCCCGAACGGCCCGACCCTGTACCACGCCGGGGACACGATGGTCTTCGGCGACATGGCGCTCATCGGCGAGATCTGGCAGCCCGACATCGCGTTCCTCCCGATCGGCGGCTGGTACACGATGGGGCCGCGGCAGGCGGCGATGGCGGCGCGGCGGCTCGAAGTGCCCAACGTCGTCCCGATCCACTACGGCACGTTCCCGATCCTGTCCGGCACGCCGGCCGAGCTCATCGGGGAGGCGTCCGGAGCCTTCGAGGTGGCTGAGTTGGAGATCGGCTCCCCGGTCCGCTGATCCGCCCCGCTGGCTACTGTCCGCCGGGTCCGAGTCGAGAGGTCCCCATGCCCACACCACACATTTCCGCCGAGCCAGGCGACTTCGCCGAGGCGATCCTGTTGCCGGGCGATCCGCTGCGCGCCAAGTACATCGCAGAGACGTTCCTGGATGACGTCGTCCAGGTGAACGAGGTGCGGAACATGCTCGGATTCACCGGTGCCTACAAGGGGATGCGGGTGTCGGCCATGGGCACGGGAATGGGGATTCCTTCCGCTTCCATCTACGCCACCGAGTTGGTCCGGGAGTACGGGGTGAAGAAGCTGCTGCGGGTCGGGTCGTGCGGCGGGATCTCCGACTCGCTCGCCCTGCGTGACGTGGTGGTCGCCACGGGGGCGTGCACCGACTCCGGAGTGAATCGGGATCGCTACGGAGGATGGGACTTCGCGGCGGTGGCCGACTTCGGGCTGGTCAGGGCGGCGGTGGACGCCGCCCACGCCAAGGGGATCGAGGCCCGCACCGGGCTCATCCACTCGGCCGACCTCTTCTACCACCCGGATCCCGCCCGCATCCAGATGATGGAGAGTGTCGGGGTGCTGGCCATCGAGATGGAGGCTGCCGGCCTGTACGGCGTCGCCGCCGAGACGGGGGCGAGGGCGCTGACCATCGCCACCGTCTCCGACCACATCAAGACCGGCGCCGAGACGACCCCGGAGGAACGTCAGACGACCTTCGACGACATGGTCGTGATCGCCCTCGAGGCCCTGCTGCTCGACGCCGGGTGACCAGCACCGTGCCCATCCAGCGCTATGTGGAGATGACTCCCGGGTCGGCTGCGCTGCACGCCCGGGCGGTCAGGTCGATGCCGGGCGGGGACACCCGCACCGTCATCGCGTTCCAGCCGCACCCCCTGTACGTGAAGGAGGCGGTGGGTCCCAGGCTCGTCGATGTCGACGGCAACCGGTACCTCGACCTGCTGGGCAACTACACATCCATGGTCCACGGTCACGCTCACCCCGACATCGTGGAGGCCGTGAGCCGGCAGGTGGCGCGGGGCACCGGTCACGCCGCCGGCAGCGAGGTGACGATCGAACTGGCCGAACTGTTGGTCGACCGGATCCCGGGAGTCGACGCGGTGCGGTTCTGCAACTCGGGAACCGAGGCGACCCTCAACGCCATCCGCGCCGCAAGGGCCTACACGGGTCGCGACACCATCGTGAAGTTCGAGGGGGGCTACCACGGCAGCCACGACACGGTCGAGATCAGCGTGGCGCCGGGGAGCGAGGAGGCCGGTCCGGCCGACGCTCCGGCATCGGTGGCAGAGGAGCCTGGCATTCCCTCCGACGTCGTCACGAAGGTGTCGGTGGCACCGTTCAACGACCTGACGGCGACGGCGGCGGTCGTCGAGCGCGCGCGGCCGGCGGCGATCATCGTCGAACCGATGCTGGGAGCGAGCGGCACGATCCCGCCACGTCCCGGATTCCTCGCCGGCCTGCGAGAAGTGGCCGACGCGGCCGGCTCGCTGCTGATCTTCGACGAGGTGGTCACGTTGCGTCTGGCGATAGGTGGGGCCGAACAGTGGAGTGGCGTCCGGCCGGACCTCGCCACCTTCGGCAAGATCATCGGCGGCGGGCTCCCGGTGGGAGCGTTCGGAGGAAAGGCCGACGTGATGGCGATGTATGCCCCGCCCAATCCGACGCTGGTTCAGTCAGGCACGTTCAACGCCAACCCGCTGACCATGGCCGCCGGCCTGGCGGGCATGCGGCTGTTGGACGAGGCGGCCATCGATCGGCTGGCCGCACTCGGAGAGCGCTTCTCCGAGGGCCTGCGGGTGCTGGCCGCCGATGCGCCGGTTCCGGTCACCGTCACCGGCATGGGTTCGTTGTGGACGATGCACTTCACGGCCGGCGAAGTCGTCGACTACCGGTCGAAGGCGGCCGCCGATCCGCGGCTGCAGCGCCGGTTCCATCTGGCGCTGCTGACCGAGGGTGTGTTCTCGGCACCGCGGGGGATGTTCGCCCTCTCCACGGTGATGGGCGAGGACGAGGTCGACGAAGCGCTGGCGGCGATCGCCCGATCCCTTCGCTCCCTGTGATGGGCTCCCGCCTTGCGGCGGGAAGCCCACCCACGCTCACACGGGAACGAGCGCCTCCGTGATGGCGGCGACGTGCTCGTGGTCGGTGCCACAGCATCCACCCACCACGGCCAGACCCGGGATCGCCCGGTGCAGTGAGGCGTAGTCGTCGGCCAACTCCCTCGGGTCGCCGCGATCGAGCTCCTCGGCGGCATCGAGTTCTGCATGGCTGGCCCGGGAGGCGTTCGCCCGTACGCCCCGGATCCGCTCCAGCCAGCGACCGCCCTCGTCGAGGACATGCCGGAAGTGCGTCGGGTGGGCGCAGTTGACCATGAAGTAGGCGGCTTCCGACCCGGTGGCGGCATCGACGGCTTCGACGGCATCGGGGAGCGCCTGGCCGCTCGGCAGTCGTCCGTCGGTCTCGACCGTGAACGAGATCGCCGCCGGGATCCCGGCGTTGCGTGCGGCCTCGACGACACCGATCGCCTCGTCGACGTGGGTCATCGTCACGCCCGTGACCATGTGGGCGCCCGCCTCGGCGAGGGCCCGAGTCTGCAGTGCGTGGTATCGGGCGGCCTCGGCGGCCGACATCGTCGCCCCGACCACGTATCCGTCGCCGCGCGGTCCGATGGCGCCGTTGATCACGGCTTCGACCCCGGCCCGCTCCGCCGACTCGCGCACGTAGTGCACGGAGGCCCGGTTGAGGCGGGCGAGAGCCTCGCGTGAGAATCCCAGTCGGGCTCCCCAGTCGGAATTCGCCCTCCAGGTGGGGGTGTCGACGACCATCCCCAGGCCTCGCCGGCGGGCGTGCCGGAGGTACGGGCCGTAGTAGTCGTCCAGGTGCCGGCGCCCTCCGTCGAGCAGCGGGAAGGCGGCGAAGTCGGGCAGATCGACGCCCTGACCGAAGATGATCGAGGTCTCGAGTCCCCCGTCGGCCATCCAGATCTTCCCGTCCAGGTGCGGGAGTGTGGTTCGCATGTCACTTCCTTTCTCGTGTCGTCCGAGAGGCGTGAGAAACCGTGTCACGCCGTGAGGCGCCGGCCGTACAGTCCGGATGTCATGGATCTGGTGGGACGCGAAACGGAGCTGGCGGACGTCCTGGAGCGGCTGACCCGCCGAAGGCTCGTCACCATCACCGGCCCGGGGGGCATCGGGAAGACGGTGCTGGCACGGGAGGTGCTCGAGCGTGCCCCGACCGTCGGCATGGTCGTCGACCTCACGCGGGTGGACGATCCACGAGCGGTGGCGGGGGCTTTCGCCGGCCAGCTCGGGTTCCACGATCTCGGCGCCCTCACCTCCGGATGGGCGTGGAACGACCGCCTGGTGTTCGTCGACAACTGCGAGCACGTGCTCGACGCCGCCGCCGAAGTGGTCGCACGGCTGCTGGAAGTGCCGGACCTGCCCGTGCTGGCCACCAGCCGGACCCCCCTCGACCTCCCGGGCGAGAGCGTCGTCGGGATCGGCCCGCTCGACTCCGGCGATCCTCGCCTCGAGCATTCCAGGGCCGTCTTCCTGGGCGCGGTCGCCGACAGCGGGGTGGATTCGACAGGGCTGGACGACGATCTGGTCGGAGAGATCTGTCGCCTGGCGGACGGCGTGCCGCTCGCCCTGGAGATCGCTGCGGCGCGTCTCCGAACCATGTCCCTCCCGGAGCTGGCGGAGAGTCTCCGATCCGACCTCGGCGGGCTGAGCCGTCCGCGATTCCGGGGACGCGCCGCTCACCAGGGGGTGGCGGAGCTGGTGGACGGCTCGATTCGGCTCCTGGACAGCCGGGCGAGGGAGGTCTTCGAGAGTCTGGGTGTGTTCGCCGGACCGTTCACCTCGGAGGCGGCGGCGGCGGTGACCGAAAGGGACCGGGACGACACCCGTCTCGCCCTGGAGGAGCTGGTGGCGGCATCGCTCGTTCTCTCCGACTCGTCTGCCGACGGGTCACTGCGACTCCGGATGCTCCATCCGGTGCGGGCGGTGGCAGCCGCCCGACTCCGGGCGCAAGGCCGGTTCGAGCGCGTCCAGCAGCGGTTCGTCGATCGGTCGGTCGCCGCAGCAGTGGAGATCATCGAGCGGGCCCATCAGGGATGGGACGCCTCGGTGTTGGGAGATCTGATGGCCGCGTACGAGGACATGGCCGCCGCCCTCCGATGGACCATCGACCACGACGAGGAGCCGACGAGGGCCTTCACGCTGTTGGCGGTGCTGTGGGGTGTCCTCCACCAGCTCCACGCCGGAGAGGTTCAGACCATGGGAGATGCCGCGCTCGAGCGCTGGCCGGACCCGACCACCCCGGGATGGGGGGAAGTCGCCGCCACGGTCGCCACCAGCGCAGTGACGCTGGGAGAACTCGACCGAGCGGCGCGTCTGGCCGGTGGCGCCCTCGAACATGTCCCGCCTGCTTCGTTGGCAGCGTGCACCCTCAACCGGGCGCTGGCACAGGTTTCCCGCGCCGCCGGCGATCTCTCCGAGGCCCGTCAGCGGTTCCGGGCGGCGGCAGAGATCGCCGACGCACTCGGGGCGGGGGGTCTGGCGCTCGAATCGATGGTCGGTGTCGGGATGCTCTCGGCCGATCTCGGAGAGCGTGCCCAGGCCCTCGACGTCGTGGAAACGGCCTTGCGCGTGTCGCTGGAGTCGGGCTTCGACGTCAATGCCGCCTGGGCGGCGGCATGCCGGGCGGCTCTGGTGCTCGACGACGACCCGGCCGCAGCATTGCCACTGGGAGAGGAGGCACTCGACTGGAGTCGTCGCAGTGCCTATCCCGCCGGGGTCGCCGCCTCGATGAGAGTCATCGCCGCCGCCCAGCTGCGGATGGGGGACACGCCCCAGGCGGTTGCGACGTTGCTGGAGCTGCTCGACGAACTCCGAACTCGCAACGGCCTCACGAGGATGCGGATCTGTCTGGACCTGGTCGCCGAGGTGATACGCGATGCCGGGGGAGTCGGCTGGGCGGACCTCGCCGCCACCGGGTCCTCGCTCCCGATCACGACGGTGATCACCCCTGTGGACGCCGCCGTCTTCCGCGAGACCTCGGGCCGCCCGCTCAAGCCGCGAGAGGCTCACCGTCTGGCAGTCGACGGGTTGCGCGCCGTCCTGGATTCGGAGAAGCCGCCCTCACGCCTCGAATCCGGGCCGGCGGTGACGCGGCGGGGAGAGGTCTGGTCCTTCCTCTTCGAAGGTCGCGAGGTGCTCGTGAAGGAGAGCAAGGGCGTCGGCGACCTGGTGTACCTCATCTCGCATCCGGGTGTGGACGTTCCGGCCACCGACCTCATGGGAGCGCTGGTGGCGATGGAGGCAGGTCTGGAGATGATCGACGACACCGCCCGGCGCACCTACACCGCCCGCTTGCGCGAACTGCAGGCCGAGATCGAGGAGGCCGAGCAGTATCACGATCCGATCCGGGCGGACAGGGCTCGGGTGGAGATGGATGCGATCGTCGATCAGCTCACCGCCGCCACCGGGTTGGGAGGTCGAGCCAGGCGCGGGCCCGATCCGGCGGAACGGGCCCGATCGGCGGTGACGCATCGGCTCCGCTCGACCATCACCCGGGTCGCCGAACTGCATCCGGCCCTCGGCCGGCACCTGGAGCGGTCCGTGTCGACCGGTCTCTCCTGTTCGTATCGGCCCGAGCCCCCCGTCCGATGGCGCGTCCAGGCATGAGCCGCTGGGACGTCGAACCGGACGACGAGCGGCTCGACCCCTACCGGCGCTTGAACGAGCCTCGCCACCGTCGTCGTTACGAGGAGGCCGCGGCGCTGTTCGTCGCCGAGGGGCCGACGGTGGTGGCCCATGTCGCCGAGACGGCTCCCGGGTCCGTGATGTCGGTGCTCGTGGAGCCCCGCGCCGTCGATCGTGTCCCGCCCACCCTCGATGTGCCGGTGTACTCCTGCGCCCGCATTCGGGACGTCGTCGGCTTCGATTTCCACCGGGGGATGCTGGCGGCGTGTCGACGCCCACCGGACGCTTCGCTCGCCGATCTGGTCGGGCTCGGATCGCTGGCCGTGATCGAGGGGGTGAACGACCACGAGAACCTGGGCGCGATCATCCGCGCTGCCGCCGGTCTCGGGGTGGAAGGGATCCTCCTCGACCCGACCACCGCCGACCCCTGGTACCGCCGAAGCGTTCGCGTGTCGGTCGGCACGGTGATCGACCTCCCGATCGGACGGGCGACATCGTGGCCGGAGGATCTCGGATCTGTTTGGGAAGCGGGTATGACGCTGGTGGCGTCGTCCCCGGATCACGACGCCGACGACGTGCGGCGTGCGTCTCGGATCGATCGACCCGCCATCGCGTTGGGTGCAGAAGGCTCGGGTCTGTCGCCGGCGGTCCTCGCCATGGCGGATCGCCGGGTACGGATCCCGATGCGGCCGGGCGTCGACTCGCTCAACGTGGGGCAGGCCGCTGCCATCCTCTTCGACCGCCTGGTGGGGCGGTGACGTTCAGCGAGGTCGTCGACCTCGGATCGCCACCATCCCAGTGGCCGAGGCGCCGCCAACGCTCATCGCCGCTCCCGCGGCGTGGGCGGTGGCGGACTCACCCGCCAACAGCCAGGTGGCCAGGCCCGCCACGGCACAGAAGATCGTGGCCGACAGCGCCGCCGTCCGATCCTCCGAACGGAGCCCGAGGCCGTACCCCATCAACGTCCCGAACAGGACGCTCACGATGTGGAAGGCCGTACCGGGTTCGGGCATGTCCGGTGAGCGTACCGGTGTGGGATGATCCCTCCATGCTGCACGAGAAGACCAGGGAGCTGGCCTCGGGGCGCAACTTCGCCGTTCTCACCACGTTGATGCCGGATGGGACCCCGCAGTCGCACGTGATGTGGATCGACGCCGACGACCGCCACCTCTACGTCAACACGGAGCTCCACCGCCAGAAGTACCGGAACGTGGTGCGCGATCCGCGTGCCACGGTCACGATCGTCGACGCAGACGACCCTTACTCGTTCGTCGAGGTTCGCGGCAGGGTGGTCGACACCATCGGGGGTCGCGAGGCGCGGGAACACATCGATGCCCTGTCGCGGCGCTACTTCGGCCGCGACTACGCCAACGAGATCCAGTCCGAGCGGGTGATCCTCAAGATCGCCGCCGACCGAGAGCTGGTGCGATGAAGTCCAAGGCGGACATCGTCGGGAACTGGCTCCCGCGGTACACCGGGGTGGGCGCCGACGACATGGGCGGGTACGTGCTCCTGACCAACTTCGGCGGCTACCTGGACCGGTTCTGTGAGATGACCGGGGCGGTGGTGGCGGACGAGATGCGTCCGATGCCCACCGCCACCTCCGACGGGATCTCGATGATCAACTTCGGCATGGGCAGCCCGAACGCGGCGACGGTGATGGACCTGCTCTCCGCTTCGCAACCGCAGGCGGCGCTCCTTCTCGGCAAGTGCGGGGGCGTCAAGAGGAAGAACCAGATCGGCGACCTGATTCTCCCCATCGCCGCCATCCGGGGCGAGGGAACGTCGAACGACTACCTGCCGCGCGAGGTACCTGCGCTTCCGGCGTTCCAACTGCAGCGGGTCGTGTCGACGACGATCCGCGACCTCAACCACGACTACTGGACGGGCACCGTGTACACCACGAACCGTCGGGTGTGGGAACACGACGACGACTTCAAGGAGAACCTGCGGCGCACCCGGGTGATGGCGGTGGACATGGAGACCGCCACCATTTTCGCCGCCGGGTTCGCCAACAAGATCCCGTCAGGGGCGTTGCTGCTGGTCTCCGACCAGCCGATGATCCCCGAGGGCGTGAAGACCGAGCAGTCCGACCGGGGTGTGACGGCCCAGTTCGTCGACGATCACATCCGAATCGGGATCGAGGCCATCAAGCTCCTCCGCCGCCAAGGTCGCTCCGTCAAACACCTCCGCTTCGACGAGTGACGCGCGTACCCAGGGTTTGTCGGTACGCCGGCGTACTTTCCGGCCCACGGTACGGACACTCCTCCGGAGACTCGCCGTTCCGTGGGCCGATCGGTACGTATGCGTACCCTGGAACCCTGGGTACAGGGGGTCAGAAGCGCTGGAAGGTGACCCGGGTGAGGGTGTCGAGGGCGTGGATGGCGATGCCGCCGTTCGTGACCGTGTAGACGTACCCGTCGATCACGATCGTGCGCTGGGGCACCATCCGGTACGGCTCGATCCGACCCCAGTCGGCGTCGTCCTCCAGCACCACCGCCGAGTCCAACTCGGTGCGCAGCACACCGTCCAGCGACAGCGTGTCACCGTCGACACGAATGGCCAGCACGCCGGCATCGAAGGTGGAGCGCTCCTTGCCGGACTCGGCGACCTCCCACGACCACCGCTCGTACGGGGCGAGAGCGGTGCCGTCCACATAGGTGAACGCCAGGTGGTTGCCTTCGGCCTGCGACCAGCCTCCCTCCAGCATCACCTGGTCGATGCGACGCGGGTTCGTCGGGTCGGAGATGTCGAAGAGCGAGATCTGGGTACCGAGCACGCGACCCTCGTCGTCGGCGTCCTGACCCACTCCGAGCAGACGCCCGTCCGCCACCGGATGCAGGTATGCCGAGTAGCCCGGAATCTTCAGCTCGCCCACCACCGCAGGCGCCGTCGGGTTCGAGAGGTCGACGACGTAGAGCGGATCGGTCTGACGGAACGTCACGACGTAGCCGAGGTCACCCATGAACCGGACGGCGAAGATCCGCTCGGTCAGGCCGAGCCCGTCGACCATGCCGACCGCCTCGAGCAGGTTGCCGTCGGGGCGAAGGACCGTGACGCGGCTCTCGGACTCGTCGGACAGCCACCAATCACCCGGGCTGGTCGTGGACGCCACCCGCAGGTCTCCCCGGTGCTCGTCCATGGCGAACTGGTTCAACAGGAACCCGCCCACCTCGCCGCTGGCGACGTAGCGGGGAGTTCCCCCGGTCGTGTCGAACTTGTGGATCTGGGTGGTGAACCCGTCGGCGGCGTCGGCCGACTCCTGTTCCGTGAACCCCCACCAGTTCATCCACCGCTGGGTGGCGAGGTAGGTGGAGTCGGCGGTGGCGTACATGGTGGCGCCGGATGCGACGACGCCGGCATCGTCCCACCTGGTCAGACCGGTGCTCATGTCGAAGGTGAGGAGCGACAGGGTCTCGACTCCCGAGAACGTGTTGGGCGCCATCACGCCGGTGCAGTCGAGGAGGCGGCCTTCGGCCACCGTGCCGTTCGCCTCGGTGAGGACGTAGTAGGGAAGCCAGTTGTCCAGGGTCGAGTTGCGCACGATCTGGCGGTTCGCCTCGGTGGCGGCGCGCTCGGCCTGGAGTCCGCTGCCGCTCGGAGTGGCCCACTCGAGGCCCACTGGTTGGGATGTGAGGGCGAGTCTGATGCTGCCGTCGACGTTGCGAGCAGACACGAACGAACCGTCCATGTCGAGGGTCCGGACGACACGGGGACTGTTCGCATCCGTCACGTCGATCTCGACGAGGCGGGTGATCGAACTCCAGTAGCCGGGAGCGATGCGGCTGTCGGAGGCCAACGGGGTGGCGTCCCCACCCCACACCTGTCCAACCGCCAGCACGGTGGTGCCGTGGAGGAGGATGCCCTGCGGCCACCAGTCGCGGAACGAGAGCGATCCGGCGATCGTGATACCGGGATCACCGACGACTCCGATCCGCAGGGAGCCGTCGACGACGGTGTAGATGCGGTTGCCGTCGGTCTTGACGATGTCGATCTCGTCGACGCCCGTCACCTGGTTGTTCGTCTCCGTGTAGCTGCGGGAGGCGCTGTCGCCGCCGCCCACACCGTCGGAGGCCGCGGTCTCGGCGGTCATGTCGAACCGCCACATCGGTCCGCCCAGCCCGTACGGTCCGACGATGTCGACGGCATGAGAGATGTAGTAGTCGAGGAGGTCGTCGCAGTCGGAGAAGGTCTGGAACGCCGAACCCACGATCACCTGCGGATCGGTCGGTTCCGGGTCGTCCGGGTCGGTGACGGAAACCGGGCTGCACGCCGCCAGGATCAGACCGAGCAACCCGATGAACGCGGGGATGCGCCGCATGTGTGACTCCCTTGCCATGGTGCCGATCAGACGTCGGCCGGCTCGATCCGGTTCCCCGGCGATGATCGCGGATGTCGAAACGAGTGGCACACTCCCAGTGGCATGCGAACCATCGTGGTCGATCCCGACCGACCTGATCTCGACGCCCTGGCGCCTGCCGTCGAAGCTCTCCGTGCCGGTGGTCTGGTGGCGTTTCCGACCGAGACGGTGTACGGACTGGGCGCGCTGGCGCTCGACGCGACGGCGGCACTCAGGATCTTCGAGGCGAAGGGACGTCCGGCGGACGACCCCCTGATCGTGCACGTGCGGCCCCACTGGGATCTCGGTGCCCTGTTCGCCGAAATCGACGACGTGATGCGGGAGCTGATCGCCACCCACTGGCCCGGCCCCTTGACGATCGTCGCCCGGAAGCAGTCGTCCGTCCCCGACGTCGTCACGTCCGGGCGGGACACGGTGGCAGTACGAGCCCCGAATCACCCGATCGCGGTGGCTCTGCTCGACCTGGTGGGTGCTCCGATCGCCGCCCCGAGTGCCAACCGCTTCTCGTACGTGTCCCCGACCACCGCCGCCCACGTCGCCGCAGACCTGGGGGGCGTGATCGACGTGCTCGTCGACGGTGGTCCCACATCGGTGGGGATCGAGTCGACGATCGTGGCGGTGGAGGGCGGGAAGGTGACGCTGCTGCGTCCCGGGTCGGTCCAGATCGGTGGGGCCGAAGCGGGGGACCACGCGCCTCGTTCGGCTGCTCCCGGGCGCCAGGATGTGCATTACTCGCCGGACACGAGAACGGTGGCAATGGAGAGCGGTGGCCGTGTCTCGGCAGCGGGGCGGGCAGGGATCCTCATCGGCTACGACGACTCGCTGCCTCCTCCGCAGGGTTGGCGGTTCCTCTCGTTGGGCGGGAGGGAGGATCTCGACGGTGTGGCCCGGTGCCTCTACACGGTGCTCCGCCAGGCCGATCGGTCCGGTCCGGAGGTGATCGTCGTCGAGTTCACGGGTCTTCCGGGAGTGGGCGAGGCGATCGACGACCGTATCCGCCGAGCCGCCGGCGGTCAGACCTCGATTTGAACCCGGGCGATCGATTCCAGGGCCGGCGCGATCAGCGTGTCGATCACCTGTTGATGGTCGGAGTTGGAGGCGTATTCCCGGTACTCGTCGGCGGAATCGAAGTCGGCCATGACCACGAATTGATGGCTGCTGTTGATTCCCAGGTCCCGCCGCAACTCGTACCGCCGGATGAACGGCATCACGTCTGGCATGGGTCGCAGGGCTGACTCGATTTCGTCGACTTGCGCCTCGGTGGTCTCCTGCTTCCAGCGAAGCATGGCGATGTGGCGGATCACTCGGACTCCTCGTCTGGCCGGCCGCGGGAATCTAGCGATGCGTCCGGCGCCGTCCGCGATGCGCCGGGCAGGCCGGTGATGATCCTCGCGCCGCGCTTGAAGGTGAGGTAACTCCACGCCCACGAGGCGAACACGAAGAATCGGTTGCGCACTCCGATCAGGAACCAGATGTGGATGGCCATCCATGCCACCCACGCCGGGAACCCGGAGAACCGTACGAGGGGGAAGTGCGCCACCGCCCGAGCTCGTCCGATGGTGGCGAGGCTGCCCTTGTTGCGATATCGGAAGGGAGAGGGTGGACGACCGCGCAGTCGATCATGGATGAGCCGTGCCGCATGCCTGCCCTGTTGCATGGCGGCGGGCGCCACTCCGGGAACCGCGCCGCCTGCGACGAGCGCGGCGTCGCCGAGCACGAGAATCTCGGGATGTCCCGGGACGGTCAGGTCCGGCGCAACGATCATGCGTCCCGCCCGGTCCGTCTCTCCGGGAAGCATCGCCACGAGCGGCGATGCTTGGACTCCCGCCGCCCACAGCACGGTGGCGGACGGGATCCGTTCCCCGGTCGACAGCGTGACACCACGGGCGTCGACTGCCGTGACCAGCGCTCCGGTGCGAACCTCGACGCCCATCTCCTCGAGCTGTCGGCGGGCACTGCGCCGGAGACTCTCCGGATACGGCGGCAGGACCGCCTCGCTCCCTTCCACGAGGACGATGCGAGCGGCGGATGGTTCGATCAAGTCGAATTCGCCCTTCATCGCGTCGACGGCGATCTCGACCAGGGCGCCTGCCAGCTCGACGCCGGTCGGGCCCGCTCCCACCACCACGAACGTGAGCAACTCGGCCACGTCGTGGGGCCGGCGCTCCGCCGTCTCGAATGCCAGCAGAATTCGGCGTCGGATCTCCAGGGCATCTTCCACGGTCTTCAGGCCGGGAGCGGTCGCGGCCCACTGGTCGTTCCCGAAGTACGAGTGAGCGGCGCCAGGGGAGACGATCAGAGTGTCGTATGACAGGCGGCTGCCATCGTCGAGTTCCACCTGGCGCCCGTCGGCGTCGATGTCGACGACGGTCCCGAGGACGACCCGCTCGACGTTCGCCTGGGTGCGGAGGACGGAACGAATCGGGAAGGCGATGTCGCTGGGATTGAGGGCGGCGGCCGCCACCTGATAGAGCAGCGGCTGGAACAAGTGGAAGTTCCGTCGGTCGATCACCGTGATCGCAACGTTCGCCCCGGCGAGCGCGCGGACGGCGCTCAGTCCGGCGAATCCTGCTCCGATCACCACCACCCGGTGTGCGCCTCTTTGTGTCATGGCCGACGCATCATGCCGTGTTCGTCGCGAATCGTCATCCGCGACCTCGGGACTTTTGGCACACGCCCAGGGACCTCCGGCCGCTGGGAGCGGACCCTTCCATGCGAGACAGTGCACCAACGAAACAGGTTTGAGCACCGACAAGGAGGGTCGCTCATGGCACGGCTCAAGAAGCTGGGCATCGTATTGGCAATCATCGGACTGGGGTTCATGGTCGGCGGAGGCGTTGCCTTCTCGATGACCCAGGACGGATATGGTTCCCTGCAGGCCTTCAGCGAGGCGCAGGGTGTGGAACTGAGCTACAACGAGGACGGGCAACTGATCGATCGGGGCACCACAGAGGCCGCCCAGGAGATCATGACCCTGCTCACGGTCGACTGGGGCTACCCGGTCGTCGAGAGCGACCTCGATCCCAACGATCCACTGGTGAACACCGCCAGTGAGTACATGTACCAGATGGCGACGGTCGTCTATCACACGCTGCACGGAACGCAGACCATCGTGTTGGACGAGACCGTCGAGTACAACGGCGAGGTCTTCGAGGCAGGCACATACGAGTTCCCGATTGACGGTCGCTACTGGACCGACTTCGACCGTATGCACCCGCTGGAAGGTCCCGCACGTGGCATGGCCTGGACGGGCACCGCCCACGCTCTGGTCGCCGAACTCGGCGTCGGAACCGTGACGCACTCCGCCCTGCAGATGGGCCTTGCACTGGCCGGACTGTTCGCCGGCATCGGAGCGACGTTCGTTCTCACCGGCCTCGGCATGGTGTGGGTCGCCAACGGTAAGAACGAGCCGGACTACGACGCCTTCCTCCGCAAGGAAGCGGAGAAGCAGCAGGCAACCGCCTGAAGCGGTAACCGGCCAAGGAAGGGCCCCGGTCTCCGGACCGGGGCCCTTTCGCGTGTCAGCGAACCGGCAACGCCCGATCGGCGATGGACCGCAACGTCATCTCGGCGTCGAGCGTCCCGAGTTCCGTGCCGTGCCGGCCATGGATGCGAGAGGCCAGGTAGGTGTCGGCCACCTCGTCCGGGGTGTGTGCCCGCATCGCCGACGCCGCCCAGGCCAGCGCGAGCGACTCGGTGAGGCGCCGGGCGATGGACTCGTCTCCGAGGCGGGAGGCGACGGTGCCGCGGATGTCTTCGATCAGGTGCGGAACGGCCTCCTTGTCGAGCTCTTCGACGAATCGCTCGAACGACTCCGGGTTGCGGGCGATCGCCCTGGCGACGTCGAGGGCGATGACGTTTCCCGAACCTTCCCAGATCGCGTTCACGGGAGACTCCCGGAACAGGCGGGGGAGCACCGACTCCTCGACGTATCCGTTCCCGCCGAGGCACTCCAGCGCCTCCCTCACGACCGGCGTGCACCGCTTCGTCACCCAGTACTTGGCGACCGGGGTGGCGATGCGTCGGAAAGCCTCCTCGTCGGGGTCGGCGGCTGCCCGATCGAAAGCGCCGGACAACCGCACCATCATCAGTGTCGCCGCCTCGACCTCGAGTTCGAGGTCGGCGATCACGTTCGTCATGAGTGGCTTGTCGATGAGCCTCGCCCCGAATGCGCTGCGGTGGGCGGCATGCCAGGCGGCCTGCGACACCGCCTGGCGCATGATTCCGAGCGACCCGACGACGCAGTCGAGACGTGTGTGGTTGACCATCTCGATGATGGTCTGTACGCCGCGGCCCTCCTCGCCCACCCGCCATCCGGCCGCATTCTCGAACTCCATCTCGGACGAGGCGTTCGATCGGTTCCCGAGTTTGTCCTTGAGCCGGACCAGTCGAAGGTCGTTGCGGCTGCCGTCCGGCAGGAAGCGGGGGATCAGGAAGCAGGTCAGCCCGTCGGGCGCCTGGGCGAGGACGAGGAAGGCGTCACACATCGGAGCGGACGTGAACCACTTGTGCCCGGTGAGGAGGTACATCCCGTCGCCGCCCGGTCGTGCGGTGGTGGTGTTGGCTCTCACGTCCGACCCGCCCTGTTTCTCGGTCATCCCCATCCCGAGCAGCACCCCGGACTTCGATTCGACGGGCCCGAACGTCTGGTCGTAGGTGCGGGTGAGGATTCGGTCGCGCCACCGGTCGTGCAGGTCCGAGTCGACGCGAAGCGCGGGGAGGACCGAGGTGGTCATGGAGATGGGGCACCCGTGGCCCTGTTCGATCTGGGCCATGAGCATGAACTTGGCATCGCGCACGACCCGCGCACCTTCGCCGGGGGGCTTCTCGAAGGGGAGGGAGTGGAGACCGTCGCCGACGGACAACTCCATGAGTCGATGCCAGGCAGGGTGGAACTCGACGGTGTCGGAACGGAAACCGAATCGGTCGTGCGTTCGGAGCACGGGCTGGTTGCGGTTGGCCTCGTCGGCGAGGCGGTAGACGTCGGAGGTGGAGATCGTCCGGCCCCACCGCCCGATCTCCTCGATTCCCCACGCCCCGCCTTCCCGGGCGGTCGCTTCTTCGAGGAGGGGATCTCCCGCCAGGAGGTCGTAGTCCTCCAGTGGGGGAGCCTGGTTCAGGACATCGTGTGTCATGCCACTGAACCTAGGCGGTCCCGGGGCCCCG
>DATHWB010000132.1:0-27312 GCA_035460965.1 Acidimicrobiia bacterium
ACACTCCTCATCGAGATCGCCTCGGTGGACGCCGCCGTAGAGGAGGCCCGACTCGCAGAGAGGTTGGCCGTCGCCCGGTCCGAGGCGGAGGTCATCATCGCCGACGCCGGTCGCCAGGTCGACGAGATGCTGGCCCGAGCCGCCGCCGAAGCCGAGTCTCTTCTGGCCACCGCCCAGGCCGAGGCTCACGAGCTCTCCGCCGAACTCGACTCGCGCGCCACGGATCTCGGAGGCCGGGAGGAAGCCGCCACCGATCGCGCCCTGGAACTCGAGGGTCGTGAGCAGCAGCTCCGCCAACGGGAGAAGGCGCTCGACGCCCGGGGGGCCAGGCTGCAGGAGGACGAGAAGGCCGCGTCCGCTGCTCTCGCCGCAGCACGAGTGGACGCCGAGGCGATCCTCGAGGAGGCGAGGATCACCGCAGACGGGATTCTCGAGGAGGCTCGCGACGAGGCCAAGGTCGAGGCTCAGGCCATTCGGGACGAAGCCGAGCAGACCCGCCACGACGCCGCTGCGGCGAGGATCGAGGAGATCGAACGCGTCCACCGGGTCGAGCTCGGCCTGCTCCACGATCGTGAGCGCGAACTCCTCGGCAAGGTGGACGAACTCGAACGGAGACTGGCCCACGCCGCAGAGCATCGGGCCCCTCGCACCGAGGTCGACGCCTCGGAGGTTCCGGCGGGTCCGAGCGACGTGGAGGAAGCCGCCACCGACGAGGCGCAGACGAACGGACGGCACTCCGCCGATCGCCGCATAGAGGTTCACTCGAACAGCGAGAGCATCGGAAGCAACGGGAGCGGTGGCAACGGCGGAGTCGGCATCACCGGAGGCAGCAACGGCGGCGGGAGCCTCTCCACGCATGCACCTCTGACCGAACAACTCTCCACGTCCGCGTTCCGAACCGTCTCCGACAAGGAGCGCAGGGGCCGGAGGCGTCGGTGACGGACACGGCCGCCGCCAAGCTGGAGGCGGAGGCCCTGGTCCGCACGGCGCAAGCGCTGGTGGCCAAGGCCCGTGATGAGGCCTCCTCGATCGTTCGGGACGGTCAGCGTCGGGTGGAGGGCATCGTCGCCGACGCTGACGCGCTCAGGGAAACGGCTGAACGTCAGGCGGCCGAGACACGCGCCCGAGCCGAGACACTGCTCCACGAAGCCCGGGAACAGGCCGATCGGCTGCTGGCCGACGCTCGACAGGCACGTGAGGAAGCGGTGCAGTCCGCTCGCGGCCATCTCGACGTCTCCCAGGTTCCGGGACAGGAGAGTCCCCTGGCGTCGCAGCACGCGTCCTCGACCGCCGTGGAAGAGGCCAGCGCGATGGCCGACCGCATCCTGCGGGTGGCACGGTCCGAGGCCGAGGCCCGCGGACGTGAGATCACCGAGGATGCTCGTCGACGGGCGGAACAGATGGAACGCGATGCCCGGGCACGAGTCGAGATGGCGGCCAAGGAACACCGGGACATGGTGCGCACGATGCAACAGCGAGAACTGACCGCCAAAGCCCGCATCCGAGAGCTGGACGCCGAGATCGCTCGCCTGGAGCGCCTGCTGGCGCGCGTGACCGACGAGGCCGAGCGGAGCGGGATCGATACTCACCCGTCGGCGGACCCCGCCGATCCGCGCGAGGTCACGTCCTCGGGCATCGTCTTCCCGGCCGATGTTCAGGTCGCCGATGCGTCGCCCCGGACACTCGAACCTTCCCGGGCGGTCATTCGCCCCCGGCCGCTGGAGCGTTCGGATCCGCCTGACGACACCGAGCGGGTGGCACTGCGCGGGATCCGACGCCGGGCCTGAGGCGTCCACGCCTGCGGCCGGACCCGTCGGCGAACCTCTGCACGAAAACCACCACAGAGGTGGTCCTGAACCCAGGGTTTGGCTGTGGTCGTGGGTCAGGGGGTCGAGACGGATGCGCGTTGGAGGGCGTGTGACACGAGCTCGACCAGGGTTCGGCGGGCGTCGTGCCGCTCCCTGGCGTCGCAGTACACCACCGGGGTCGAACCGGGCACCTGTACCGCCGCTCGCACCTCGTCCAACTGGTGCAGTCGGGCGCCGTGGAAGGTGTTGACCGCGATCACGAAAGGCACGTCCCGACTCTCGAAGAAGTCGATGGCGGCGAAGCAGTCGTCGAGCCTGCGGGTATCGGCCAGGATGACGGCACCGATCGCCCCTCGCGACAGCTCGTTCCACATGAAGTGGAACCGACCCTGGCCGGGCGTGCCGAAGAGGTAGAGGACCA
The DNA here is from genome assembly GCA_035460965.1 of Acidimicrobiia bacterium. GTDB lineage: Bacteria > Actinomycetota > Acidimicrobiia > Spongiisociales > ZC4RG35 > DATHWB01. Next base: position 2,230 of record DATHWB010000132.1, read on the forward strand.
GGTCGTCACCGAGGGAGACGCGACCGAAGTCCATCGCCACGGTCGTGGTCGTCTTACGAGTCACGTCGGAGAGGTCGTCCACGCCGCTGCTCGCCTGAGTCATCACCGCCTCGGAACGGAGCGGCTCCACCTCGGAGATCGCTCCCACGAACGTGGTCTTGCCGACCCCGAAACCCCCGGCCACGACGATCTTCACGGGCGTGCGCCGCATCACAGGCTCCGTATCCCCTCGAGCACGCGCTCGAGCAGTTCCGTGTAGGAGGCCGAGTCCAGGTCCACGTCGTTCGGGCGATGCACGCCGACGGCCCCGTCGTTCTCCAGATCCGCCACCACGACCCGAACGACTCCGATCGGCAGGGACAGGGCGGCTGCGATCTCGACCAGTGCCACCGGTCGTCGACACACCTCGATCACGCGAGCTGCCTCCCAGCGGTACCTGGACTGCGCCGCCACACCCCGGGCGGTGGCCTCGATCTGGGTCTCGAGTTCGATCTCCAGGTCGACGTCCGTGCGACCGCCGGTGATGGCGTAGGGTCGGACGAAGCGTCCGGCTGCCGGATCGTCGGCCATCGCTCAGAACCCTCCGAGTAGATGAGCCTTCAGCTCGTCCCGCACCTCGGGTGTGAGGACGTCGCCGGCACGATCCGCGAACAGCGCCATCTCGTAACCGATCATTCCGATGTCGGCATCCTTGGCGGTCATCACGCACAGCAACGATCCATCGCGGATACCGGTCACGAACATCCACCCGCGTTCCATCTCGATGATGACGTTGCTCACCGTGCCCGCTCCAAAGCGGCCCGCCGACCCATAGGCCAGTCCGATGAGCCCGGAGGCGACCGCCGAGAGACGCTCCGCCGACTCCCGCTCGACGCCGTCCGAGACCGCCAGCGGTAGACCGTCACTCGACACGACCACCGCCTGACGAACGGCCGGGACCTGTTCGACGAATCTCACTATCAGCCAGTTGAGGCTGTCGGCTGCCGTGGTCACTCGTCACCGCCTTCCGACACCCGCCGTCGGCCGGCCTCGAGTCCGGTCTGGAATGCCCCGAAGTTCGACCGCACGGCGTCCGGGGTACGGCCCGGCGGGCTGACGGGCCGCTCCGACGCCGGATCGGCCGCGTACGAGCCGCCCGGGTTGCGGACCGGCAGGGCACCCGGTGCTCGATCCGGCATCGGCGGGGCGGGTGTCTCCGGCGGCTCTGGCGACGGTCGAGGCGGGCTCGGCGGAGCGACGCTCTTCGGTGGTGCCCAGCGGGGCGTGGGAATCGGGGTGGGGGTGGGGATCGTTTCGACCGGTCGACCTTGGGCGGGTCGGCGATGCGCGCCGTCGACTTCGGGGCGAGGGCGATGTCTGCCCTCGTTGCGAGGCCGCGGCAGTTCGGAGGGGAGAGGCTCGGCATCGGCCGGTTCGTCGTACAGGGCAGGGGGAACGAGAAGCTTGGCGGAGACACCCGGCGCACCCGGCACGAGCCGCACCTGGATTCCATGGCGTCTCGCCAGCATCGCCACCACGTACAGACCGAGGGTCGGTTCGAGCGCCAAACCGATGACCGGGGGCCGTTCGAGCAGGCGGTTCAGCTCGCCTATACGGGCTTGGGGGACGCCGACACCACGATCGGACACGGTCAGGAGGTAGCCCTCCTCGTGGAAGTGTCCCGACACCCGCACCCGGGTCTGGGGAGGCGAGAACTGTGCGGCGTTCTCGAGGAGCTCGGACAGCAGATGGGAGAGGTCGGCGACGACCGAACCCTTGAGGCGCACGTTCTCCAATGTCAACACGTCGACGCGGCGGTAGTCCTCGATCTCGCCGATGGCGGCCCGGACGACGTCGTCGATGCCGAGCGGCGTACGCCATGTCCGCGGAGGCTCGCTCCCGGCGAGCACCAGCAAGCTCTCGGCATTCCGCCGCATCCTGGTGGCCATGTGGTCGAGCCGGTAGAAGTCGGAGAGGGCGGAAGGATCCTCCTCGTCCGCCTCCAGCTCGTCGATGAGGGCGAGCTGCCGGTCGATGAGGCTCCGGTTGCGCCTGGCCAGTGTGACGAACATCTCGGCCACCCCCTTGCGGAGGGTCTCCACCTGCTGGGCGGCCACGTGTTCGAGTGTCGATTGCATGGCCGAAAAAGACCTCGCCAGATCGCCCACCTCGTCCGCACCTCGGTCGCGTATCGGCGGGATGCTGGGGAGCGCCGTGTCCTCACCCGGATCCCGCAACGCCTCGACCAGAGCAGGAAGTTGCTCCTGGGCGACGTGCTGGGCGCGCTCGGTGACGCTCCGCACCCGCCGAACGATCGAACGGGAGATGAGTGCGGTCATCACCGCCGCCAGCGTCAACGCCCCTGCGGCGACTGCGACCACGATCCAGGCGGTGGCGGTCGCCCGATCGGCCGCCGCCCCGGCTGCCGACTGCACGGTGGCCGTCAGCCGCTCCTCGAAGGTGGCGAGGGAGGCGGAGCGCGCGTCGAGCAGCCGGCTCCAGTCGGACTCCGAGATCGACGGCGTGCTGTCGTCGGCGACCAGCAGACGACTCACCTGAGTCGACACACCGCCGATGGCGACGGGTGCACCCGATTGGGCGAAGATCGTGCGGGCCTCCGGTGAGGCCACGGTGTGGAACAGATCCACCCACTGGGTGAAGTCTGCCTGATGGGATCGAATCAACTCGAGCGTGGTGGTGTCAGCCCCGGACATCGGGCCTGCCGTGATAACCCGCTCCTGCACGTCGGCCACCTGACGCGCACGGCCGATGGCAGCCACGCCCTGGAGCGCGCGGGCGGAGTCCGGATTCGCGACCTCGGTGGGCACCAACGAAGCGACCGCGAGCAGGTCTCCCGCGATCTGGTCGTACCCCGACCGCCCTTCGGCCTCCCGCACCTGGTCGAGGCGGCGCACGGCCGCGTCCAGTTGCCGTGCCAGCGGCGGTGCGTCGACCGCCACGACCGACGACCTGAGCTCGGCGAGTCGGGCGTCGGTGGCCGGGAACGCCTCCGCTCCCTGCGCCGATTCCTCGGCGACCGCGTCGACCGCACCCCTCACTCCGGAGAGCACCACCGAGAGTTCGGCGGCCCGTCTCTCGGCAGCGGCCTCGTCGAACGTCGCACCGACGTACAGCGCCGACACGGCGCCGAGCGCCACGATCAGTGGGACTGCAGCAAGCACGAGCTTGCCCGGCAACCGCAATCTCCGAAACACCGACAGGACCCCCTGAGATCTTCGTCTCGTCACATCGGCTCATTTCGGCCGACTCTGAAGCGGCAAACGGAGGTGGGGGCCTCAGTCGTTCGGCTCGGAGACGAGGCGGAACGCGGCGTACACGCCGTCGACCCCGCGGAGATCGTTGATGAGTCGGTCGACGGCGCCCGGATCCGAGAGCTCGACCTCATATCGGAGGATCGCCACACGGTCCCGACCCGTGATCGACGACGAGGCGGTGATGTTGCCACCGAGGTCGGAGATCACCTCCGTCACGTCGCGGAGCAGCTTCGTCCGGTCCATCGCCTCTACCTGGACCCAGACCGTGAACGTCCCCATCCGGTCGGCCATCCACGCGACCTCGACCATGCGCTCGCGCCGCTCGTTCACGAGAGCGCTGAGATTCGTGCAGTCGTCGCGGTGGACCGACACCCCTCGACCCACCGTGACGAAGCCGACGATCCCGTCTCCCGGTACCGGGGCACAGCAGCGGGCGACCCTGACCATCATGTCTTCCTGGCCCTCGACGATGATCCCCGGCCCGACCGACGAGTACTTGCGGGGGCGGACGGGCTGGAGCAGATCGTCGTCGTCGTCTTCCGGGCGCACCGCCCGCACCAGGCGCTGCACGACCGCGTTGACGCCGATCTCGCCTTCACCGACGGCAGCCATCAGCGCCCCGACATCCTGTTTGGCGAACTCCGCCGCGACCTCCGAGAGGAGTCCTTCCCGCTCGTTGGCGCCGAGGCCCAGCCCCTCCTTCCGGAGGGCGGTCATCACCTGATCGCGGCCTTCGACGGTGGCGAGTTCCCTTCGCTCCTTGAGGAACCACTGCTTGATCTTCGAGCGCGCCCGTGAGGTCCGGACGAACTTGAGCCAGTCGCGCGACGGGCCGGCATCGGGGGACTTCGAGGTCAGGACCTCGACGATGTCGCCCGACTCCACCCGCGTGGACAGCGGCATAAGGCGGCCGTTCACCCTCGCCCCGACACATCGGTGGCCGACCTCCGTGTGGACCGCGTACGCGAAATCCACCGCCGTGGCCCCCCGCGGCAGGGTCTTGATGTCGCCGTTGGGCGTCATGACGAAGACCTCGTCCTGGTACAGGTCGAGCTTCAACGAGTCGAGGAACTCCTGCGGATCGTCTTCCCCTTGCAGCCCCTGCAGGTCGCCCACCCACGCCAGCGAGGCCGCCTCCTTGCCCTCCTTGTAACGCCAGTGGGCCGCCACACCGGCCTCGGCCAGCCGGTGCATCTCCTGGGTGCGGATCTGGACTTCCAGCGGCTTCCCGTCCGGACCGATGACCGTGGTGTGCAGGGACTGGTAGAGGTTGAACTTCGGCATGGCGATGTAGTCCTTGAAGCGCCCCGAGACCGGCATCCACCGGGCGTGGACCAACCCGAGCACGGAATAGCAGTGCTGGACGTTCTCCACCACGACCCTCACGCCGATCAGATCGTGGATCTCCTCGAACGGTCTGCCCGTCTCGACGATCTTCCGGTAGATCGAGTAGTGATGCTTCGGACGCCCGGAGATCTCCGCCGGTATGCCGGCGTCGTTCACCATCGCCTCCAACTCCTGGACGATCTTGTCGATGAACACGTCCCGTTCCGGAGCGCGCTCCAGCAGACGCTTCTCGATCTCGGCGAAGCGCTCCGGATACAGGATCTCGAAGCAGCGGTCCTCCAGCTCGTGCTTGATCTCCTGCACCCCGAGCCGGTGGGCGAGCGGGGCGTAGATGTCGAGGGTCTCCCGCGCCACCCGTTCCTGCTTCTCTCGGCGTAGCGCGTCGACCGTGCGGATGTTGTGGAGACGATCGCACAGCTGGCTGATGAGCACCCGCACGTCCTGGGCCAGGGCCACCACCATCTTGCGGATCGTCGCCGCCTGTGCCTGCTGGGGACTGTCGTACTCCAGCCGGTCGAGCTTCGTGACCCCGTCGATCAGGAACGCCACCTCTTGTCCGAACTCGGCCACGATGTCCTCGAGGCCGATGTCGGTGTCCTCGACCGTGTCGTGCAGGAACCCGGCCGCCAGTGTCGCCTCGTCCATCCCGTACTCGGCCAGGATCGCCGTGACCGCCACCGGGTGCGTGATGTACGGCTCGCCGGACTTCCTGGTCTGGCCCTCGTGAGCCTTGGCGGCCACCTGATAGGCACGTTCGAGCACGGTGGTGTCCGCATCTGGATGGTGGCGGACGTACTCCGCCAGGACATGTCGATGGTCGAGCGTGTCAGTACTCGAGTAGGACATGGATGGGCAGGTCTCCGAGCCGCCGGCGCCCGGACAGGAAGCTCAGTTCAATGAACACGCTGAGGCCCACGACTTCGGCACCGAGGTCCTGCAGCAGGTTCACCGCCGCATTGGCGGTGCCGCCGGTGGCGATGACGTCGTCGACGATCAGCACGCGATCCCCCGGTCCGGCCGCGTCGACGTGGATCTCCAGAGCGTCGTCGCCGTACTCGAGGGCATAGGCCCGCTGCTTGGTCTCGTACGGCAGTTTGCCCGGCTTACGGATGGGGATGAAGCCGGCGCCGAGGGTACGAGCCACCGGTGCGGCCAGCATGAACCCGCGGGCTTCGATACCGGCGACCTTGGTGATGCCGGAGTCACGGTGCGGCTCGATCATTCGCTCGATCAGTTCCCGGAACGCGGGCCCGTTCCCGAGGACAGGCGTGATGTCGTAGAACAGCACGCCCGGGTTCGGGTAGTCGGGGATCTCGCGGATGAGGGACTGAATGGAGTTCACGACCAAAAGCCTACCGTCGGCCCCCGAGCACCCTGGAGCCACGCCGCGCCGGGCACTTCCCCGCGGTCACTCCCCGAGGCCGGTGCGTGAGGCGATCGCCCTGCGTGCGAAGCGGAGCCGACCGTCCTCCACCTCGACGACCACGCTGTCGTCGTCCATCGAGACGACACGGCCCATGATTCCGCCGATCGTCTGGACCTGGTCTCCCACGGCCAAGGCGCTCTGCAGGGCTTCCACCTGCTTCTTGCGCCTGCGCTGGGGGAGGATGAACAGCACGACGAACGCACCGAGCATGAGCAGAAGGAAGAGGCCGGAGCCTCCGGTGTCTGCGGTTCCCTCGGCTGCGAACACGATCAAATCGGACACGATGCGACAACTCCTGGTCCCGGAAGAAGGGCGAGGTTACCCGCCCCGACCGGCGTCTCCATTCCTACGGCGCTCCACGACCATCGCGTGGTGCTCGGAGAACCGTCCCGCCAGGATCGCTTCCCGGGTCTGCGCCATGAGACGCAGCGTGTAGGCGAGGTTGTGGATCGAGAGAAGCCGGAGAACGCTCAACTCCCTGGTCTGCAGCAGGTGACGGAGATAGGCGCGGCCCACCAGGCGGCAGGCCCGGCAGTCGCAGTCGGGATGCAGCGGTCGCGGATCTTCGGCGTACTCGGCTCTACGTAGGTTGTAGTCCCCGTCGGGGGTCAGGACCCGGCCGTGTCTTGCCAGGCGGGTCGGCCACACGCAGTCGAACAGGTCACAACCACGGGCAACCGCGTCCAGCACTCCCTCGGCATCCCCCAGACCCATCACATAGCGAACCCGGTCGGCGGGCAACTCCGGCACCACCACCTCCAGCGCCGCATTGCGCTCTTCGGGACTCTCGCCCACGGACAGGCCCCCGATCCCGAAGCCGGGGAAGCCGAGCGCAGCCGTCGCCCGGGCGCTTCGTCGACGCAAGTCGGGATCGACCCCTCCCTGCACGATCCCGAACAGTGCCTGGTCCTGGCGACCATGCACGGCCAGGGCACGCTCCGACCACCGCAGCGTCTGTTCGAGCGCCGCCTCCACCGCCTCGGGAGGAGACGGGAGCCCGATGAGCACGTCGAGCACCATCGCGACGTCGGCCCCCAGCAACTCCTGCACCCGGATCGCCTCCTCCGGCGAGATCCGCACCTCGGAGCCGTCGTAGGTGGAGCGGAACACCGCTTCGTGCTCGGTGATGGTCGGATCAAGCGAGAAGATCTGATATCCGCCCGAGTCGGTGAGTGTGGGGCCACCCCATCCCTGGAAGGCAGCCAGACCTCCGAGGGCTGCGACCGTCTCGGCACCGGGCCGCAGCATCAGGTGGTAGGTGTTCGACAGGACCATCTGGGTACCGAGCGCCAGGAGATCCTCGGAATCGAGACCCCTGACCGCTGCCCGGGTGCCCACGGGCATGAAAGCCGGGGTGTCGACGACACCGCGCGGCAACGTCAGCGTGCCGCTCCGGGCGTCGCCGTCGGTGGCCGCCACCGAGAATCGGGCCACGCTCATCGCTCACACAGCATGGCGTCGCCGAAACTCAAGAACCGATATCGCCTCTCCAGGGCCACCCGGTACGCCTCGACCCACCCGTCACCCATGAACGCCGCCAGCATGACGAGCAGTGACGATCCGGGTACGTGGAAGTTCGTCACCAGCAGGTTCACGACGTGGAAGGTACTGCCGGGGCGCAGGAAGAGGTCCGTCTCGGTCTCACCGTGCCCGACCGTTCCGTCCGGCCGGGCGAACGTCTCCAGAGTCCGAACGGTGGTCGTGCCGACCGCCACTACCCGGCCCCCTCGTCGTCGGGCCTCGGAGATGGCCCGGGCGGTGGCCTCGGGAACGGCACACCACTCCCGATGCATCTCGTGATCCTCGATCCGATCGACGGTGATGGGGCGGAACGTCCCGAGGCCCACCCGCAGCTCCACGGTCGCGCGCTCGACACCGCGCGCGTCCAGGGCTCTCAGGACGCCTTCGGTGAAGTGGAGACCCGCCGTCGGCGCCGCGGCCGACCCCGGCGTCTCGGCGTAGACGGTCTGATACCGCTCCGGATCGCTCAGCTCGGTGCGGATGTAGGGCGGGAGGGGGACGGTCCCCACCTCCTCGAGCAGCGATTCGTCCGCGAACGTCACCGCCAGCACGCCGTCGACCGGATCGTCCGTCACCACGGCCTGCAGTGGGCCGAAGACGAGCTCCACGCCGGCGCGAATCCTGCGTGCCGGCGACACGAGGGCGCTCCAGCCTCCGTCCGGGTTCCGGTGCAACAGCAGCAGTTCCACCGCCCCTCCTGTGCCCGCCCTGTGTCCGAGCAGGCGGGCTCGGCGCACGCGGGTGGTGTTCATCACCACGAGATCACCCGGCAGAAGGAGATCGGGAAGATCCCGAAAGTGGTGGTCTGAGAGGTCGCGGGCGTCGAGCAGGCGTGCCGCGTCTCTCGGCTCCATCGGCTCCTGGGCGATCGCGTCGTCCGGCAGTTCGTACCGGAACCGGGCGAGATCCATCAGAGGTCGAGCGTGGGATGCCCCCCGCCGGGAGGCTCCATGCCGAGATGGCGGTAGGCCCCGGCTGTTGCGACCCGCCCCCGCGAGGTCCGCTGGATGAGGCCCAACTGGAGCAGGAAGGGTTCGTAGGCGTCCTCCACGGTCTCGGGCTCCTCACCCACCGCGATCGCCAGCGTTCCCAAACCCACCGGACCCCCCGAGAACCGCGACACGACCGCCTCCAGGATCGCCCGATCGACCTTGTCGAGGCCCAGGTGGTCGATCTCGTAGACGGCCAGCGCCTCGTCGGCCACGCCTTCCCGCACGGTCCCGTCACCGCGGGCCACCGCGTAGTCGTGCACCCGGGCGAGCAGCCGGTTGGCGATACGCGCGGTCCCCCGGCTGCGGCGGGCGATCGCCCGCGAGCCTGCTTCGTCCACGTCAGCTCCCAGGATCGCCGCCGAACGCCTGACGATGGCCTCCAGGTCGTCGACGGTGTAGTAGTCGATGCGTTCCACCAGACCGAACCGGTCCCGCAACGGTGCGGACACCGTGCCGATGCGGGTGGTCGCCCCGACCAATGTGAAAGGTGGCAGATCGAGCCGGATCGAACTGGCGGCTGGACCCTTGCCCAGCACGATGTCGAGTTCGAAATCCTCCATCGCCGGGTACAGCACCTCTTCCACCGGGCGTGGGAGGCGGTGGATCTCGTCGACGAAGAACACGTCCCCCGGCTGGAGGTTCGACAGGATCGCAGCCAGATCGCCAGGGCGCTCGAGGGCCGGACCCGAGGTCTTCGAGATCGATGCGCCCAACTCGTTGGCGATGATCCATGCCAGGGAGGTCTTGCCGAGGCCGGGCGGCCCCGACAACAACACATGGTCGAGAGGCTTCGAGAGCGCCCGGGCGGCCTCGACCGAGATCCTCAGACGTTCCTTCACCATCTCCTGACCGATGAACTCGTCGAGGGTGCGCGGTCGCAGCGACTGCTCGAACACGTCGTCGATCGGGTCGACCCCCACCCCGAGCAGCCCTTCCTCCCTCATCGGCCCAGCACCCTGAGGGCAGATCGGATCTGCTCGGTCACCGGAGCCTCGGCGTCGACCGCGGCGAGCGCCGCCCTGATCTCCGCCGTCGAGTAGCCCAGTTGTTCGAGGGCGGCCCGGGCTTGTCCGCCGGTGGGATGCACCACGTCGGCTTCCATGTCCGCCAGCCGCGGCTTCAGGTCGAGGACGATCCGCTGGGCGGTGCGGGTTCCGATGCCCGGAACCTGGGTGAGCGCATCGACATCCTCGGATGCCACCACCCGGAGCAGGGCGTCCGCGGAGAACACCCCGAGGATGGCGAGCGCCATGCGAGGTCCGACACCCTGCGCACCGAGCAGGACCCGGAACAGCTCCCGCTCGGGGGCCGTGGCGAATCCGTAGAGCACGAGAGCGTCCTCCCGTACGTGGAGATGGGTCCACACCGAGGCCTCGTCACCTGGTTGCCCGACGCCGACTGCCGTCTTGGGCGTGACGTGCACCTCGTAGCCAACGCCGGCGACGTCCAGCACGACGCGCTCGCCGTCGAGCCCCGCCACGCGTCCTCGTAGCCGTCCTATCACCTCGTGGACCTCACCGAGACTCTCGCCTGCTGGAGATGACAGATCGCCACCGCCAGCGCATCGGACACGTCGGCGGGCCCACCCACCGTTCCGAGGGCCAGCCGCCTCGCAACGAGCGACGCCACCGCCGCCTTGGTGGCGGCCCCGTCGCCGGTCACCGCCAGCTTCACCTCGTTGGGGCTGTACTCGTGCACATCCAGGCCGGCACGCGCCGCTGCCGCCATGATCACGCCCGACGCTCGACCGACCGAGATGGCGGTCTGTCGATTCCGGTTCGTGAAGACCCTCTCGATCGCCACGACCTCCGGTCGGTGTTCGTCGATGACTGCGTTCACGTCACGCTCCAGTTCCAACAGGCGCCGTGCCATGGTCAGACCGGGGTCGGTTCGGATCACGCCTGCCGTGACCGCCTGCATCCCACGGTCGCGGCGCACCAGTCCATAGCCGGTGCGCGTGAGACCAGGATCGATTCCGAGGACGAACATGTGTACGACAGGGTAGATGCAGCATGAGACGGATCCGCGTCTTCCCCTGGGGCCCTCTCGACCTCGGCACCGGCAGGCGGATCAGCCCGCCACCATCGCCCACAGCGCCGCCGTCCAGAGCAGGTTCTCGACGTGCAGCAGCCGCGAGAACCGACGTCCGAACGCACCCGCCGTTGCCAGATCGTCGTCGACGACGGCGGCTTCCAGGCCTCTCCACGCCGGTCGGGCGAACACCGCCCCGACCGCCACCGCCGCCAGCGCCGCCATGATCCCCAGACCGAGAACCGTTGTCGCCGTCCACCCCGCCAGCGCCAGCAGCGCCACGCCGGTCGCAACCGTCAGGAGCGCCGCCCCGATGCCGAGCCGCGCCGTCCCCCGCATCTGGACGACCATCGTGCCGGCCTGGTCCGGCCCGGCGTCGATGGATGTCCGGATCTGACGGGGCACCGTCAGCTTGTGTCCGAACCACGCGGCAGCGGCCACGATGTGCACCACCAAGAGCAACGTTCGCATCCAGCCCATTCAACCCGCACCCGAGGGGGGACCCCTGTCAGCCCGCCAGCTGCTCCATGATCTCGTCGGACACGTCGAAGTTGGCGAAGACCTCCTGGACATCGTCCAGTTCCTCCAGCGCGTCGATCAGCCGAAACAGCCGCGCCGCCCCGTCGGCGTCCACGGCGATGGTCGTCGACGGGAGCTGCGTCACCTCCGCGGACTCGATCGTCACGCCGGCATCCTCCAACGCGGTTCGCACCGAGGTCAGCTCACCGGGAGCCGACTCGACTTCGAACGAATCACCTGACGGCCGCACGTCGTCCGCCCCGGCTTCGAGTGCCGCCAGCATCACGGTGTCCTCCTCGCCCCGGGCGATGATCAGGCCCCGTTGGTTGAACAAGTAGGCCACCGACCCGGGCTCACCGAGGTTGCCGTTGTTGCGTGTCATGGTCGCCCGCACGTCGGATGCGGCCCGATTCCGGTTGTCGGTCAGGACGTGGATGTAGAAGGCGACCCCTCCCGGCCCGTAGCCCTCGTACCAGGTCTCTTCGTAGGCGACTCCGTCTCCGCCTTCGCCCGCTCCTCGTTTGACCGCCCGGTCGATGTTGTCGTTGGGCATGGAGGACGCCTTGGCCTTGGCGATGGCGTTGGCGAGGGCGATGTTCATACTGGGATCGCTTCCGCCCTCCCCGGCCGCCTGCTCGATGGCGCGCGCCAGCTTGGCGAAGAGCTTCCCCCGGGCGGCGTCCTGCCGCCCCTTCCTGTGCTTGATGTTCGCCCACTTGGAATGTCCGGCCATGAGAAACCTCAGATCGAGTCGAGCAGCATCCGATGGATCCGGTCGTCTTCGGTCAGCTCCGGGTGGAACGACGTCCCCAAGATCCGACCCTGTCGCACCATGACCGGATGGTCGTCGACCGTGGCGAGCACGTCCACCGCACTGCCCGTCTTCGCCACCCAGGGCGCGCGGATGAAGACGGCGTGGAAAGGGTCGTCGAGACCCGTCACCCGGATGTCGGCCTCGAAGGAGTCGTTCTGGCGACCGAACGCGTTGCGCTGGACGACGATGTCGAGCACACCGAGCAGATGCTGATCGCCCTCGGTCACAGCCGACGCCAGGAAGATCAATCCGGCGCAGGTGCCGTAGGTCGGCAGTCCGTCCCCGATGGCGCGCCGGAGCGGCTCGAACACTCCCCAACGGACGGCCAACTTCCCGATGGTCGTCGACTCGCCGCCCGGCAGGACGATGGCATCGACACCGTCGAGATCCTCCGGCAGTCGGACCGGGCGGGTGTCGACCCCCAGTCGGGACAGCACGCCGATGTGCTCTCGGAAGTCACCCTGCAGGGCGAGCACGCCGACCAGCGGCATGGGTCACCAACCCCGACGAGCCAGTTGCTCCGACTCGGCGAGAGCACTGATCTCCAGACCGGGCATGGCGGCCCCGAGCCCTGCCGAGACCTTGGCCACGATTCCGGCGTTCTCCCAGTTGGTGGTGGCGTCCACGATCGCCCTGGCGTACTGGCTCGGGTTGGAGCTCTTGAAGATGCCCGATCCGACGAAGACGCCGTCGACCCCCAGCGCCATCATCAGTGCGGCGTCGGCCGGAGTGGCGATCCCGCCGGCCGCGAAGTTCACGACTGGGAGGACGCCGGATTCCGCCACTTCCTTGACCAGCGTGTACGGCGCCCGCAGATCGCGAGCAGCCGTCATCAGCTGCTCGTCGCCGAGGGTCGTCAGCCAACGGATGTCGGCCGTGATCTTGCGCATGTGCCGAACCGCCTCGACGACGTTGCCGGTGCCTGCTTCGCCCTTCGTGCGGATCATCGCCGCACCCTCGCCGATCCGACGGAGCGCCTCGCCCAGGTCCTTGGCTCCGCACACGAATGGCGTGGTGAACGCCCACTTGTCGATGTGGTGGTCTTCGTCTGCGGGGGTGAGCACCTCGGACTCGTCGATGTAGTCGACATCGAGAGCCTCCAGGACGCGCGCTTCCAGGAAGTGGCCGATGCGAGCCTTGGCCATGACCGGGATCGACACCGCCGCCTGGATACCCTGGATCATGTCCGGATCCGACATGCGCGCCACGCCACCGTCGCGACGGATGTCGGCCGGCACACGCTCCAGTGCCATGACCGCCACCGCACCGGCGTCCTCGGCGATCTTCGCCTGTTCGGGGTCGACGACGTCCATGATCACGCCGCCCTTGAGCATGTCGGCAAGCCCACGCTTGACCAGATCAGTGCCTCGTTCCACAGCTGCTCCTTTGGGTGAACCCGAATGGTACCGCCGACGCCGGGGGCATCATCCGAGTGCGCGTCGGTACAGCTCCTCGTAGCGGCCGACGACGTTCTCCCAATCGAACGCGCCGGCCCGCACCCGCCCTCGCTCTCCCTGACGACGGGCAGCCGCGACGTCTGACAGTTGGGCGATCAGCGACGTCGCCAGGGCGGCGACGTCGTTGACGGGCACCGTGACGCCGGCGTCTCCCAGCACGTGACGGAACGCCGGGAGGTCGCTCGCAACGACGGAGGCACCGGCGGCCATCGCCTCGACGAGCACGATGCCGAAACTCTCTCCCCCGGTGTTGGGCGCCACGTACACGAGGGACGAGGCCAGCACGCGGCGCTTCTCGTCCTCGTCCACCCTTCCGGCGAAGACCACACCATCCGGGCCGGTGGGGCGAGCGGCGCCCATCACGACGAGTTCCGCGTCAGGGACTGCGGCGCGTACCGCCGGCCATGCTTGCAGGAGGACGTCGAGACCCTTGCGGGGATCGTCCCTTCCCAGGAACGCCACCTGCCGATCACGGCGATCGACGGCCACGTCGTACGCGGCGACGTCGAGCGCGTTCGGAACCACCTCCACCGGTCCCCAAGCCTCCGGCACCGCCGCAGCCGCCACCGGCGACACCGCGCTCACGACCGCCTCACCCAACAGCCTCGGCAGGGCGCGGCCGAGCGCGCCGTACGCGGACCTCACCCAGCGCGGTGGATCTGCGTGGAAGGTCACGACCCGGGGGAAGTCCGTTCTGAGCAGCGCGGTCGACACCCGGGGGATGAGCGGCTCGTGCACGTGCACGACGTCTGCCCCCGCCACCGCCGCCCGGGTCCGTCTACCCACCCCGAGGCCGATCGCCACCGGAACCGCCGAGTCGTTGCCTCTCACCGTCACCGTCGACCCGACGCGACGCGCTCCGACCCGTTCACCCGGACCGACCAGCCACGAGTCGTGACCCGCCGCCCGCAGCCGGTCCACCAGTTCGATCGTCAACTGCTGCACACCGCCGAGCCGCCCCAGGTCGTAGGGGCACACGACCGCCACCCTCAAGGCGACCCGTCCAGGTCGCTGGGCCAGTTCGGCTGCAGCATGTGCCACTGTTCCGGCGCGGCCAGGACGAGGGCCTCCAGTTCCTTGGCCAAGGTCTGGGTGACCGCGGCCACCCGTTCCGTGCGCGAACCCGCCGGAGCGACCTCGACCGGCGGGCGGATGACCACGTGGTGGCCCGTCGGCGTGAAGTAAGTCGCAGCGGGCAGGAGCGGTGCCCCGGTACGTATCGCCAGCGAGGCGGGTCCGGCCGGCAGCGTCGTCCGCTCCCCCAGGAACTCGACCTCCACTCCGCGCCTCCTCAGATCGCGATCGCACAGGAGGGCGACAGCCCCGTTGCGGGCGATGACCTCCTCCAGTTGCCGCATGACCGATCGGCCACCGGTGGCGAGGACGACGCCGATACCGATGGAAGTCCGCATGCCGACGAACCACTCGCGGATCCGGTGATTCCGGAGATTCTCTGCGACGGCCACGACTTCGACCCCGACCCGGGACGCGACGGGAGAGGCGTACTCCCAGTTGCCCATGTGGGGCAGTGCGAACACGATCCCCGCCCCCTGATCGCGTGCTTCCTCGACATGATGCAGGCCGTCGACCGTGATCGTCCCGTCGACCTTGGTCCTCCTCCGCGGGCGGATCCACAGAGCCTCCGCCCAGTAGCGCCCGTAGGCTGCGAACACCGCCTTCACATGGGAGTCGATCAGGTCGGGAGGAATGCCGAGTCGCACCGCATGCCGCCGTGCCATCGCCCGGCGACCGGTGTCGAAGAACGCGTAGCCGCGGCCCGCCGCCTGGCCGATCCAGACCGCCAATCGAAGCGGAAGCAATCCCACGAGCCCCATACCGAGCCGCATGGCCAGATAGGCCAACATCGGTCAGCTCTCGATCTGGTCGTATGTCGCCCAGAACCGCTGGCCGGCCGTGAACCAGGCCGTCGCCACGAAGACCCAGAGCATCGGCTCGATGAACCCGGTGAGCATGCCCAGCGTCACCAGGATCACCCGCTCGGCGCGACCCATGAGTCCACCCCTGCCGTCGAGCCCGACGCTCTCGGCCTTGGAGCGCATGTAGGGGATGAGCAGCGAACCACCGAGCGCCAACAGTGACAGCAGGAGGATCCGAACCTCCCCGCGCTGGCTCACGGCCAGGCCCGTCAGAACCGCGATCTCGCCGAGCCTGTCGACGGTGGCGTCGAGGAACGCCCCGCGCTTGGTGACCCGTCCCGAGGCTCGGGCGACGGCACCGTCGAGCCCGTCGAGAGCCGCCCCCGCCAGCGCCACGAGTGCGCCGGTGATGATCTCGCCGGCGCCGATCAGGACGGCGCCGACGACGGCGACGGCGAGCCCGAACAGCGTCATGAAGGTAGGGGTGACCCCGACCTTCGCCAGGAACCGACCGATCGGCTCGAGGATCCCCTGCACGCGGGGCCGTACCCGCATGTCGATCATCGGGGCAAGCTACCACGGCACACCCACCCGCCCCCGATGTACCCCTTCGCACGGCGCAACGCCTCGCTTCGGGTCTAGGGTCGATGTCCTGAGCGTGGACGTCTGCAAAGGAGGTTTCGAGTGATCCCGGAGAAGATCCGCAACGTCGCTCTCGTCGGACATGGCGGAAGCGGGAAGACGTCGCTGGCAGAGGCTCTCCTGCACGTCGGAGGGGTCACCTCCCGGCTCGGTTCGGTCGACAACGGCACCTCCATCCTCGACCACACCCCCGAGGAGCAGGAACGGAAGATCTCCCTCGAACTGTCCACTGCGGTGGTGGAGTGGAACGGTCACCGGATCAACCTGATCGACACCCCTGGGTACGCCGACTTCGCCGGCGACGCCCGCGCCGCCCTCCGTGCCGCCGACTTGGCCCTCTTCGTCGTCTCCGCCGTCGACGGGGTGGAGGTCGGGACGGAGTTGATGTGGCGGGCCGCATCCGACGAGGGGATCCCGCGAGCGGTCATCGTCACGAAACTCGACCGGGAGCGAGCCTCCTTCGATCGCACCCTGGCTCAACTGCGCGAGGCCTTCGGCAAGCGCATCGCGCCCATCCAGGTGCCCATCGGATCCGAGGCCGATCTGCGTGGTGTCGCCAGGGTGGTGTCGGGACGGTGCTATGCCTACGACAACGGCGCCAAGACGGGCAGCCTGATCGACACGCCCCCTGAACTGGCGGACCTCATCGCCACCACCCACACGTCGCTCATCGAGTCCGTGGTGGAGACCGACGAATCGCTGATGGAGGCGTACTTCGACGGGGTGGAGCCCGAGCGCGAGGTCGTCGTCCGCACCGTCCACCAAGGCATGCTCGACGCCGAGATCTTCCCGGTGCTCGTGGCCTCGTCCACCAAGCTGATCGGTGTCGATCTCTTCGCCGAGTTCCTCGTCGACTTCGCTCCCAACCCACTCGAACGCCTGATCCCCCCGTTGGAGTCCGGCGAGCTCACCCCGTCGGCTGACGGTCCGACGGCGGCCTACGTCTTCAAGACCGTCTCGGACCCGTTCCTCGGCAAGATCTCGATGTTCCGGGTCTATCGCGGCTCGGTCAAGCACGACCAACACCTCGAGATCGCCGGCGGCGAGACCGTGCGCATGCACAACCTGTTCCGGATGCAGTGCAAGGACCACACAGACGCCGACGAGATCCTCGCAGGGGGTATCGGGGCGGTTGCCAAGATCGAGGCGATCACGACCGGAGACACGCTGCGGATCCCCGGCTCCGACGTGAAGCTCGCCCCCGTGCCGTATCCGCGTCCCGTGATGGAGTTGGCGATCGAGCCCCGATCCAACCAGGACGACGAGAAGCTCTCCATCGCACTCACCAAGGCGCAGGAGGAGGATCCGACGATCTCGGTGGAGCGGCGTGCCGAGACGCACGAGACCATCCTCGCCGGCCTCGGGGACATGCATCTCGATGTGACCTTGCAGCGGATCGCCCGCAAGTACGGCGTCGCAGTCGACACCCATGCGCCGACGATCCCGTACCGGGAGACCATCACCGCGACGGCGTCGGCGGAGGGGAAGCACAAGAAGCAGTCGGGGGGGCGCGGCCAGTTCGCCGTTGCTTTCGTCAAGTTCGCACCCCGGCCGCGAGGCAGTGGCTACGAGTACATCGACGCCATCAAGGGCGGCACGATCCCCCGCCAGTTCATCCCGGCGGTCGACAAGGGGATCCAGGAGGCGCTGGAACGGGGGATCCTCGCCGGGTACCCGGTGGTCGACCTCAGCGCCGAGGTGTACGACGGCAAGTACCACTCGGTGGACTCGGACGAGATGTCGTTCCGGATGGCCGGGATCCAGGCCGTACGGGCCGCGAGCGCCGATCTTCGGCCCGTTCTCCTCGAGCCCGTGGCCCGGATGACGGTGCGGGTTCCGGAGGACCACACCGGGGATATCATGGGCGACATCAACGCCAAACGGGGCCGGGTGCTCGGTATGGACACCGACGGCTCACTCCGAGTGATCACCGCCGAGGTCCCGTTGGCCGAGGTGCAGCGGTATGCGATCGACCTCCGCTCGATGACGAGCGGACGTGGCACCTTCGAGGTGGAGATCGACCACTACGAAGAGGTCCCGCACCAGGAGGCGCAGAAGATCATCGCCGCTGCCCAGGAGGCCGCCAGCTGAAGGAAGGGAACGACATGTCCGAGGTGACGATCCGTCACGGTGACGAGGAGATGACCGCCGCGATCCTCGAAGCCACCGAAGGAAACAGCGGATTCGACATCTCGGCGCTGCGGTCCACGACCGGCCTCGTCACCCTCGACCGCGGTTTCGGGAACACCGCCGAGAGTCCGAGCACCGTGTCGTACATCGATGGCGAGGAAGGGGTCCTGCTGTATCGGGGCTACCCGATCGAACAGCTGGCCGAACACTCGAGCTTTCTGGAGGTGTGCTACCTCCTGAACTACGGGGAGCTTCCGACCGCAGACGAATTGGCCGCCTACGACGCGTCGATCCGTTATCACACCCTGCTGCGCGAAGACATGAAGCACCTCCTGGAGGCCTTCCCGCACAGGGCCCACCCGATGCAGATCCTGGCGTCCGGCGTCTCGGCGATGGCGACCTACTACCCCGACGCACTCGACCCCAAGGACGCCGAGGCGGTCGACATCTCCGCCCGCCGCCTGATCGCCAAGGTCCCCACCATGATCGCCTGGGCCTACAAGTACGGCGTCCACCAGCCGTACATGTACCCGCGCAACGATCTGGACTACGTCTCCAACTTCCTGCAGATGATGTTCGCCGTCCCGGCGGAGGACTACGAGATCAATCCGGTCGTCGTCAAGGCGCTGGATGTGCTCCTCATCCTCCACGCCGACCACGGCCAGAACTGCTCGTCCTCCGCCGTGCGGCTGGTGGGGTCCGGCGAAGCGAACATCTTCTCGTCGGTGGCGGCCGGAGTGCACGCCCTCAGCGGACCGCTGCACGGGGGCGCCAACCAGTCGGTGCTGGAGATGCTGGAGCGGATCGTGGACTCCGGCGACAGCGTCGACTCGTTCGTGGCACGGGCCAAGGACAAGAACGATCCGTTCCGCCTCATGGGTTTCGGGCACCGCGTGTACAAGAACTTCGACCCCCGTGCCCGCATCATCAAGCAAGCTGCCAGCGACGTGCTCGACCAACTCCACGTGACCGACCCGATGCTGGACGTCGCCATGCACCTGGAGCAGGTGGCCCTGGAGGACGACTACTTCGTCGAGCGGAAGCTCTACCCGAACGTCGACTTCTACTCGGGGATCATCTACCGGGCGATGGGGTTCCCGACGGACATGTTCACGGTCCTCTTCGCTCTCGGCCGCCTGCCCGGTTGGATCGCCCAGTGGCGCGAGATGAGCGCCGATCCCAAGGCCAGGATCTTCCGTCCCCGCCAGGTCTACGTGGGACCGGGCACCCGCGACTACATCCCGGTCGGCGACCGCTGAGGATGCCTCACCGGTCGGGCCCGGAGACGGCAGGGTCGCCTTCGTGCTCGACCGGAGGAACGGCTTCGAGATAGACCTCGTCCGCCCGCTCGCCGGTCACGCCGTCGAACTGCACCAGCGCGCGCTGTGTCGGCGGCTCGTCCGCCGAGTACAGGACCACGTGCCATCGCGGTCGGGCCCGCCAACCGACGAATGTCACCGCGGCTGAGGCGTGGCCGACCGGGAACTCGACCTCGCTGGCCGCCCGTGCGAGGACGTCTTCCTGGTCGACCCGCAGCGGCCAGGCCGCCATGAGGTGCCAGGCCGCCAGGACCACCAAGAGGGCGAACCCGAACCACATGAGCGGCGCGTCGCGGGCGAGTACCGCCACCGGAACCGCCACGACGAGGTAGATCCAGCCGGCGAGCCGTCGGCGGAGCGGGTCGGGGAATCGGTACGGCCCGACGATCGAGCTGTCGAGCTCGTCGGGAACGCCTTCGGCCTCGGCGATGTCAGCGGGGATGTGTATCCCGTCCGTCATGCTCCTGGGCCTCCGGGCGGCTGTGCTTCGGTGGTCAGCTCGGCGACGATCTCGTCGAGTGGCACGCCGCGCCTCTCCTCGTCGGCGCCGTAGCGACGGAACCCGCCGGTGCGGTTCTCGACGTCCCGATCTCCGACCACGACCGTTGCCGGGATCTTGTGGGTGATGGCGCGGCGAACCTTCTCCCCCACCGTCTCGCCGCTCTCGTCGACCTCGCTCCGCAGCCCCGCAGACGTCAGCCGGCGGCGAATCTCGTACGCGTAGTCGAGGTGGCGGTCGGCCACGGGGACGATCTGCGCCTGGACGGGCGCAAGCCACAACGGGAACGCGCCGGCGTAGTGCTCGGTGAGGATCCCGAAGAAGCGCTCGATCGACCCGGCCTTGGCGCAGTGGATCATCACGGGCCGTTCGGCGGAGTTGGAGGCGCCGGCGTACGTCAGGTCGAAACGGTCCGGATGGGAGAAGTCGACCTGGATCGTGGATACCTGCCACCGGCGTCCGATGGCGTCCTTCACGTGCACGTCGATCTTGGGGCCGTAGAACGCACCCTCGCCTTCGGCCACCGCGTAGACGAGGCCCGACTCGTCGAGTGTCTCGGCCAGCCGCTGCTCGGCGATGGCCCACATGTCCAGGTCTCCGACGTACTTCTCCGGTCTGGTCGAGAGGTCGGCCTCGAATTCGGAGAAGCCGAAGGAGGCGAGCCACTCGGTGACGAAGGCGAGATGCATCTTCAGTTCGGACGCCAGCTGTTCGCGGGTGCAGAAGGTGTGGGAGTCGTCCTGGGTGAACCCCCGCACCCGCAGGAGCCCGTGGACGACGCCTGACCGCTCGTACCGGTAGACACCACCCAGTTCCGCCAGTCGCAGCGGGAGTTCCCGGTACGAACGGGAGCGGCTTCGATAGATGAGCACGTGGAACGGGCAGTTCATGGGCTTGACCCTGTAGGGCTCGCTGCCGTCCATCTCCATCGCCGGATACATGTTCTCGGCGTAGAAGTCGGTGTGTCCGGAGGTGTCCCACAACGCCTCCCGGGCCACGTGCGGCGAGAACACGAAGTCGAACCCGTACTTCTCGTGGAGCCGGCGCGAGTGGTCCTCGATCAGCTTGCGGACCATCCCGCCGTTCGGGTGCCAGACGACCAGGCCCGATCCCAGCTCGCGGGGGAAGGAGAAGAGGTCCAGTTCGGCACCGAGCTTGCGGTGATCGCGTCGCTCCGCCTCCTCGAGGCGCTCCAGGTGCTCGGCGAGCGCCTTCTTGGACTCCCAGGCGGTTCCGTAGATCCGCTGCAGCTGCGGGTTGTTCTCGTCGCCGCGCCAATACGCCCCGGCGGAACGAAGCAGCTTGACGGCCTGTAGGCGCCCGGTGCTGGGAACGTGGGGACCGCGACACAGGTCGACGAACCCGTTGTTGCGGTAGACGGTCACCGTCTCCCCGTCCGGGACCTCCGACGGCTCGACGCTCTCGATGATCTCCCGCTTGAAGGTGTGATCCGCGAAGACCTCGAGTGCACGTTCCTGGCTCATCGCCTCCCGCACGAACGGCTGGTCGGCGGCGACGATCTCCTCCATCTTCGCCTCGATCGCCGCCAGGTCGTCCGGGGTGAACGGTCGACCGATGTCGAAGTCGTAGTAGAAGCCGTCGGTGATCGGCGGACCGATGGCGAACGTCGCTCCCTCGTACAGGGACAGCACCGCCTGGGCCATGACATGCGCAGCCGAATGTCGCAAGATGCTCCGGCCCTCGTCGGTGGTGTCCGTCACGATCTCGATGGAGCCGCCATGCGGGAGCGGACGCGTCAGGTCGAGCAGCTCACCGTCGAGCTTCACGGCCACCGCCGCCTTGGCGAGACGTTCCCCGATCGCGCGCGCCACGTCGTGACCGGTCGCCCCGTCGGGGTGCTCGACGACGGAACCGTCGGGAAGTCGAATCTCTATCGGCACTTGATCACTCGCTAGATTGCTGGGAGCGCCGCAGGGTACTGCCAGTGCCCACGGGGTCGTTCGCGGTTTACCACGACGGCGGATCGACAGACGGCATCGAGTACATACGGGGAAGTTGGTGCGTGATGGGCGCAAGCGAGATGGTCGCCGGTCTGGTGCCGACCGCGACGGTGAAGGAACTTTCGAGCGGCACGAACAAGGTGTTCCGGCTGCTGGAGGAATCCGGGCAATCGACGGTGGTCAAGGTGTATGCCACCCCCGCCCGGGAGCGACGCGAGCGCCACGCCCTCGAGGCCCTGCTCGGCGTGCCCGGGGTACCGCAGATTCTCGAACGCGGCGCCACCGACGGACTGGCGTGGATCCGCACCACCGACGGCGGGAGCTGGAGCCTGGCGAGTCTCCCCCTGAATCTCGACCTCGTCCGCAAGGCCGGGACCCTGCTCAGGGGGGTGCACGACTCGGGAGCGCTCATCACGAACCTCGACAGCGGCATCGACGGGGACTACGTCCAGACCCACTTCCGGTCCACCCTCGACCGCCTCGAGCGGTACCGACGCCGCCTGGGACTCCCGGCCGAGGTGCTGGAGGCGGCACGTCGCAGCGACAACCATCCGGTGGCCTCGGCTCCCAAGCCCGCCCACACCCGAACCCTTCCGAAGAACTTCCTCGTGAACGACAAGGGCGAACTCATGCTGGTGGGCTGGGAGTGGGCAACGCTCGCCCCGCCGGAGTGGGACCTGTCGCTCGCCACGTGGCGGTTCAGCCGCACCCTCGGCAACGAGGCAGCCACGGCCCTGTGGGAGGGGTACGGAGGCGTCGACTCGATCGGCAACCGCCTGGAGCCGTGGGTGGCATACCACGCCGCCATGCAGATGCTCGAGGCCGCCGAACAGCGGGACGGTCGCTTGGGGGATCTGGCCTACCTCGTCAACGACCTGGCCGCCGCAGTCAAGACCTGACGGTCCGGTCCCGATCCGCCGAGACGGCCCGCACGAAGCGTCGAGTCGCATCGGGGGAAATACCCGGTCGGGAGAGCGCGAAAACCTAGCCTGGGTTCGTGATGAACCGACAGGACATGTCCCCCAGCGACCACCTGCTCGACTACCGCCGCGCCGGGGGCCTCGCCGTCATCGATCTCACGGCCGACGATCTGCCGTGTCCCTGGTGCGGGGAGGCGACGGACGTGGCGGACACGCTCTGCCGCGGATGCGGGCGCCGTTTCGGCTGACACGGGCCGATCAGCGACCGACCTCCCGCACGAGCGACCGGTCCACGTGGTGGAGCCGGAACCCGAGCTTTCGATACAGCTCGGCGGCCCTCGCGTTGTCGGCGTCCATGTAGAGCATCCCGGTCTCGAATCCCCAGTGACTCCGGATCACCTCCAGTCCGCGCACGGTGAGGTAACGCCCGAGTCCCCGACCTTGCTGGTCGGGCGAGACAGCGATCACGTAGATCTCACCCAGATCGTCGTGTGGCTTCGTCCAGCAGAAACCCGCCAACCGGTCGTCTGCCCACACCATGACGAAACCCTCCGCCCCGAACCAGGGTTGGGCGATGCGATCGGCCAGGATCTCTTGCGTCCACGACCCGTTCTCCGGGTGCGCCCGGAACGCGGCGTTGTTCACCTCCAGCCAGGCGTCTTCGTCACGGCCCACCCTGAACCGGCCCTCGCGCAACCCGGCAGGGAGCTCCGCCGCCGTGTCGAGCGGCAGGTCGACCCGCAGCTGACGCAGTTCCCGTTCGATGGTGAACCCGGACCGCCGCAACTCGTCGACCATGTTCGGCTGGAACGCCCAGACTCGCACCGCATGGGCTCCGGACTCGACCGCCTGGCCGACTCCCTCCTCGATCAGGCGGGCGAACACATCGTGCGACCTGTGTAAGGGGTGAACCGCCAGTTCCATGGACGCCACTCCACCCAGCCGCGGCGGCGTGATGGCGAGGAACCCGATCAGGTCCGTGCCAAGGGTCGCCACCAGTCCCGAGCCTCGTTCGGATCTACCCATCAGGTCGAGGTACTTGTGCTCTCCGATCGGGAAGTGCCCGTCACACTCGGCGGCGAGTTCGAAGAGCCGATCCAAGGGCTCCCTGTCATCGCTCTGGACCGGCCTGACCAGCATCCGGCAACGCTAGACACGCCCACACCGCTCCTAAGCTCGACTCGCATGAGTTCGGTCGGAGTGATCCTGGGCGGGGGCGGCGTCACCGGCGCCTCATACGAGATGGCAGTCCTCATGGCGCTGGAGCTCGCCACCGGCTGGGACCCCGCCGACGCCGACGTCATCGTCGGCACCTCCGGGGGCGCCTACGTCACGGCACTCGTTCGCAGCGGACGACTCGACCTGGATTCGATGGTGCAGCGCCACGAGGACCAAGAGGCGGTGGCAGAGCGGATCTCCGGTCACGTCTTCACCCGGGACCGCGGCGTGCGGGTCGGCCGCTGGCTGCGCCACGGGATCCTCCCGGGCATTCGACGGCCGGGCCTGACGATGCTCCTCGGAGGCCCCGCCGCATGGACGACCGACGGTCTCGCCGACTGGGTGCGAGCCCAGTGCGGTCCCGCAGCCGATTCCTGGCCGAGCCGGCCGACGATCATCCCGGCCTTCGACGTCGCCGCCAAACGGCGGGTGGCGTTCGGTACGGAGTCGGCACCGGACGTCACCCTGGCGGATGCGGTCGCCGCGTCGTCTGCGATCCCCGTGGCGTTCCACCCCAGGGTGATCGACGGCCGGGCCTACGTGGACGGCGGCGTCGTGTCCGGCACTCACGCCGACCTGGTGCTCGGCAATCCCGAGCCGCTCGATCTCCTGATCGTGATCGCCCCGATGGCTGCCGATGAGGAACGAGACGGCGCCTGGTTCTACGAGAAGGTCTTCGATCGGGTCGGCCGCACCGCGCTGGGAGCCGAGCTCACACGGATCCACGAGGAGTGGCCCGAGACCGATGTGGTGGTGCTACGCCCCTCCCCCGCCGTCCTCGCCGTCATGCGTCCGAACCCGCTCGACCCCGATGCGGCGGTCCCGACGTTCGTGCGCGCCCTCATGGCGATGCGCCGCAAGCTGGCCGACCCGGAGATCTGGTCGGTGCTGCAGCGACACCTCACCCGTCCGCGGGTCCAGCACCGGTCGTCCGGTCGGGCCACTTCTTGAAAGTCACCAGCGGCAGGTAGAACCACGACCATCCCGCCAGGGCTGCGATCAGCGCCAGTGTGACGCCACCTGCCGTCGAACCGAGCCGAACCGACGCCACCAGGTAGGTGGAGGCGACGATCGAGACGAGAAAGCTGGCGGTACCGGCCACCGTCAACATGAGGGCCACCTTCACGTGGGCATGCGATCGGCGGGGTATCCCGTC
>DATHWB010000133.1:0-5708 GCA_035460965.1 Acidimicrobiia bacterium
AGCATCGCTCCGCCGACGAACAGCGGTCGATGCGGCGCGAGATCGACCACGCCGGCTGCGGCGCGGACGAGCGGGTCGAACCCGAAGACGATCAGAGCGGCGACGAGAAACGGGGCACTGGCCGAAGCGAGGAGCATCGGATCGCGCCGCAAGTTGCGCAGGTCGGATCGAACCAAACCGCCGGCGATCATGCTCGTCCATCGCTTCGACTCGCTCGCAGCGCGGTCAACGCCCACCACCCGACCAGACCGGCGGAGGCGAGAAGGACGGAGAACGCCACTCCCGCCGTCCCTCCAGACAGCGTCGCCGGCTCGACGGCCCCGCGCAGCACGAGCAACGACGCGGTGCTCGGCCACATCGCCAGCGGCGTCCACCCGGGATCGACGGCGAACAGCGCCAGAGGGGCGAACAACGGGATCGACCATGCAGTCGCTCGCGCGAAGTAGTCGTTGACGGACCGGGACCGCATCGCCACGGAGTATCCGAAGCAGGTGTAGACGACGGCGGTGAGCACCACGGCGGGCAGGAACCACGACCAGCGGATGCCCACGCCGGACCCCGCTCCGACGGCGAGCCCACCGAACGTCCCGAGCGCGGTCATCACCGCCACCCGCGACCAGAGGATCTCGCCCGGCGTCGCTGGACTGACGGCGACGGCCGCGGCGGTGCCGTCCGACCGGTCGGCCAGGACGATCCCGCCGATGAAGAAGAACCCGAGAGCGGCAGGATCGGAGAAGACCAGGTACGGGAGTGCCGTCGCCGCGATCGCGTCCGGAACCAAGCGGAGCAGCGACACGTAGACCAGGACGACGATCGCTGCAGCGGCCACCACCCCGCGTCGCCAAGCGAGCAGGAGGTCCACCCGGGCGAGCGCCACGACCCGGCTCATGTCAGCCGCCGACCCGTCACGGCGAGGAAGACGTCCTCCAGAGTGGCCTCGGTGCTGTGAATCGTCTCGACGCTGCCGGAGGACACGAGCCGGGTGAAGCGGTCGTCATCGCCGAGGCGATCGAGGGGGAACTCGTCAACCAGAACATCCCCTTCGGAGTCCCTGTGGGTGACCTGCACAGTCCTTCGACCGTGGGCGACCATCAGCTCGCGGGGTGTGCCGACCGTCGCCAGTCGCCCGTCCACGAGGAACCCGACCTGGTCGCACAGTTCGGCGGCGGTGGCCATGTCGTGGGTCGTGACGAACACGGCGGCGCCAGCTGCGGCCGCATCCCGCACGAGGTCTTTCACGAACCGCGCCGAGGACGGGTCGAGTCCGGAGGTGGGTTCGTCGAGGAAGATGATGGACGGACGGTTGAGGAAGGCTCGGGCGAGGTTGAGTCGCATCCTCATCCCTTTCGAGAAGGTGCCCACCCGCTGATCCGCCACGTCCTCGAGCCCGACGAGCCCGAGCAGTTCGACCGGGTCGCGGGTGGCGCCTGAGTGGAGCGCGGCGAAGAACGCCAGGTTCTCCCGCGCCGTGAGCCGGGTGTACACGTTGGGGAACTCGAAGGAGACACCGATGCGCCCCCGGTAGTCCCGGCCGAGCGTCGCCAGTGGCCGGCCGTCGACGTGCACCTCGCCGTCCCACCCGTCGAGCACTCCGGTGAGGATGCGCTGTGTCGTGCTCTTGCCTGCCCCCGACGGTCCGAGGAATCCGAACACGCCACCGGCCGGGATCGAGAAGTCGAGGGAGCGCAGCACGTCGTGGTCCGTGCCCGGATAGCGATAGCGGAGATCCGAGACGCCGATCACTTCCGGCCTCCTGACAGATGTGCGCCGAGTGCCTGGACGAGGAGCTCGGGCAAGTCAGGGTGCCGGTTGAGGTCGGGGTCGCGGGCGACGGCGAGCGACAGTCGGGCGATGGCTGCGAGCGTGTCGTCGCTGACATCGGGACCGAACACGCCCTCCGATCGAAGGCCGGCGGTGAGGGTGGCGAACCAGGCGTCGTCGTCGGTCATACGAGCTTCCATGTCCTCGGGCGGCACCATTCTCCAGATGTGGGCTCCCTCTTCCGGATCTGCGAGCAGGGCCAACACCGGATGACCGCCCATGACTTCGAAGATCTCGCGCACGACCCGGGTGGACAGCGTGGTGGGATCGGCCGACCTGTCGGCGGCGACCGCCAGCAGCCGGTCGCGCACCTCTGTCTCCGCCTCGCCCAGCACCTGCATGACGAGGGCGTCCTTGGAGTCGTAGAGCAGGTAGAAGGCACCTTTGGAGATCCCGACCTGCCGGGTGAGGTCTTCGATCGACATGGCGCGAATACCGCTCTCTTCGATGCGGCGTCGGGCGAGCAGCACCAGTTTCCGGCGCAGCAGCTCACGTTCTTGGTCGGCGAATGGGCGCGGCATGTCTCATCTCTGACGGTATGACTGGTCATGACCATACAGTCATAGCCGTCCCCCGTCAAGGATTTTCGTCCGTCTAATCGCGTCAGTAATGACGCGCTGGTTCGCTAAGAACGCGTACCGCGAGGCCCCGCTCTAGGTTGAGGGGGGCGGTCGACGGGAGGACGTGAGATGCGGATCGGTGTGGCCCTGAGGATGATCGAAGGGTCGGATGGCCAGGTCCCCCGTTGGGAACACGTCCGGGCGCAGGCACTCGCCGCGGAGGAGGCCGGGTTC
The DNA here is from genome assembly GCA_035460965.1 of Acidimicrobiia bacterium. Lineage (GTDB taxonomy): Bacteria > Actinomycetota > Acidimicrobiia > Spongiisociales > ZC4RG35 > DATHWB01. The sequence goes on from DATHWB010000133.1 coordinate 2,616, forward strand.
GATCTGGTGACGATCGCCGACGCGATCACGGAGAACGGCCGCGGGTACTGGGAGGGGATGACGCTGGCCGGCGCGCTGGCAGACGCCACCTCGACGATCGGGGTCGCCCATTCCGTCGTCAACGCCCCGTATCGATCCCCGGCCGTGGTCGCCCGGGCGGCCGACACCCTCGACGAGATCACCGGGGGCCGCTACGTCCTCGGCATCGGAGCGGGCAACACCCCCGACGACTATGCGATGTTCGCCATGGACGCCGACCCTCGCTTCTCGAGGTTCGCTGAGGATCTGGAGGTCATCGCTTCGCTGCTCCGCACCGGCAGGGTCGACTTCGACGGTCGGTTCGAACACGCCCACGCCGACTGGTGGCGACCTCGCGGACCCCGCCCTGAGGGGCCGCCGATCGTGGTGGCGGCGGGCGGACCGAAGATGGTGGAACTGGCCGCCCGACTGGCCGACGGCTGGAACTGGTGGGCGGACGCGAGTGGCGCCGCCGACCATCTCCCGCCGATCATCGAGCGACTCGACCGCCATCTGGAGGGCCGCCCCATCCAGCGGTCGATCGACATGTACTCCTTCGACCCGCTCGCCCTCCTGGAGGATCCCCCGCCGGGTGTCGCCTCCGGCTCGGCGGTGGAGTTGGCTTCCCCGATCGTGGCCCTGAAGGATCTCGGCATCGACGAGGTGCGCGTCGAGGTGCTGGCCAATCCCTCCCGACTGGCGGAGGCGACACGAGCGATGTCCGAGGTGGTCTCTCTGGTGCATGACGCCTGACCGACTCGACAGGCAAGTGGTGACTTGCCTATCATCACATCCGATGGACGACGTGTTCAAGGCGCTGGCGGACCCGACGCGGCGCACGATTCTCGACGAGTTGGCCGATCGCGACGGTCAGACCCTCTTCGAACTCTGCAACCGACTGATCTCCCGCCACGGGATCGGCTCGAGTCGCCAGGCCATCTCCCAGCATCTGGCCGTGCTGGAGGACGCCGGCCTGCTCGTGACAACCCGCCAAGGGCGATACAAGTTCCATCACCTGAACACCGCACCGCTGCGAGCGATCACCGACCGGTGGCCGCTCCCCGACCGTGAGGATCGACCATGATCAAGATCAACCTGGCGAGTGTCTTCGTCGACGACCAGGACAAGGCGCTCGACTTCTACACCAACGTCCTCGGCTTCCAGAAGAAGACCGAGATCCCGATGGGCGAGCACCGCTGGCTGACGGTGGTCTCCCCCGAGGAGCCCGACGGCGTCGAACTCCTGCTGGAGCCCAGCGAGCACCCTGCCGTCGCACCCTTCAAGGAGGCGCTCGTGGCCGACGGCATCCCGGCAACCTCGTTCGCCGTCGACGACGTCCACCGCCAGCACGAGCGCCTGGCGGCGCTCGGCGTCCGGTTCGTCCAGCCTCCGGTGGAGATGGGGCCGGTGACGACCGCGGTCCTCGACGACACCTGCGGGAACCTGATTCAGCTGGCCTCGATGAACTGACGATCAGCCCGTTCGGGGACCGACCGGCGGATCGGCCAGCCACTTGTAGTAGATGAGGTTGTCCGCCGGGGTCCCGTCCGGGTCGAGGGCGAAACCGGGGATCCCGCCGGCGTGTGACCAGCCGAGCGCCTCGTACAGCTCCCGTGCCCCGCCCGGCCCGTCGCTGGTGTCGAGGTAGAGGAGGACGATCCCGGCCTCGCCCGCCGCCTTCTCGAGTGCGGCCATCAACGCCGTCCCGATCCCTTGCCGGCGGTGGCCCGACGATGTCATCACCTTGACGACCTCCGCCCGGTGTCGCCCGTTCTCCTTGGTCTCGAATCGCACCTGGCCGCTGCCGACGATCCGGCCAGCCACCCGGGCGACGAGCACGACACGCGTGCCCGCCGCCAGTTCAGGCAACAGTGACGTCCAGTAGTCGACGGCGGTGTCGGTCGACATCGGGGCGAGATACCCGAGCGAGGCTCCGCCGCCGACGCTCTCCCGGATCAGCTCGACCAGCTCGTCCAGGGCGGCAGGGAGGGCGTCCGCATCCAGTCGCTCGATCTGCACCGACAGATCATCGCGCGATGTCAGCGGGCGAGGAGTTCGTCCAGCCGCTCGTAACCCTCACGGATCCCCACCTCCATGCCGCTGGCCACGAAGGCGTCCCGGCCTTCGAACGAGTCGACGAGGGAGATGGCGGTGAGACGGGTACGCCCGTTGCCGAGGTCCTCCAGTTCCATCCGTTCGAGGGCCACGCCGTCCGGGAAACCCTCGTACGTGAATGTCTGGACGATGACTTCCGAAGGACGCACCTCGTGGAAGCTGCCGAAGAAGCCGTACTCGTCGTCGCCGTCGATGTGGAGGTAGCGGTAGGAGCCGCCGGTGCGGCAGTCGTAGTGGTCGACCCGCATTTCGTAGCCGCGCGGCCCGAGCCACTGGGCGACGAGGTCGGCCTCGGTGTGGGCGCGGAACACCTTCTCGGGCGGAGCGTCGAACTCCCGGATGATCCGCACAGCGGGCACATTCGGGTCGACGATGATCTGCGTCTCCTTGGTGTGGGTGGTCACGTTGCTGCTCCTTCGTCGTCCATCGTTGCGAGGACCTCGTCGAGTCGCCGGTACCGCTCTTCGGCCTGCTGGCGATATCGCTCGATCCACTTGGTCATCAGGTCGAACACCTCCGCCTCGAGATGCACCGGCCGACGCTGAGCGTCCCGGGTGCGGCTCACGAGCCCGGCCCCCTCCAGCACCTTGAGGTGTTTGGAGACCGCCTGCAGGCTCATGTCGTATGGCTCGGCCAGCTCGCTGACCGTGGCGTCACCGCCGGTGAGCCGGGCGACGATGTCGCGCCGGGTGGGATCGGCCAGTGCGGCGAACACGTCGGACAGCGGATCAGAAGACATCTTGTTCAACCATCTGGTTGAGTAACCTATCGCAGTGAGTCACAGGTTGTCAACCCCTCGGTTTAACACTCCCGCCACACCGAACCGAAGCACGAAAACCACCGCATAGGTGGTGCTGAACCCAGGGTTTGCCGCTAGCTGGCGGCTCGCTCGGACCAGCGGAGGAGGGCGGTTGCGATGACGGCGGCGGAGAAGAGGGCCACGGCGAACGGGGTGACGGT
>DATHWB010000134.1:0-2083 GCA_035460965.1 Acidimicrobiia bacterium
TGTGGCCACCGCCCCGGTGTCGACGTTCGACCGAGGGCACATCTCCAGGACCACGCCGCGATCCCGGATCCCGGTGGCAAGCGGGCCGAGTTCGTCCCCCTCCAGGTCGTCGACGATGCGCACGCCGTGACCGAGACGGTCGGCTTGGCAGAGGTGGAGCGCCTCGGCGATCGACGCGAGGCCGAACGCCTCGCCGGCGTGGATGGTGATCCCCAGGTCGCCCCGCCTCGCCACCTCGAACGCTTCCAGATGGTCGCCCGGCGGGAACCCCGCCTCCGGACCGGCGATGTCGAAGCCCACCACCCCCCGATCCCGCCAGCGCACGGCTGCCTGCGCCGCCTCCAACGAGCGGCGCTGATGCCGCATCCCGTCGACGATCAACCCGGCTCCGATCCCGGTCTCGCCGCTCCCCCGGCTAAGGCCGTGCAGCGCCGCCTCGAGCACATCGTCCATGGTCAGTTCGCCTCGCGTGTTGAGTTCCGGGGCGAACCGCACCTCGGCATGGATGACACCGTCGGCCGCCAGGTCGACGATGGACTCGTAGGCGACGCGCTCCAAGGCGTCAGCGGTCTGCAGAACCGCGATGGTGTGATCGAACGTAGACAGGTACCCGGGTAGGCCGCCGCCCCGGACGGTGGCGGCGAACCAGCCCGCCAGCAGATCGGGATCGTGCTCGGGCAACTCCCGGTACCCGACGGCGTCGGCGAGTTCGACGATGGTGCTCGGCCGCAACCCCCCGTCGAGGTGTTCGTGGAGCTGGATCTTCGGGAGCGCGGCGAGGGTGGTGTCGTCCATGAGGTCACGAACCGTATCCGGTTCGTTCCTGGTGATCACAGGAGAGGGTTAGGGTCGGTCGACACCGCCGAGGAGACAGTCCATGACCAAGTTCGCCTATTTCTGTGGCCACGAGCAGTGGCAGCCCGAGGAACTGGTGCGTCACGCCGTCCTCGCCGAGCGGGCCGGCTTCGACATGGTCGTCGTGTCAGAGCACTTCCATCCGTGGGTCGACGACAGATCGGCCGCCGGTTTCGCCTTCTCCACGATCGGCGCCATGGCCCAGGCGACGTCGGAGCTCGAGTTCGCCACGGGGGTGACCACCCCGCTGTGGCGTTTCCACCCCGGGGTCGTCGCCCAGGCCGCCGCCACCCTCGATCGGCTCAGCGGCGGGCGCTTCAACCTGGGAGTCGGTACCGGCGAGAACATCAACGAGGGGCCGCTCGGCTACGAGTTCCCCGCCTACAAGGAGCGGGCGGCGCGGATGACCGAGGCGCTCGAGATCATGCGCCGATTGCTCGACGGCGAGAAGCTCACGTTCCAGGGCGAGTACTACTCCACGGACAGGGCGAAGCTGTACTCACCGCCGATCGGCCCGGTGCCGCTGTGGCTGGCGGCGGGTGGACCCAAGTCGGCGGCGCTCGCCGCCCGCATGGCGCAGGGAATCATCACCTCGGTCAAAGCGCCTGCCGACACCCTCGAGTCCGTCGTGAACCCTGCCAGAGAAGCCGCCGCGGAAGCGGGGCGACCCGATCCACTCATCCTCGCCACGCGGTGGTCGATCAAGGCAGAGAACGAGGACGAAGCCTGGGAGGCCCTGTACTCGTGGCGAGGACTGCGGGCACCCGGGCGGTTGGAGGCGGTCGATCCACAGACACTGCGCGAACGGGCCGACGAACTCCCGCGCGAGGAGGTGCTGGGTCGATATTCGCTCGTCTCGAGTGCCGACGACATCGTCGCGACGTACCTCCCGCTGGTCGAGGAACTCCACGCCGACGTCGTGACCATCCAGATGTCGTCACTCGATCAGGAAGGCCTCATCGAGATGCTCGGTACCGAGGTGCTGCCCCGCCTTCGCCAGGCCGCCGGCGCCTGATCAGCTCTCGGACTCGCCGCCGGTCGGGCCGTAGAACACGACCCACACGGAGAAGTTCGGGGTGAAGTCCTCGAAGCGGTGATCGACGCCGGCCGGGACGAACAGCAGGTCCCCCGGCCCGAAGGGTTGGCGGTCGTCACCGAGACGGAAGAACCCCGATCCATCGACGACGACGTACACCTCGTCCTGGTCGTGCGGCTCCTGGTCGTCTGA
>DATHWB010000135.1:0-5075 GCA_035460965.1 Acidimicrobiia bacterium
CCGTTTGGGGGGACCGGCCCGGCGAATGCCGGGCCGAGGGGGGCAGTGAGCGAAGCGAACTCGTGAATCACCGATCTTCCGGGATGGCCCCCCTTGCCTCGCCTGGCGGCGAGGCTGCTCCCCCCAATGTCGCTTCGCTCCTGGGGGGAGAAACCCTTGGGGTCTTCCACTTGTCTGTCCCCCCTCGGCCGGAGGCGTCGTGTTGGGGGGACCGGCCCGGCGAATGCCGGGCCGAGGGGGGTTGTGAGCGAAGCGAACTCGTGGACCTGTTTGCCCCCTCCGTCCACGCCGCGTTGCGTCGTGGACACCTCCCCCTGGCGCCGGGCTTCGCCCGGCTGGGGGAGGGAAATCCTTCAAGCAGGGAGTGGTTCGCCCGTTTCGAGGGATTCGATCAGCTTGGCGATGCGACCGGTGCAGGTCTCGAGGGCAGCGGGGGGGACGAGTTCCAACAGTCGGGCAGCCGCCTCGTGGAATGCCTTCGCCGCCGGGTTCTCGGGATCGTGGACGGTGATCGGCCGGCCCTCGTCGCCTCCGGCCACCACCGCCGGGTCGAGCGGGATCCTTCCGATGAGGGGGATGTTGAGGGCCTCGGCCAACTCGTCACCGCCACCGGAGCCGAACAGCCGATACGACGTGCCGTGCTCGCATGTGAAGTCCGACATGTTCTCGAGAACCCCGACCACCGGCATGTGGCTGCGTCGAGCCATGTCCGCCACGCGCACCGCCACTTTCTGGGCAGCCTTCTGGGGCGTCGTGACGACGACCATCTCCGCCTGGGGCAGCAACCTCGTCAACGCCATCTGGATGTCGCCGGTGCCGGGAGGCATGTCGATGACGAGGTAGTCGAGTTCTCCCCACGCGACCTGCTTGAGAAACTGCTCGAGCGCCTTGGACAACATCAGCCCTCGCCACATGAGGGCGGTTTCCTCGGTCTCGATGATGAGGCCCGTCGACACCAACTTGACGCCGTGCGCCTCGACCGGCTCGATGAGCCTGGTCTGCGAGTCGGCCTCCATCCGGCCGGTGGCACCGAGCATGCGGGGGATGGAGAAGCCCCAGATGTCGGCGTCCAGCACGCCGACCCGGAACCCCGCCGCGGCGATGGCGAGCGCCAGGTTGACGCTTGCAGACGATTTGCCCACGCCACCTTTCCCGGAGCTGACTGCGATCACACGGGTCGTGGGTGAGACCTGGGTGGGCTCGGCGTTGTCGCGCGCCCGCCGGCGGGCCACGGACATGAGCTCGGCCCGCTGGCGCTTGGTCATCGCGGTCGTCTCGATCACGACGTCGGTGACCCCGTCCATCGCCTTGACCCGGCGAGCGGTGTCTCCTTCGATCTGAGACCGCATCGGACACTCCGCGATGGTGAGAGCGATGCCGACCGTGACGATCCCTCGGTCGATCCGCACATCGGCGACCATTCCGAGGTCGACGATGTTCCCGCCCAGTTCGGGATCGACGACCCCCCGCAGGGCGCTCAGAACGTCTTCGGTCGTCGGCGGCATCGGCATCCCTGGTCGGCGGAGTTCCTTGGCGTACTCTCAGTATGGAACGGTCCGCTGCCTGACGGGAATTCCGATTTCGTCCTGGCGTTGTAACCTGTGAGTTCCGCAGGCCAGAAGGAATCGCATGACGCAGTTGCTGAGCATCAAGTCGAACAAGCCGCAGAAGGCGGTCGACGTGACCGACGCCGCCGCCGGCAAGATCCGCGAGCTGTTGGAGAGCGAGGGCGACACCACGCTGGCGCTCCGCATGGCCGTGCGACCTGGCGGGTGCTCCGGCTTCTCGTACGAGATGTTCTTCGATTCCGAGATCGAGTCCGACGACATCGTCGAGGAGTTCTCCGACGGGACCGTGCGCATCGTGGTCGACCCCCAGTCCGTGGAACGTCTCCGTGGCTCGGTGCTCGACTACAAGGACGGACTGATGGGTGCCGGCTTCGCCATCGAGAACCCCAACGTGAGCCGCTCCTGCGGCTGCGGTAACAGCTTCAGCTGACCCCACCCGATTTCGTCCGAGTGCCCGCCCTGCCCGGCGGGCACTCGTCGTCTCCACGTCGTTAGCCTCCGTCGCAGTCGTTCATCCAGGAGGCAGCCGTGCCGAAGACCATCCCCACCCTCGAAGGTGCCCCCACCCCTGTCGCACCGTATTCGGTCGTGACCGAGGCGCAGGGACTCGTGTTCATCTCCGGGCAGGTCCCCATCGACCCGTCGGGCGGGCCCACGCCCACCACCATCGAGGACCAGACGGAGCTGGTCCTCCGCAACATCGGGTCGATCCTCGGAGAGCTCGGCCTCGGCTACCGCGACGTCGTCAAGACCACGGTCTTTCTCGCCGACATCCGTGACTTCGCGGCGATGAACGAGGTCTACGGGCGGGTCTTCGCATCGGAACCGCCCGCCCGGTCAGCCATCCAGGCGGGCGCACTGCCTGCCCCGCAGTACCGGATCGAGATCGAAGTGATCGCCGCACGATGACGATCGACGCCGCTTCCGTGCTCGCCGCACTCGGCCTTGCCTCCGACAACAGCGGTGTGTACGCGGGTGGATGGCTGGACGCCACCGGGGACAGGATCGAGGTCGAGAATCCGGGCACGGGAGAGACCCTGGCAGCGGTCACCCTGGCCTCCGAGGCCGATTACGAACGAGTGGTGCGCTCTTCGGTCGACACGTTCGACCGGTGGCGGATGCTCCCCGCTCCCCGCCGCGGTGAGTACGTCCGCCTACTGGGGGATGCCTTGCGCCGCCACCGTGACGAACTGGGCGCCCTCGTCAGTCTCGAAATGGGCAAGATCCTTCCCGAAGGCATCGGCGAGGTGCAGGAGATGATCGACATCTGCGACTTCGCCACCGGGTTGTCCCGACAGCTGTACGGCCTGACCATGGCCTCCGAGCGTCCGCTGCATCGCATGTACGAGCAGTGGCACCCGCTCGGGCCGGTCGGCGTGATCTCCGCTTTCAACTTTCCCGTGGCCGTGTGGTCCTGGAATTCGACCATCGCCGCCGTGTGTGGTGACACCGTGCTCTGGAAGCCGTCGGAACGGACCCCGCTGACCGCGATCGCGGTGACGAGGATCGCCGAAGAGGTGATGGCGGGGTCGGGGTTCGAGGGGGTGTTCAACCTGGCGGTGGGACGCGGGCACGACGTCGGTCAGCGCATGATCGAGGACAGGCGGTTGCCGCTGATCTCGGCGACGGGTTCGTGCCGGATGGGCGAGATCGTCGGGCCCACGGTTGCGGCACGCCTGGGCCGCTCGATCCTCGAACTGGGCGGCAACAACGCCATCATCGTGATGGACGACGCGGACCTCGCCCTGGCAGTGAGAGCAGCCCTGAACGCTGCCGTGGGCACCGCCGGACAACGTTGCACGTCGTTGCGTCGACTGATCGTGCACCACGACGTGATCGACGAAGTGGTGGATCGCCTCGTCGCCGCCTATCGCCAGGTACCCATCGGCGACCCACTGGAGGAAGGGACCCTGATGGGTCCTGTCATCTCCGACGATGCCATCGCGGCAACGCTGTCGGCGATCGAGAGCGGGGTGGCCCAGGGTGGCGAACTGCTCACCGGAGGCCAACGGGTCGACCGCCCCGGGCACTTCATGGAACCGGCGATCGTGCGGGTTCCCAAGGACGCCCCGATCACCCAGGAGGAGACCTTCGGTCCGGTGCTGTGGATCATCCCCTGTGGCTCACTCGACGAGGCGATCGCGATCCAGAACGGTGTCAGGCAGGGCCTCAGCTCCGCGATCTTCACCGATTCGCTGCGCAACGCCGAGCGCTTCCTCTCCCATGTCGGCTCGGACTGCGGAATCGCCAACGTCAACATCGGTACCTCCGGTGCCGAGATCGGGGGCGCGTTCGGTGGCGAGAAGGACACCGGGGGCGGCCGCGAGGCCGGCTCCGACGCCTGGAAGGCGTACATGCGGCGACAGACGACGACCATCAACTGGGGCGACGACCTCCCCCTCGCCCAAGGCATCGAGTTCGGCTGACGACGCGTTCTTAGCGAACCAGCGCGTCATTCTTGACGCGCTGGGACAGACAGAACGCGGAGACGGACGGCAGCGCCCTCGTTCTACCCGTCTAATCGCGTCACTTCTGACGCGACTAGAGGTACAGAACGCGGGGGATGTCAGCCGAAGCGGTAGCCGACGGAGCGGACGGTGGTGATCCAGCTGGAGCGCTCCTCGCCGAGCTTGGCCCGCAGGCGGCGCACGTGGACGTCCACGGTCCTGGCTCCCCCGTAGTAGTCGTAGCCCCACACCTTCGAGAGCAGCTGCTCGCGCGTCCACACCCTGGCCCGGTTCTCGATGAAGAACCTCAGCAGCTCGTACTCCATGAAGGTGAGGTCGAGAGGCGCTCCGCCCAGCGAAGCCTGGTAGGTGAGCGGATTGAGTTCGAGATCCACGTGAATCAGCACCTCGTCATGCGCCTCCTGCCGGATCATCCGCCGGATGCGGACCCCGAGTTCGGCGGCGTCCGGAGGGTTCGAGACGAAGTCCGCCACTCCGGTCGCCTGTTCGACGAGCGGGAACTGGGCCGGGTCGGCCACGACGAGCACCGGTACGCCGGTAGCGGCGAAGAGGTCGCCGATCAGGCGCAGGCGTCGCATCGGCTCGTCCCCGAGCTCGACGACCAGCACCGACCAGTCGCCCGTCTCTCCGCTGTCCGGGTCGGCGATGGAGTCCACGAGCTTGGGCGTCAAGCCGGCGATCGCGAGTGCCACCGCCACGGGCTCGGAGGTGTCGGCGGGGTGGAGCGCGACGGTCATGGCGTCAGAGGATCGGGAGGTAGGTCTCGAGTTCGAACCGCGAGACGTGGTGCTGGTACCGATCCCACTCCTCGCGCTTGTTCCGGAGAAACCACCCGAACACATGGTCGCCCAGCGCCTCCCGCACGAGCTCCGAGCCTTCCAGGACGTCCAGAGCCTCGGACAGCGTTTCCGGCAGTCTCTCGATCCCGGCATCCCGGCGTTCGGCCGAGGACATCTCGAGGACGTTGCCGGGAACCTCCGGTGGCAGGTCGTAACCCTGCTCGATGCCGCGTAGCCCGGCGGCGAGCAGAACCGACAGG
>DATHWB010000136.1:0-3422 GCA_035460965.1 Acidimicrobiia bacterium
GCCAGGCCGATGGCGATGGGGGAGGCGAAGCCCGCCACCCACCGGACCGACACCAAGGCGCCGGCCTGTCCGACGGTGATCCCGAGACCGCGGGCGATGGCGGGCAGGAACGGGTAGACCAGACGCACCGCGGTGTTGAGGACCAGCTTGAGGGCGACGAGGCGCACGGTGCCGGTCTGAAGGCGTGAGCTCACGCGGCGATCGTAGGACCCCGACCCGTCGTGTCGGTCCCCACTGATACCCTCGCCGTCGATGAACGAACTCCCCGGCGACCAGCCCTCCGTCGGTCGGGTCATCGGAACCGAGGATTCGACACCCCTCGAGTTCTGGGTGGCCGTCGCCGAGGGCCAGTATCTGCAGTTGGACGACGTGGTCGCCCTCGAACGAGTGCTCCCGGGCGGAGAGATCGTCGCCATGTACGGGATGGTGTCGCAGGTCCGGGCACGCCACGAGGGAGCGCGATTCGACTCCGACGTGTTCCTGATCGAGGACGGCGTGCTGCCTGCCGAGGTGGCCGAGTCGGCCAAGATCGCCGCTACCCGCTTCGAGCCGGAGACCTTCGTGCCGCCCCGCCCCGGACAACTCGTGCGCCGAGCCATCGGCGAGGACCGGGACAAGGCCCTGTTCTTCGATCGGATGGACCAGCGGCTCCCGATCGGGCTGTCACGGGCCGGCGAGCCCCTGTTCGCCAATCTCGAGTTCCTCGACGGGCGTCGCGGGGCACACGTCAACATCTCCGGCATCTCCGGCGTGGCGACCAAGACGACCTACGCCACGTTCCTGCTGCACTCGATCTTCACGAGCGGCGTGCTCGGTCCCCGAGCGGTCAACACCACGGCGCTGATCTTCAACGTGAAGGGCGAGGACCTGCTCTTCCTCGATAGGCCCAATTCGGCGTTGGATGCGGATGAGGCGGGTCGGTACGGGGCGCTCGGGCTGCCGTCCGCTCCCTTCGCGTCCCTGTCGGTGTACGCCCCTCCCCGGCCGGGGTCGGTGGCGGCCCCCGACGTCTACTCCCGGACCGACGGAGTCGTGACCTCGTTCTTCTGGACCTTGCAGGAGTTCTGTCACGACGACCTGCTGCCGTTCCTCTTCGCCGACGCCGAGGACGATCGAGCCCAATACACGATGGTGGTTCACAACGTCATGGCCCAGCTCCGCAAGGCGGTCGCGCTCGACGACGGAGCGGTGATGCTCGACGGGGAGACCATTCGGACCTTCGACGATCTCACCCGCCTGATTCAGCGCCGGGTGACCGACGAGGAGACCCGATACGACTGGGCAGGACCGGCCATCGGCCAGGGAACCGTCAACGCCTTCGTTCGACGGCTGTTGGGCGCCGTGCGCCACGTCGAACGGCTGATCCGCGGGGACGTGTCCAATGCAGGCAAGCACCAGGTCAACCTCGACAGCCAGGTCACCGTCGTCGACATCCACAACCTCAACGACCGCGCGAAGCGGTTCGTCGTCGGCGTCACCATCCGCCGCCAGTTCGAGTTCAAGGAGCGGTCGGGGCAGTCCGACGAGCTGCTGTTCCTCGTCCTCGACGAACTGAACAAGTACGCCCCCCGGGACGGTTCCAGTCCCATCAAGGAGATCCTGCTCGACGTGGCCGAACGCGGCCGGAGCCTCGGGATCATCCTGATCGGCGCCCAACAGACGGCATCGGAGATCGAGCGGAGGATCATCGCCAACTCGTCGATCAGGGTGGTGGGAAGGCTGGACTCGGCCGAGGCCGCCCGCGAAGAGTACGGGTTCCTCCCGGTCGTCCAGCGCCAGCGCTCGACGATCCTCAAGCCGGGCACGATGATCGTCTCCCAGCCCGAGCTACCCGTTCCGCTGGTCCTCGAGTTCCCGTTCCCGGCGTGGGCCACCCGGGCATCGGAGGCCACTCCGCCGGCCGCCGGTACCGGCCCCGACGATCCCTTCGAGGGCCTCGATCGCTGATGGCCCGCGTTCTTAGCGAACGAGCGCGTCAGGAACGACGCGTCTAGAGGTACAGAACGGGGTCGACCAGCGGCCCCCCGCTTTTCTGACGTTCTAAATCGGTTCCTCGGTCACGACCCCGGACGCGCGCCGTCGCGGGATCGAGCGGAACGTGTCCGCCTTGCGAATGTGGTCGACGAACGTTCCGAGGTCCGCCCCTTCCCACGCCGGATACACGTACGGCGGCGCCACCGACGACGGATCGATCCCTTCGCCGCGCAGCATCGCCTCGATCTCCTCGCGCACCGGGTCCGGACAGATCGTCGATCCGACCAGGGCCCGTACCGATTCCAGGCGCATTCCGCCGACGTGGTCCTCGCCCTTGTCCTCGTGGAAGTGGGGGTTGCGGGTCTCGACCTGGAACACGTCCACGAGCGATCGCGCCACCTCGGGATGGGGGGACGGCCGGGCGCCCCCGAACTGCTCGAACAGATCCAGCAGTTCGTACGGCTCCACCGCGAATCCGCCGGCAAATCGCATCCTCTTCGCCAACTCGAGCGTCATGGCGTGCTCGCCGGAGTTGCCCGTCCGGATGACCTCGGTGCCGAACCCGTTGTACGTGGAGAGCAGCAGGTTGAGGAACCGGTTGGTGACGTGCGTCGTGCGGCCCCATCGGTTGAAGACCAGGCGGCCGTTCTCGATCTTCGGCTTCGACTGCCACGAGATCCGCACCATCGCGTACGGAGTCGGCGCCAGATGGAGTCCGGCGGCGAAGACCTTCACGTACTCGTGCACCGCCCCCGGCACGTAGTTGTCCGCATCGATGAATCCCACGTGCTCTCTGCCGGCGGCGGCGGCGAGCATCATCGCCACGATCATCGCCTCGCCCTTGCCGCGTCGAACCCGATCCCCGTCGAGGAGTTCGGTCATGCCTGCCTGGGCGACCGCATCGGCGAGACCTGGGTCGTCCTGGTGGACCACCACGGCCGACCTCTCCGCGGCATGGCAGAAGCGTTCGAGGACGCCGGTCTCGATCTCGTACCGGTCGATGGGTTCGCGCTCGGAGGCGGACAGCAGGACGATGAGACAGTCGTGGGGGATGCCGGAAAGGACGCCGTCGATCACCTTGCGTCGCTCGTTCTTCGTGGGGACCACGATCGCCATCGACCGCTCGACCGCGTTCACCGCTCGGGGCGGGACGAGGCTGACCAGCCGCCCCTGGACTGCAGCTTCGTCCTCCTCGCCATCGAGGCCGGAGTCCAACTCGATGACCTGGCTGGTCTCGTGGATGCGGACGGCACCGAAGCGCTCGTGCCGGTGGGGGTACTCGATCCGCATCGTCCGGCGAGGCTACCCAGGAACTGTCCGTACCTCCCGATACGATCGGCGCCGTGAAGGCGCTGCACACATCCGACTGGCACGTCGGTCGCACGATTCGTGGCCGTGGTCGGGCGGACGAACATCGTGCGGTGCTCGCCGAGATCGTGGACCAGGCG
>DATHWB010000137.1:0-21215 GCA_035460965.1 Acidimicrobiia bacterium
TTCCGGCGGTACGGACTGGGCGACTCGACGGACCGCCAGTGCCACCGGACCGGACACCGGCTCGTCCCATGCCCCGGCCGCCTCGATCGCGTCCGCTGCCGCAGGCACCGCGCCGAGTCGATGCGCGAGCGCCGCCGCCGCCTTTCCGAGTTCGGGACGCTTCTCTCGGTGCGCCCGCTCCGTCAGCAGCGCCACCGCAGCCAGCATCCAGCCTCCCTGCAGGAGGCGGTCTGCGACGTCCGTGGCCCGCTCCTCGTCCCAACGCTCGGCGGCCATGAGCTGGAGGGCTTCGAGTTCGGTCCGGAGCCGCAGCCCGTTGGCACCGTGCGGGGTGGTCTCGAACCCGCGTCGTATCGCATCCCTGGCATCGGAGATCCGCCGGGCCAGGAGCAGGGCTCGGGCCTCGACGGTGGCGGCCCGGTTCCGCCAGGCGGGGAACGACTCTTCGACGATCTCGCGCAGGGAGGTGGCTGCCTCGACCGCGGCCAGCGGCTGGCGGAACGTGATCGCGCCTTCGGCCCTGGCGAGTGTTGCCAGGAACAGGAGGGCGGGAGCCACCGTTCCCGTCGCGACCCGATCGACGTCCTCCAGCAGCGAGAGGGCGCCGGTGGCGTCGCCGGTACCGAACTTGGCGCGGGCGATGGCGATGTCGAGTTGCGCCTGCGCCACCGGATCGTCGATCGTCCCCCTGCCGCGAGCCGCCGAGTACCGGCCTTCGGCCCGAGCGACCCAACCACGGTCGAGATCCGTCCACGCCCGATTGATCGTGGCGTAGTGACGCTGCACGGCGTCGCCGTGCAGCTCGACGAGTTCCGTGCCCCGCTGGAACACCTGCTCGGTCTCGGCGTCGAATCCGAGCCGTGCGAGCAGCCGTCCCTGGAACGTGAGGAGCGACCCGAGCTTGGCCATCAGGCCCTCTCGGGCTGCGACCTGCAGCGCCATGGCGATCGTCCGTTCGGCATCGGACGGTTGCTGCTGGTCGTCGAGCAGCGCCGCCGCGAACCCGTATGCGTCGACCAAGGGTTCTCCCTGGAGGCCCGGCGTTGCGGCCTCCAGGTCGGCTTTCGCCTGCTCGTCGTCGCCGCGGGATCGCAGCAGACGCGCCCTCGTCACGAGCAGCGGGGCGACGATGTCCGCACCCACCCGCGCCTCCCGGCCGCTTTCGATGGCGAGCCCGATGAGATCGAACCGGTCTTCGGGGGCCGTCGACTCGTCTGCCATCGCGGCGATGAAGGCATCGTGGGCCGCCCGGGCGTCGCCCGCTGCCCAGTGGGCGCGGCCGACCTGACCGACAGGAGCGCCGCGCCGCGCCAGCACGTCGGCGAGCCGGCCGGCGATGTGGGTGAGGCGGGCCGCAGACACCGTGGAGGAGTGCGCCGTGACTCCCTGGCGGGACGAGGTCGCTCGCTCCGTGGCCTCGAGTGCCTCGACCGCCTCGACCACGTCCGATTCCGGAACCTCGAGCACCTGGGCGATGACCGACACCGACAGCGGCGACA
Organism: Acidimicrobiia bacterium; assembly: GCA_035460965.1. GTDB lineage: Bacteria > Actinomycetota > Acidimicrobiia > Spongiisociales > ZC4RG35 > DATHWB01. The sequence goes on from DATHWB010000137.1 coordinate 1,500, forward strand.
CGATCGACGCTGCAGCCTCGACTCCATCAACGATCTGAACGTCCACCGACTCCTGCCTCTCCGGTTTGCCGCCGCCACGGTACCGAGATCCTTGGTGCCCGGCGTCGTGGCGCGCCCGGAAAAATCACCGACGGATCGGGAACCGCCCGGATAGCGTGTGCGTCCGAACGACCGTGGGCAACCTGCCCGCATGGAAGGAGGTGAACCCAGTGCTGAAGATCGCAACAACTGCAGACCGGTGCCGGGGCGCCTCCGTGCTCCCCGTCACCAGTGTCGGCGGACGTCCGCTCGGCTGAGGCCGGTCGGACCTCTCCTCTCACCAGGCGTCCGCCGACACCTTCGCGTCACCCATTCCCTCGCGGCCTCGCGCGCCGCGGACAGTCAAGGAGCACCCCATGTACGTATCACAGAGCCACGTCGTCCGTTCCGTCCAGCGGCACCGGTACCAGCCCCCGCCGGACAGACGACACCGCAGGCGAAGTCGCTGATCGCCACCTCGCAATCGTGAAGGATTCATGCATGATCACTTCACAACAATTCGCTGGAACTGAACGATCGGAGCACGCAGACTGGCCTGACGGCTGGTTCGTCCGCAAACGTGACGGCCAGGCCGCGGCACCGACGCTGTGCCCGACAGAGACGAAAGGAGGTGCGTCGTGTACGCACTGCAGGTGACTGCGATGCTCCTCATGAGCGAGCATCGCTATCCGAGGAAGTGAAGACATTCGACCGGCGGGGGAACGAATCCTCCGCCCCGAGCCCGGACGGGGGCGCTACCCGTCACGCGGCGGCGGGCCCGACCGACACTGCCAAGATGAGGTGGATGTCGAGTGAGGTCCGCCGTTCCGCGTTGCTCGGCGCCCGCCACATGGCGGGACTCCTCGTTCCCACCATCCCCATGGCGTTGGTGCTCGGAGTGGCGATCGCGGAGAGTTCGGTTCCCAACCTCGCAGGATGGGCTTCGTCCTTTCTCATGTTCGGCGGTGCCTCCCAGCTGACCGCCGTCACGCTGCTGGGCGAAGGTGCCGGCGTCGCCGCAGCCGTCCTCGGTGCGCTGACGGTGAACGCCCGCCACGTCATGTACTCGGCCGCGTTGGTGCCTCACTTCCGCCCGCAGCCGCGTTGGTTCCGGCTGGCCGGTCCCTACCTCCTGCTCGACCAGGTGTTCGCGCTGGCGTCGACACACGACGGCCGCCCCCGTCACTGGCGCGCCTACTACCTCGGCGCCGGGCTCCTGGCTTGGACGTACTGGCAGACCTTCGTCGGTGCCGGCGTCCTGTTCGGGCCGGCGATCTCGACCGACTTCGACGTCTCCTTCGCCGTGCCCGCCCTGTTCCTGGCGTTGCTGGTGCCCGCCTTGGTCAGGCGGCCCGCCATCGTGGCCGCTTCCGTGGCGGGCGTCGTGACCGCCGTCTTCTGGCAGATCCCCAATCGGGGAGGGATGCTGATCGGCGGGGTCGCCGGTGTGCTTGCCGGTTACCTCACTGAGAGCGGAGAAGAGGCGTGAACGCCTGGCTCGCCTTCGGCCTCGCAGGGATCGGGACGTATCTCTCCCGCAGCCTCTTCATCCTGGTGGTGGGGGACCGTCCGCTCCCGGCCGGCGTCGAGCGCGGTCTCCGCAACATCGGACCGGCCGTGCTCGCCGCACTGACGGCCTCCTTGCTCACGAGCGACCGGCTGGGTGAGTTCCTCGGAAGCGTTCCCGAGGTGGCGGCGGTGATCGCGGGCATCGCCGTCGGTATCTGGCGCAGGAGCGTCGGCTGGTCCTTCGTCACCTCGTTCACGACCTGGGCGACCCTCACCCTCCTCCTCTGACCCGAACCCTGGGTTCGCCAACACACTGGTTGTGTTCGTGAACCCAGGGTTCGCCAACACGCGTGAACCCTGGGTTCGCCAACACACTGAGTGTGTTCCACGGCCCACGGTTCGCCCCGAGGGTTCAGGGGCGACACGCCCGACAGGGGCGGTAGCCGGTCTCGGTGGCGGCTTCGAGATGGGGGAACTCGACGAGATGGGCCTCCGAGATCCGACGGGCGTGGTTGCACGTGGGATGACAGACGATGCGAGTCGTGTCGGATCCGACGTAGCGCACCCCTCTCCGCGCCAGGGATTCGAGCCACTCCGGGTCTGCGCCTTCGATCGCCAGCAACTCCCGCTTGTTGTGCGGCCCGCCCAGCGAGTAGGCACCGATCCGACCGTCCGTCCTGACCACCCGATGACACGGCACGATCAGGGGTACCGGGTTCGAGGCCATCGTCGAGCCGACTGCTCGCGTCGCCCCCCCGCTACCCACGCTCCGGGCTAGCCAGCCGTACGACCGCACCTGTCCGCGGGGGATGGTGGCGGCGGCCTCCAGCACGGCGCGTCGGAACTCAGTGGTCCGGAGATCGATCGGGAGGTCGCCGGGAGTCCCGCGTTCGATCGCTCGGCCGATCTTCACGTCCCATCCCCGCGGCGGTCGCGCCGGCACCATGCGCCGTCCGAAGCGCCGGGCGAATCGCGCTTCAGCGTCGTCGTCGGCCAGATCCACCGACGACACACCCGCCGGGTTGAAAGACACGAGCACGTCGCCGATCGGCGACTCGAAGCGGGCGTACCCGTCGACCAACCCCACGCCCAGCAACGTGCCAGAGGTCACGGTGGGGGGTGCTGTCTGGCGCAGGTCCTGCAGGCTGTCTTCGGGTTTCACCGTTCTTCCTCCTCCATGATCGAGCGCAATCGGGCAAGTCCGCGGCTCACGTCGGCCTTGACCGTTCCCTCGGGCCGCCCGGTCGCCGCCGCGATCTCGGCGTAGGAGAGGTCCACGACGTGTCGCAGCACCACCGCTCGACGCTGGGTGGGCGTAAGAAGTGCCAGTCGTGCCTGCCACGCCGCCACGTCGGGGGGTTCGGGATCCTCGACCGGATGTCGGTCCTCGAGTTCCACGGGGGTGGGTCGGCGCGCCCGGTCCCGCGCCCGGTTGCGTCCGAGATTGAGCGCGATCGTCCACAGCCACGGCCGCATCCGTAGAGATCGGATGCGCTCGGGGTCGTAGGAGGCGAGCGCCCGGTAAGCCCGGATGAGCGTCTCCTGGGCCAGGTCCTCGGCGTCGGGCCCGTGCAGGGGCCTAAGCCCCGAGTAGAGGTCGTCGCGTACCGCCGCCACCAGATCCTCGAACGATCCGTCGAGGTCCCGCGCCAGCCGATTGCACAGTTCTTCCATCACCAGGGGGAACCCCGTGGCGGCGGGATCGGTTGCATCACGGACCGATCGGGTCCCCCGAGTCCCGCTCCCGCACCGCCTGTCGGAAGCCGACCTCTTCGGCCCGCTGCTTGAACCAGACGCCCTCCGGACTGTGGCGGGTGATGCCATCGAAGAGGGTGGCGAACATCTGCGTCTGGGCGAGCCCCATCGACTCGATCGCCTGGTTGATCATCAGCTTCTGCATCATCAACTGGTTCTTGGGAACGCTCGCCATCCGGTCCGCCAGCGCCTCGACCCGGTCGTCCAGATCCGACTCGGGTACGGACTCGAGCACCAGGCCGATGCGGGCAGCCTCCTCTCCGGTGATGAGGTCGCCGGTGAACAGCATGCGCTTCGCCCGTTCCATCCCCAGTCGGTACACCCACATGGCGGTGGTGGGACATCCCCACACGCGTGCCGGCGGGTATCCGATGAGGGCGTCCTCGGCCATCACGACCATGTCGCATGCGAGCGCGATGTCGGATCCTCCGGCCACGGCATGGCCGCGGACCTTGGCGATCGTCGGCTTGTACGAGCGCCACAGTGCCATGAAGTCCTGGGTGTTGCGATGCATCATCTCGAAATCGAGCATGGGATCCCACGGCATCTGCTGGCTGTAGGGAGCATCAGGATTCTCGGCGTAGTCCTTCAGGTCGTACCCGGAGCAGAAGGACCGGCCCGCCCCGGTCACGACGATCACGTGCACGGACGGATCGGCCTGGGCCGTCTCGACCGCCCGCCGGATCTCCCCCGGCATGTGCTGGTCGATGGCGTTCAGCCGTTCGGGGCGATCGAGGGTGATCGTCGCCACCCGGCCCTCCGTGTCGTACCGCACGCTCTCCATCGCCACCTCCGATCAGGACGCCACCAGGCTCGCCGCACCCAGGATGGCACCGACACCGCCGGCGATGAGCCACAGCCGCACCATGAGTGACCGCCGCCAACCCACGAACGCGTACCCGACTGCAGCCACCAGCGTGCCGAACAGGACGACGGCCAGGCCCATCGCTCCGAGTCCGAGCACCTGGTTGGGATCGCCGCAGCTTATGAAGCATCCGCTCCAGCTCACGACCCCCACGAACCAGCCCACCAGGGTGCCCCACCCGGCGGCCGCTGCGACGACCGCTCCGATCAGTGCACGGGCGGCGGGGTGGAGTCGGGAAGGAGTGGTGTGAGTGTCCATGTCGGCATTGTTCCCACGAGTCGTCGTTTCGGACATGGGTGGAGTCCCCGATTCGCCCTCCCGGGGGGTCGGGGTGTCGGAGTCCACGGCCCGGCCAGTTCGGGCATACTCGTTCCATGAGCGCCCTCGACTGGGACACGTTCGTATCGGCGGCAGCGGCCTCGTCGTGGGTGACCTACCTCGGCACCGTCGATTCTGCCGGTCGACCGCATGTCTCGGTGGTCGCCCCGGGGTTCACCGCGGGATCGGTCTGGTTCGCCACCCGGATCGGGTCGAAGAAGTACCGGAACCTGCGGGCGGATCCGGCTGCAGCCTTCCACTGGCCGGTCGGGAACGCGGCCGCCCCGGGGGAGGTCATCGCCCGCGGCTCCGCGCTGTTGTACGACTCGGCCGAGGATCGCCTGCGGCTCTGGAACTCCGCGGTGCTGCCGTACGACATGTCCGGGTCTTTCGGCTCGCCCGACAACCCTGACTTCGGCTTCGTCGAGGTGCGGGTGGACGAGGCGCGGTTGCTGGGTCCCGACTTCGTGGCGCGACGCTGGCTCCGATCAGATCGGATGGGGTGACGGTGCGTCGGGTGCGACGTTCGATGTCAGGTATTGGATGACTGCCACCGAGATGACCACCACCAGGCCGCCGACGACCTGCACGCCCGTGAGCGTCTGACCCAGCACGATCCAGGCGGAACCGGCTCCCACGGCCGGCTCGAACGACTGCAGGACTCCGACCCGTCCGGGATCGGCGACGCGGAGTGCGGTGAGCGACATCATGAAGGGGACCACGGTCCCCCCGATGGCTATCCACATCAGTTGGGTCCATCCCACCAGGTCGGAGATCGGTAACTGGATGGGTGCGGTGGCCAGGAGGATCAGCGCCGAGATGCCGAAGCCGTACGCGCCGACGGTGATACCCGGGAGCCGGCGTCCGAGATACTCGCCGGTGATGAGGTAGCCGGCCAGCGAGACGGCGGCTCCGAGGCCGGCCATCACTCCGGCCGGGTCGAGGGCCCGGTACTCCCAGGCACGTGTGATCATGCCCGTTCCTGCCAGGGAGGCGAGCGCCGCCAGCCAGGCGGAGAGTGGCACCGAGCGACGCTGCACGGTGCGCATCCACACCAGCACCAGGCTCGGTCCGAGGAATTGGATCGTGACACCCGGGCCGACGCCGAGCCGTTCGATCGCCCAGTAGAAGTTGATGGTGACGGCGGCCAGGAAGAGCCCGAGCAACGCCAGCATGCGCAGGTTCCCGGCGGTGGCCATCTGGTGACGCCGCCATGCGATCCAGCCGAGCACGAGGGCTGCCACCACCGACCGGAACTGGGCGATCTGGGTCGGGTCGAAGGAGGCGAAGGCGTCGGCTGCGATGGTGCCGGACACCCCGAACAGCACGGCACTGGAGAGGGCCAGGAGGTCACCCCTGCGAACGGCGGCTGAGTGCATCGGGACATCCAACCACCGGATGCCGAACGCTCCGCCGTCGGTACGCTCGAGGGCGATGCCCGACACCGCCTACTTCGTCTCGCCTCCCTCCGGTCCCGGCCCGGGCGTGCTGCTCCTGCACTCCTGGTGGGGCCTCACCCCGTTCTTTCGGCGACTGGCCGACCGGCTGTCAGAGCGCGGCTACACGGTGCTCGTCCCGGACCTGGCAGACGGCGAGACGTTCGTCGATGCCGAGGAGGCCCGCGAACACCTCGCCTCCCTCGACGCCGATCGCCTGGCAGGGCTCACGCTCACGTCGGCGTCGCTGGTTCGCGACAAGAGCGTCGATCCCGAGGCTCCGATCGCCATCGTCGGGTTTTCGATGGGAGCGTCGCTGGGCTTGTGGGCGTCGGTGCGGATGCCTGAGTCGGTCGGGAGGGTGGTGGCGTTCTACGGGGTCCAGTCGATCGACTTCGCCGGCTCCGAGGCTTCCTATCAGCTCCACCTCGCCGCCGCCGACGACCTGGTGAGCGATGACGAGGCGGTGTTCATGGAGGCGACGATGGGGATGGAGGACCTCGAGGTCGAGGTGCACCGCTATCCGGGAACGTCGCACTTCTTCTTCGAGCGCGACCGGGAGGAGTACGACGAGGCGGCGGCGACCCTGGCGTGGGAGCGCATGTTGCGTTTCCTGGGCGGACCCACCTGACCGCTCCGTGAGCGAGGTGGCAGGCGTCGATCGGCTCGGATCGACCGGGTGTGTGCCCCGGTAGGGTGCCGCCCTGACTGCACGGGAGGCGGCATTGCGCATCGGTCTGGTCCTGGTGTCCCAGGAGTCGAACACCTTCAACCCATCGTTCACCACGATCGAGCGCTTCGCGGCCTACGGCATCCGCCGCGGTCGGGAACTGCTGGAACACACCGACCACGGGATATCGGGTCATGTCGAGGCCGTCGCGGAACGCGACGACGTGGAGACGGTGCCGATCTTCGGGACGAGGACGGTGGCCGGCGGCCGGGTCTCGGCAGAAGCGCTCGAGTTCCTGGTCGGGGAGGTGGTGGCGGGCCTGCGGGCGGCGGGCCCCCTGGACGGGCTCGCCCTCCAACTGCACGGTGGGTGCTCGGCCGAGGGTGTCGACGACTTCGAGGGCCACATGCTGGCGGCGATCCGATCGGTGGTCGGTCCCGACCTGCCGATCGGGCTGGCGCTCGACCACCACGCCAACATCACCCGGGAGATGGTGGATCTGGCCACCGTGATCGTCGGGCACCGAACCCAGCCGCACGACCTCCACGACACCGGTCTCCTGAACTCGCGGCTTCTCTTCCGTGTCGTGGCGGGCGAGGTCGATCCGGTGATGACCTGGCGCAAGCTCCCGCTGCTGTCGCACCAGGAGCAGTACCTGTCCGATCGGCCGCCGATGTCGATCTGGTTCGAGCGGGCCAGGGAGGCGGAGAGGGAGGATGACCGGGTGCTGGCCGCCTCGCCGTTCCCGATGCAGCCGTGGCTCGACATCGATCAGGGGGGCTGGTCGGTGGTGGTCGTGACCGACGACGAGCCCGAGATGGCCGAGGAGCTGGCCGACGAGCTGGCCGACCTTGCCTGGTCGCTCCGCGATCGGTTCCAGGTGAAGACCAGCGTTCCAGTCGACGAGGCGGTCGCCCGGGCGGCGGCCACGGACGGGCTCGTCGTCTTGAGCGACACCGGAGACTCGGTCCGGGGCGGAGCCGGTGGGGACAGCACGGTCATCATCCGGGAGGCTCTACGTCAGGGGGCGGAAGGGCTGCTCGTCCAAGTGGTGCAACCGGACATCGGCGAGCTGCTCGCCGGATACAGCGTCGACGACGAGGTGACGGTGACGATCGGCGGTGCGGTCGCCCACATGCATGAGCCGATCACACTCACCGGCACACTGCTCCGGTTCGAGCCGACCACGATCCGTCTCGGGGGGGACTACGCCCACCCGGTGGCGGACCTCGGGTGGACGGCGGTGCTTGAGGTCCCGTGTGGTCACGTCGTCGTCACCGAACGCACCGGGATCGGCGGCGTCCACCCCGACATGTATCCGCAGGTAGGACTCGATCCGTTGGAGCACTCCATGGCGGTCGTCAAGACCGCCTCCAACTTCCAGTACTTCCGGCCGATCGCCAGCGATCTGATCCGGGTGGACACACCAGGGCCGTCACAGTCCGACATCGCCGGACTGACGTGGTCCCGCGTCCCGCGCCCGATCTACCCGCTCGACCCGATCGAGGATCGGCACGCCGCCGAGTGACGGATCGTCACACCATCATCCTGCCGCCGTTCACGTCGAGTGTGACACCGTTGACATAGGAGGCATCGTCGCCGACGAGGAACGACACGACCGATGCGACCTCGGCGGGCTCGGCGCGGCGACGGAGGGGGATCATGGCGAGAGATTCGGGCGAGGGGACCGGTGATGCCATCGCCGTCGAGATCCCGCCCGGGGCGATGGCGTTGACCGTCACGCCGTGCGGACCGTTGTACTGGGCGAGGTAGCGGGTCAGTGACAGGAGGGCTGCCTTGGAGGCGGCGTACATCGACGAAGGTGGACGCCCCCCGTGGCGGGCGCCGATGCTCGAGATGTTCACGATTCGCCCCCACCCCGCCTCCCGCATATGGGGTAGCACGGCCTGGGACAGGAGCACGGGGGCGCGGAAGTTCACGGCCATCGTGACGTCGATCACGTCCGGCGTGACCTCGTCGAAGTCGACCTGGGTGAGGATGGCGGCGTTGTTCACCAGCACGTCGACCGGTCCCACGGTTTCCATCGCCTCGGCGATCGCGGTGGGGTCGGCGAGGTCGGTCTGGAAGACGGCGGCGAGATGCGTCCCATCGTGCGGCCGGATGTCGAGGCCCACCACGCGCAGTCCATCGGAGTGCAGTCGGCGGGCGGTGGCTTCCCCGATCCCCTGGGCGGACCCGGTGACGAGTGCGGTGCGTGTCGGCATCGGCCCACGCTACCGGGCGGCGCCTGCCGCCTTCCTCGGACCGGGCGGGGGGAGGACCTCGAGGTCGGCGGGAAGCTTCGGAGAGTTCGGGTCGGGAAGCGCCTACTGCAGGAGGCGGACGGAATCACCCACCTGGATCGTCCCTCCGGTGACCACCGACGCGTACATCCGGCTCCAGCCGGGATGGCGGTCGTGACTCATCCGCCGGAAGTCGCGCTGCAGGAACCATGCGGCGTTCTTGGAGCACGGCGTCGCGGGGAATGTCACCGGGGCCACCACCGCCTCGCCGAACAGCAGCGTCGTTCCCGGCAGCACCCGGTTCCAGTCGAGGCCCGCAACCGTGATGTTCTCGCCGGCGTATCCGGGGGCGATCGGGTGGCCCTCTGCTTGGAGCGCTTCGATCACCTCCAGCGACCAGATGCACAGCGCCTGTTCCGGGTGGCCGTGGTGCACGGTGTCCGTCTGGAGGTCCCCCACCACGCCCCTGGTGTTCACGACGGCCGAGTCGACTGGTCGCTTGGGGACACCTCCCTCGGACAGGTTGATCTGGTGGATGCGGCCGTTCACCGGATCTCGGTGCCCACCGGGAACCACCGCAGCTCCTCCGCGGTCGGCTCGAGACCCTGCGAGTCGCAGGGGGGAGGTGCCGCCGCCGCCTCGGTCAGGAGTCGCTCCGCTTCCGCCAGGTACTCGGGGTACGACTCGGTCCCGGCGGTCAGGGGACCGTCCACCGGCGCCCCGTCCCGGAATGAGACCGCGTCGAGCGACATCGGCGGTGTCGGGACGCCGTCCCGGTGACGCCACGTTCCCGATCCGACATCGAACTCGTAGTGGGGGAGCATCGCCCAGCCGAGGCGGGCGACGAGTCGGACGGCGTCGACGATGTAGGTGAACTCGTCGTCGTCGATGAAGTAGTTGAAGTTCACTCGCACCCAGCCGGGCTTGATGACCTCGCATCCCCGGGCGATCTCCGTCTCGTACCGATGGCTCGTGTCGAGGTCGATCCCCAGCAGGCGATGGCCGTACGGACCGGCGCAGGAGCACCCGCCACGGGCCTGGATGCCGAACAGATCGTTGAGGAGCGCCACCACGTAGTTGTGATGGAGGTAACGATCGCCGTGCCGGATGACGAACGACACGATCGACAATCGATCCGCCTCCGGGTTCCCGAGTACTCGGACGTTCGGCTCGTGCTGCCAGGCAGCGATGGCGCGTCTGATGAAGACCTCTTCTCGCCGCCGGATCTCCTCGGCGCCGACCTCCTCCTTGAGCTTGAAGACCAGGCCGCACCGGATCGACTCGACGATCGCCGGTGTGCCGCCCTCCTCGCGGTGTTCCGGGTCGGCGAGATAGCGGTGCTCTTCGGGGTTGACGTACGCCACCGTGCCGCCGCCGGGGACCGCAGGCACCCGGTTCGTGAGCAGGTCCCGTCGAACGACGAGGACACCGGGCGTCCCGGGTCCGCCGATGAACTTGTGGGGGGAGAGGAAGATCGCGTCCTTGTAGTCGTGCCCGTGGGTGTGGGAGGACCGCATCTCGATCCCGACGTACGGGGCGGCGGCTGCGAAGTCCCAGAAGCTGAGCGCGCCGTGACGATGGAGCATGGAAGAGATCGCCGTCGTGTCGGAGATGATCCCGGTCACGTTGGATGCAGCGGAGAACGAACCGATGCGGAGCGGTCGTCCGGCATGTTCGATGAGGCGGTGTTCCAGGTCGGCCAGGTCGATGTGACCGTCGGCATCCTCCGCGATCTCGACCACGTCCGCGATCGACTCCCGCCACGGCAACTCGTTGGAGTGGTGCTCGTACGGTCCGACGAAGACGACCGGCCGTTCGTCGGCCGGGATGAGGTCCGTGAGGTGGTAGCGGTCGTCGAGCCCAGCCGGGATGCGGAGCCCGAGGATCGAGATGAGGCGGTCGATCGCCCCCGTCGATCCGGACCCGGCGAAGATGACGGCGTGTTCGTCACGGTTGGCGCCCACACAGCGGCGGACGATCTCCCGGGCCTCCTCGCGGAAGCGGGTGGTCTGCAGACCGGTGCCCGAAGTCTCCGTGTGGGTGTTGGCGTAGAGGGGCAGCACGTGGCTGCGCAGGTAGTCCTCGATGAACGTGAGTGAGCGGCCCGACGCCGTGTAGTCGGCATAGGTCACCCGGCGTAGGCCGAAGGGGGTGCGAACGGCGGTGTCGCGCCCGATCACCGACTGGCGCACCCTCGCGATCAGATCCATGACACCGAGGGTATCGGTCAGCCGGCCATCGCGAGGGCTCGCTGATGCTCGGCCACTTCCTCGCCGGCAGCGAGCAGTTCGGCCATGACCGCCGAGATGGCGGGACGGTCCATGGTTCCCGGGCGGGTGTTGGCGTACACGGTGCGAGTGGCGCCGCGCAGCAGGATCAGTCTGACGCCCTCCGGGGGTCGGATGACACCGAGCCTGGGCAGCACGCCCACACCCAGGCCGGCCGCGACCACGCTCAGGGTCACCTCGTTGTCATCGGAGTGGAAGCGGACGTCCGGCTCGTATCCGGCCTCCGCGCACAGGTTGCGGACGTTCTTGCCGCAATCGGTGGTGGGTGGTGCCACCACCCACATCTCGTGCTCGGCATCGCGCATGGAGCGGACCGGGCTGTCGGCGGGTACGGCCAGGAACACGGGTTCGATCAGGACGTCCCTCCGGTCGAACTTGCCCTCGTCCCGTGTCGGCACGTTCGAGTAGTGCTGGCCGAGGGCGATGTCGATGACGCCCAGGTTGAGATCCCGCATCAGGTGGCGCTCGTACTGGACGAAGTGGGCCTCCAGCTGCGGTCGTTTCCGGTGGAGCGCGCTGAAGGCGCGAGGAACGATGGTGGAGCCGATCGACTGGTAGGAGCCGACCCGGACGGGCCCGACCGCCAGTTCGCCGGCTCGCTCGACTGCTGCCTCGGCGCGATCGACGGCGGAGAACACGTCGTCCGAAGCCCTGACGAGTGCTTCTCCGGCCGGGGTGAGGATGACGTTGCGGCCCTGCCGTTCGAGCAGCGGCGTGCCCATCTCGTTCTCGAGGACGGACAGCTGCTGGGACACGGCGGACGGTGTGTAGCCGAGGGCCTCGGCGGCTGCGCTGATCGTGCCGCGGGCCGCGACTTCGCGCAGGAACTGGAGACGCTTCAAATCCATGTAGCGATGCTAACTGATCTCATCAGGAAGTTTCGCTGGACCTGAATGATGGATTGGCAGATGATGGCGGGACTCAACCAGAATTGGAATCCCGATGTCCCCCATCGTCGACCATCGCTCCGGTTCGCCCGAGATCGTACCCGGTTCCTCGGTGGTCTCGTCGCACGCCACGAGCGAAGGCCTCATCATCTACTACCGCAAGGAAGACGGCACCCTCGGCGTCGTCCTCGAGCCGCGGCCGGTGATGCCGAAGCAGGTCATCCTCGATCGCAGCGCATGAGCTACAACCGCTTGGGGGGCATGTTCATCCGTGCTCCCTGGGCGGTGGTCCGTGCCCGGTTCCCGCGCCTGCTCTTCGGGCTGTTCCTCTTCGGAGCGGGCAGCGCGCTGCAGGTGCAGGCGGGTCTCGGACTCTCCCCCTGGGAAGTCCTCCACCAGGGGATCTCGACACGAACTCCTCTCACCATCGGGATCGCCAGCGTCCTCGTCGGACTGACGGTTCTTCTCCTCTGGATCCCGCTCCGACAGCCGCTGGGGATCGGGACCATCAGCAACGCCGTGTTCATCGGGCTGTTCATCGACCTTGTGCTCGCACTGGTCCCGGCACCGGACGGACTGATACTCAGATGGCTGTTCCTGATCGGCGGCATCGTCCTCGTCGGAATCGGGAGTGGGTTCTACATCGGTGTCCATTTGGGTCCCGGACCCCGGGACGGGTTGATGACCGGGATCGCCCGCCGGGGCCCGTCGCTGCGGCTGGCCCGGACCGCCGTGGAGGGATCGGCCCTGGCCGGGGGTTGGTTGCTGGGGGGAACGGTCGGCATCGGAACGGTGCTGTTCACCCTGGGCATCGGCCCGCTCGTCCAGTTCTTCCTCCCACGACTGGAAGTCTCCGCTCAGAGCTGAACGTCCGCTGGTAGAAAGCCGGGTGTGGCGTCTGACGAGAGCACCGTCGAAGTGGGGGGCGAGACCGTCAGGATCTCGTCGCCCGATCGCGTCGTCTTCCCCGACCGGGGATGGACGAAGATGCAGGTGGTCGAACATTTCCTCACGGTGGCCGAGGGAGCGGCCCGCGGGATCCACGACCGTCCCACCATGCTGAAGCGATACATGCGCGGGGTGGGAGAGGACCCTGTGTACCACAAGCGGGCGGCGGCCAACACGCCGTTCAAGACCGTTCCGATGCGGTTCCCGAGCCAGCGGCCGGGCGTCATGAACGTCCCGATGGGCGAGGCCGACGTGATCCGCCTCGTCCAGCTCGGCTGCCTCGACTTTCACCCTTGGCCCGTCCGGTCGACGGACCTCGATCATCCCGACGAGCTGAGGGTCGACTTCGACCCCACGCCCGGGTTCGGTTTCGACGACGTCCGCCGAGCGGTGGGGGGCGCCAAGGAGCTCTTCGACGAACTCGGGATGACGGCGTGGCCGAAGACCTCGGGAAGCAGAGGAATCCACGTCTACGTGCGACTCGAGCCCATCTGGGACTTCGTCCAGGTGCGCCGCGCGGTCCTGGCGTTCGCTCGCGAGCTCGAGCGGCGCATGCCCGACCTGGTGACGACCAGCTGGTGGAAGGAGGAACGGAGCGGGGTGTTCGTCGACTTCAACCAGATGGCGCCCGACAAGACGATCTCGTCCGCGTACGGGGTGCGACCCACCGGGCTGGTCAGCGCACCGTTCCGATGGGACGAGCTGGCCGATGTCGAGCTGGAGGACTTCCCCATGGACCGCTTCGCCGGCGACAGGTACGCGGCCGTGGGTGACCTCACCCGCGGCATCGACGAGGCTCCGTGCCGTATCGACACCTTGCTGGAATGGGTGGTGCGTGATCACGAGGAGCACGGCCTGGGCGACGCACCCTGGCCGCCCCACTATCCGAAGCAGCCCGGTGAGCCGCCGCGGGTACAGCCGTCCAAGCAACGCAGGGAGGACGATGAGTACTGAGCGTCCCGAGTACGTCGAGGTCAACGTCGACACGTGGAACAGGGCCGCCCATCGGTGGGTCGAGAGCGGTGAGCGTATGTGGGCGTCAGACCCGGAGTGGGGCATCTGGGGCGTGCCCAACACGCGGCTCCCCCTGCTGCCGGAGGACATGACCGGTCTCGACGCCATCGAGCTCGGCTGCGGCACCGGATACGGTTCGGCGTGGATGACGCGGCGAGGGGCGGCGGTCGTGGCGGTCGACCCCTCGGTCCGACAACTCGACACCGCCCGGCGCCTGGCCGGGGAGCACGGTCTGGAGATCGGCTTCGTCGAAGGCATCGCCGAGTCCGTGCCGTTTCCAGACGGCTCGTTCGACTTCGCCCTGAGCGAGTACGGGGCGGCGATCTGGGCGGATCCTCACCTCTGGATCCCGGAAGCACACCGTCTGCTCCGCCCCGGCGGCAGGTTGGCGTTCCTCGGGACCGGCTCGTGGAACGACGTCTTCACCGAGCGCAGCCTCGATGCGGTCACGGGCGAGACGGCCGTGCGTCCGTACTTCGGACAGCATCGCATCGAGTGGGTGGGGTTGGACGACGACCCGACGATCGAGTTCAACCTGCCGATCTCCGAGTGGTTCGGGCTTCTCAGAAGAACGGGTTTCGAAGTGCTCGACTTCTTCGAGGTGCAGGCGCCGTCCGATGCGGACGGCGTGCGATTCTCGATTCCCGCCGAGTGGGCGAAGCGCTATCCGTCCGAACAGGCGTGGGTGGTCGAGAAGCGCTGACAGTCGCAGGGCTCAGGTTCCCTTTCCGAGTTCCTCGCTGCGCGCCGCCGCCGCCCTCACCGCCTCGTCGACGAGGCTCGCGAATCCGCCGCGCTCGAACGCCGAGAGTGCTGCGGCAGTGGTCCCGTTCGGGGATGTGACCCGCTGGCGGAGCGTGGCTGCGTCTGCCCCCGCTTCGGTGAGCATCCGGCCCGCCCCCAGGATCGTGCGATTCACGAGCTGCTCGGCAACCTCCGGAGACAGTCCGAGTTCGCGTGCCGAGGCCTGCATGGTCTCGGCGAGGAGGAACACGTACGCCGGACCGCTGCCCGACACGGCCGTCACGGCATCGATCTGTGACTCCGGAACCTCGACCACGATGCCGACGGCCTGAAGAACGGCTCTGGCGGCATCGAGGTCGAGCTGGGTGGCATCGGTCCCGGCGGCGATCGCCGCAGCGCCCTCCCCGAGCAGGGCGGGCGTGTTCGGCATGGCCCTGACGACCGGAACCCCGGGGAGTCGCGACTCGTACGTCGTGGTCGGTATCCCGGCCGCCACCGAGACGATCACCTGGCCGAGATCGACCGCGCCGGTGATTCGTTCGATGACCTCGAGCACGTGGTCGGGTTTGACCACGATCACGACCACCTTGCGTCCTGCGACGGCCGCCGCCGCATCGGCCGTCGTGAGGATGCCGAGGTCTCCTGCCAGCGCCTCCAGCTTGGAGGCGTCCGTGTCGGCGGCGGTGATGTCGGAGGGAGACCATCCGGCCCGGACCAGCCCGCGGACGATCGCCTCTCCCATCGCCCCGGCGCCGATGACGGCCACGGTCGGTTGCATCGCGGTCCTTTCCTCGCCGCCTCCCAGTATCGCCCGGTCGGCGGCGAGGTGAGTTCAGACGCTCGCGGTGGCAGGGAAGGCGGAGGCGGGTGCGGCAGGAGGGCTGGAACGCCGCCGGCCGAGCCCGCCTGCCGCCAGCAGGAGGAACGCCCCGGCGATTCCGGTCGCCAGGCCGAGCCCGGCCACCGTGCCTGCCGCCAGCCGGAACGGGGCGGCCGCGATCTCGCCGTCGATCACGACGGTCGACGGTGCGACTCCGTCCTCGCCGACCACCACGAACGTCCACTGCCCGGGACGAATCTCCCAGATGAGGTCGGCGACGGCGCCCTCGCCCCGGGTCAGCCAGAACGCCTGGTCGCGCGGGTCGGCGCTGCCGGAGAGGAAGCGGTCGGCGGTGAGCCGATCGGTGATGCCGGCGAAGACGGCGGTGCCGTCCTCGGTTCTGATGCGCAGGTTGGCCGTGCCGAGATCGGGTACGAAGCGGGCCTGGTCGAAGAGCACCTCGATGTCCTCGGCGAAGATGTGTCCCTCGCTGGTGGAAACGTGGATCTCCGGGATCGTCACCTTCTCGTCCGTACCGAGCCAGGTGAAGAGGCCGACCGCCACCGCGACGAGGATGGCGGCGATGCCGAGCGTGATGGCGCCGAGGGCGCCGAGCAGGAATCTGATGATGTTCATGGCTGTGTGTTCCTTTCCGTCGCCACTCAGGCGGGGTTGCCGTCGAAGACCCGCTCGACCCAGGCGGTGGCCGGGGCCTTGGCCTGGTTGTGAGACGGCATGAGGAGGATTCCCGCGATGTAGGCGGCGACGCCAGGCCCGCCCATCAGAGCGGTGACGACGAAGCCGGCCCGGACCGCGCCGACGGGGACGTCGAGACGGTTGGCGAGTCCCTGGGCGACTCCGGCGATCACTCGACCGTCGGCGGGCCGCTCCAGGCGGGGGGGTGTGGTGTGGGTGTGGATGTCGTTGTGCATGTCGTCACTGTGCAGGTTCTCGACGCCGGCGACCATCGGGACTCACCCTGACCCGTCCCCCACCTCCCTCAGGGCCCCTCAGGGACCGGTCGCGTCGCGTACCCAGGGTTCCTGGGTACGCGTTCATCGGACCACGTCCGTGAAGCCGGGGCCGGAGGGAAGGGAGAGTTGGGCGGTCGTGCAGTCGCGGGCGTCCTTGTCCGGCCGCCACCGGTGGAAGCGGGTGGCGTGGCGGAACCGGTTGCCCTCCAGTTGGTCGTAGCTCACCTCGACGACCACGCCCGGCTCCACCGGCGTCCAGGACAGATCCTTGCCCGCCGACCACCGACTCTCGCCCCCCGGCATCCGCACGTCTCCGGCGAACGACTCGTCGGCGCGCAGGGACTCGAACTGCCGGAAGATCTCGGCACGATTGTGATCGGAGAACCCGGAGCAGTGCCCGATGAACCCCAGCTCGCCGTTCTCGTCGTAGAGCCCGAGCAGCAGCGACCCGATCATTCCGCCGTCCTTGTGCTCCCGGTATCCGCCCACCACGCAGTCGACGGTGCGGCGATGCTTGATCTTGGTCATCGCACGTTTGCCGTGGACGTAGGGGAGGTCCAACTCCTTCACGATGATCCCGTCACAGCCTGCGGACTCGAACTCGTCGAACCATCGCCTGGCCTCGCTCTCGTCGCGGGTCGAGGGCGTCAGATGCCACGGATCCTCCAGCCCCTCGAACAGCTCGACCAGGCGTTCCCGCCGTTCCGCGAACGGGGCCGCCCGCAGATCCTCGCCCCGCAGTGCCAGCAGGTCGAACCCGACCAACTGGGCGGGAATCGCCTCGGAGAGCATCGCGATCCGCGACTCGGCCGGGTGAAGTCGAAGCTGGATCGAGTCGAAGCTGGTGACGTCGTCGACCACGACCACGATCTCGCCGTCGACCACGGTGTCGGCCGGAAGCTGGTCGATCGCCGGGCGCAGCTCGGGGAAGTACCGGAGCAACGGCCGCCGGTTGCGTGAATCGATGCGCGGTTCGGGCGAGGACCAGGTGACGGATCGGAACCCGTCCCACTTCGGTTCGTAGGCGAAACCGCTCCCCTTGGGAGTCGGCCACTTCTCGGAGGTCTTCGCCTCCATCGTCTCGATCGGTGGGTCGAAAGGCAGCGTCATCGCTTCGATCATGCCACCCGGCCGGCGGTGTTGACTGTCCGGTGCTGGCATCATCGAAGGGAATGGACACGAAGGACGGAACCGAAGACGCCCAGGGCGTTCGTCTGTTGGGGTCGATCCTCAAGGCGGCGGCGACCGAGTTCGGCGAGGACAAGGCGGGGAGACAGGCCGCCGCCCTCGCCTACTACACGCTGTTCTCGCTGGTCCCGCTCCTGTTCGTGGCGGTGGCAGTCACCGCCATCACGCTCGGCCCCCCTCGGGACGCCCTGCCCCTCGACCCGCGCACCGGCCAGGTCGACTGTCAGCGCGCCACGGCGATACCGCTCCCGAGCGACTCGGATCGTCCCCTCGACCGCCTCGTGGTCCAGGTCGACGACCTGGCGGGCGAGACGGTGAGCGATCCGATCCGCGTGCTGATCTGTCAGGCGCGTGAGAACGCAGGCGCCTCCCTGTCGCTCGGCCTCGCAGTTGCGGCGTTCGCCGCCTCGGGGATCTTTCTCCAGGTCCAGGGTGTCTTGAACTGGATCTTCCACGTCCCCAACGACGTGGTCAGCGGGGTGAGGTCCCTGATACGGAAGCGCCTGGTGGCGCTGGCTGCCGCGATCGTGCTCGCCGTGCTGGTCGTCGTGCCCGTGGTGGCGGTTGGTGCCGTTCAGTTCCTGGTCGGACTTCTCCCGATCGAAGCGTCGTGGCTGACCGTTCCCATCTCCCTTACCGTGCCGCTCGTCTCGCTGGCGATGCTCGTGACGACGGTGGCCATCACCTTCCAGGCATTAACCAAGGCCCGAATCCCCTGGCGAGCGGCTCGTCGAGGAGGCGCCGCAACGGCGCTCGCATGTCTGATCGCTGCCTTCGGTGTCGGCCAATACCTCAGCGGTTTCGGGTCGGGGTCGTCGACGTTCGGGGTGCTCGGTGGGATCGCCATCCTGCTCTTCTTCTTCAATCTGATGTGGATCGTGTACCTCTTTGGTGCCGAGGTGACGAAGGTCTACGCCGACTACCTCGAGTTCGGGGACGTGGTGCCACCTCACCAGCGCGCCGAGTCTCGTTTCGCGGCTGCGGTCGAGGAGGCGGTCCGAGCCGAACACCGGACTGCACCCCCCAAGGTGGTGGACGCCAGCGTGTTCGCGTTTCTGGTGGGGCTCTTCATCGGACGGCGCAAGAACAAATGAATCCGGGTTGCCCCGAGTCGGCCTTCGGCCGGTCGAGGGGTCTGCGGATCGGACTACAGCCGATAGGCTGAACTCTGCATGGCAATCGACATCGCCGGCTTCGTCGCCGACCTCAAAGAGCACGCAATCGAACACGGGTTCCACGTCCACGACGAGCGCCACTTCGTCGAGACCTACTCGCTCCGCCAGTCCTGGGAGATCGATGTCCATCCCGAGGAGGCCTGCAACGGTCCCATCGACCTCCATCTCTCCCTCGATGTCGACCCGCGGGTGCTCCTCGGCTTCGTCGATCACCTGGAAGGCCTCGACGACGAGTTCGCGGAACCCGACGACGAGTGGCAGCTGAAGCTCTACTTCAACTGGGGT
This sequence comes from Acidimicrobiia bacterium, assembly GCA_035460965.1. Classification (GTDB taxonomy): domain Bacteria; phylum Actinomycetota; class Acidimicrobiia; order Spongiisociales; family ZC4RG35; genus DATHWB01. The sequence continues at coordinate 20,637 of DATHWB010000137.1, forward strand.
ATCCCTCCGCTGTCGCAGCCGCCCGACCTGCTGGTGTTGGCGACCGATCTCGCGGGCATCGGCGGTACCGACATCCCGATCGAGGTGTCGGCTATCGACTCGTTCGCGGCCGTGACCGATGCCCCCGAGAGGCGGCTGCAGTTGGTCGGTACCTGCGATGTGTCCCTGGCGTCGATGATCATGGGTCGGGAGCAACTCTGCAGCCCCCTCGACCGGGCGAAGGACGTCAGTCTCTACTTGCTCGATCGGATGGCCAGCTGGATGGAGTGAGCCCAGTCCGTGAAAAACTTCTCGGACTTCTGTACAGAACACCCCTCGATGTGTCGACACACTGAGGGTTGTGGGATGGAGTGAGCGGAGCCCTCGTGGCCGGCATGCCCGGCCCTCGGAGACATGGCGGCCCTTGCCTCCGGCGGTCGCGCCGGGCAAGCATCGGAACACCGGCGACACGGCCGCGTTCCGGTCGATGGCCGTCATGTCGATCGTCGCCACCCTGACGATCTCCGCCACGTTCGTTCCGGTCGAGGTGGGGAACGCCTCGGCCCCCCGTTCGCAGCCCCCCGCCACCACTCTCCCCGT
>DATHWB010000138.1:0-15537 GCA_035460965.1 Acidimicrobiia bacterium
CTTGCCGGGTCTCCCCCGCTGGTGATAGTCGAGGGCCTCGCTGACTGTGGACTCGGACATGTCTCCTCGAGTGCGGTCGCGACAACCGTGACCCTACCGGTACCCGCCGTGGGCACCAGCCGGTGAGGCGGTCCCGCCGCAGGCGCCCCGCAGGGCCGCCTGGGAGGTACGCCTCCCTGATCGTGGCGATCGCCGTCACCCGGCTCGGGTCACGGCAGCGTCGCAGCCGCCATCGTCGCCACCCGATTCGTTTCCGGGCGGGAAGGTGGCACACTCGCCCCAGCAATGGCAGACGAACGCTACGAGAACGGCTATCGAATCCTCGCCGGATGGCGAGTCGGTGCTCCGCCCGACGAGAACACGACTCGATCGGGTCTCCTCGTGCCGGTGGGCACCAAGGAAGGCAACGACGCCCTGGCCCTCATCGACGTCAAGACCGGCCAGCGATTCTGGGCCGTTCCATCCGGCGCTTGGCGGTTCCTGTGGCCCCCGACCGGGAAACCCGTCGTGGCGGTCCGCGAGTCGCAGATCATCGCCGAGGAGGAGCCCGGCCACGTCGGCGACGAGGGCCAGTACCTGTGAGGTCGGTCGGATAATCCCGTGTGCACAACCGCGGGCAGCCGATAGCGTGGTGGCGTGACCTACGACCATCAAGGACGCTCAGGCAGGCGACTCACCGCCACCGTCACCGATCTCGACGTCGCCGTCCAGAAGGCATTCCTGATCGGCGTGCAGTTGCCGGAACACGACACGCTCGATTCGGAACGCTCGCTGGACGAACTGGCACTGCTGACGGACACCGCCGGATCGGACCCGGTTGGGATGGAACTCGTCCGGCGGGATGCGCCGGACGCGGCCTGGTACATCGGGTCGGGCAAGGCCGAAGAACTCGCCGAGTTCACGAAGGCACTCGACGTGGACGTGGTGGTGTTCGACAACCCTCTCACCCCCGCCCAGCAGCGCAACCTCCAGAAGAGATTCGAGTGCGACGTCGTGGACCGGGAGGCATTGATCCTCGACATCTTCGCCCAACACGCCTCCAGCCGCGAAGGCGCCATCCAGGTGGAACTCGCCCTGCTGCGGTATCGACTCCCACGGCTACGCGGGCTCGGCAAACAGCTGTCCCGGCAGGGTGCCGGCAGCGGTATCGCCAACCGCGGTCCGGGCGAGACCAAGCTCGAAACCGACCGTCGCCGGATCGAGACCCGGATCGCGAAACTCGAGCGCCAACTGGCAGCGCTCTCCAAGACCCGCTCCACCCAGCGCAAGGCACGCCGACGGGCCGACATCCCGCAGGTGGCGGTCGTCGGATATACCAATGCGGGCAAGTCGACTCTGCTCAACGCGGTCACCACCGCCGATGTCCTCGCTGAGGATCGGCTGTTCGCCACGCTCGACTCGACCGTGCGCAAGTGCGACCTACCCGACGGACGGAACATCCTCCTGTCCGACACGGTCGGGTTCATTCGGCGACTCCCCCACAACCTGGTGGAGGCGTTCCGCTCCACCCTGGAAGACACCCTCGAGGCGACCCTGCTGCTTCACGTGGTCGATGCGTCGGATCCTGATCCCGACGGGCAAATCACCGCGGTGCGCGTCGTGCTCGACGAGATCGGCGCCGAAGAGATCCCGGAGTTGCTGGTCTTCAACAAGATCGACGCGGCCGACCCCGCCGCACTCGGTCGGCTGCGGAACATCCACCCAGACGCGGCGTTCATCTCCGCCCGGAACGGCGACGGGGTCGATGAACTGCTCCGGATGGTGGCGGAGCGGATCTCCGCGGACAGCATCGTCCTCCGGCTGCAGATCCCGTACAGCCGCTCGGACCTGATCGCGTCGGCGCACAGGGTCGGCGAAGTCCTCGTCGAGAAGCACGAGGACACCGGGACGGTCATCGAAGTGAGGCTGCGCGGAGCCGACAGCGGGCAGTTCGCGGAGTACGCCCTGGGCTGAGGCTCACTCCGCCCGGGAGGCCGCGAGCGCCGCCCCCACGATCCCGGCCTCGTTCTCCAACGCGGCGGGCACGGTCTCGACGGGAGTCGAGAGCACGTGTCCCCATTGGTCCCACTTCCGGCTCACACCGCCCCCCAGGATGAAGAGGTCGGGAGAGAACACCCGATCCAGGTGCGCCAGGAATCGATCGACCCTTCCGGCCCACTCCTCCCAGCTGAGGCCCTCCGCGTCCTTGACCCGCGCCGCCGCCCAGGACTCCACGGGCGAATGCCGGTCGAGGTGCATGTGGCCCAATTCGGTGTTCGGCACGAGGACCCCGTCCACGAACATCCCCGAGCCGATCCCCGTGCCGAACGTCAGGACGAGAACCACCCCGCGCCTCTCGCGGCCGGCACCGAACTCCATCTCGGCCACGGCGGCGGCGTCGGCGTCGTTGAAGACGTGGAACGTCTGCCCGGTGCGGGCCTCGAACAGGGCATCGACGTCGGTACCGATCCATGCCCGGTCCACGTTGGCCGCGGTCAGCGCCACACCGCGGCGGACGACCGCCGGGAAGGTGCAGCCGACGAGTCCCCGGTGGCCGAAGTGACGGACCATCGCGCTCACCGCCTCCGCCACCGCGTCCGGAGTCGAGGGCCGCGGCGTCTCGATCTTGAACCGCTCCGCCAAGAGCGTCCCCGAGTCCACGTCCACCAGATTCCCCTTGATACCGGATCCCCCGATGTCGATCCCGAGAACGGACATGGGCCGGAGCCTAGGAAACAGCCGCGGCGATTCGCTCGACTCCGAGCGCCAGGGACTCGATCGGGGTGGCGGCGAAGCACAGTCGAAACCATCCGGGGGTCGGGGCGCGCAACGCCTCCCCTGGTGTGAGGTTCACCCCGCGATCGACCATGCGGGACCACAGTCGCTGCTCGGCTCGATGGGTCGGCTCGTCGAGATGCGTCGACAGGTCCACCATCACGAAGAAGCCCGCGCGTCCGGGCATGTGCCGGATGCCTGCTCCGGCGAGAGCGTCCGTGACCGCGCTGTGGGCGGCCGCCAACCGCGCTGGCATCGCCGCCAGATAGCGCTCCGTCCACGAATCGTTCGACAGCAACTCCGCCCAGAGATGCTGGGTGCGACCGGACACGCCGGACCAGACCCCCTGTGCCGACACCGACCGGCCCAACTGCTCATTGCGCGTCATGAGGAATCCGCACCGAAGACCGCTCACGCCGAAGTCCTTGGAGAGCGCCCACACCACATGGACGTCGTCCTGCGGGTCGGTCACGTGGGTAATGCTGGTGAAGGGCGACCCGTCGAAGACGGAGAGCGCGTAGACCTCGTCGACCACGAGGTGGATGCGGCGGTCCCGACACCAGCCGACCAGGTCGTCGAGTTCCTCGGCGTCGAGAAGCTGGCCGGTCGGGTTGGCGGGAGATGCCAGGAGCAGGGCTCGGATCGGCCGGTCGGCGCTCTCGAAGGCGGCATCCAGGGCCGACCGCCGGATGCGGAAACCGTCGCCCCAGGCGGTGGGGACCCCCACCACAGCCACCTCGTCGCGGTTCTCCAGGTCCATCCAGAAACCCGGGTAGCCGGGCGTGGCGAGCAGGACTCCGTCCCCGGGGTCGCACAGGGAGTAGAACACGGCTTCGAGCACCGCTCCCGCCCCAGCCAGCGTGCAGATCTCGTCCGGCCGGAAGCGGACGCCGAGGAAGTGACCGGCGCCGAATTCCGCCACCGCCTCACGAAGCCGGGCGCTGCCCCTGACGTCGTCGTACCCGACGGCTCTCGACGGCACCGCCCTCGCCGCCGAGAGCGGTTCCTCCAGCAGGTCCCAGACCAACTTGTTCTCGGCGGTGCTCAGATCCACGAATCCGTCGGGGCGGTCGGCAGCCCAGCGACGATCGGCGTGGTCTCGGGAAGCCTGCATGTAGGACGACAACGGACTTCGATCGGCGAACGCCTGACCACGCCTGGAGAGTGCACCCACCCTCGCCACGATAGGGTCGGGGGCATGGAGACACCTGCCGACGTCGGTCTCATCGGCCTCGCCGTGATGGGACAGAACCTCGTCCTCAACCTCGCCGACCACGGCCACCGGGTGGCGGTGTACAACCGCACGACATCGGTGACCGAGTCCTTCCTGGAGCAGGCCGCGGCGGGCCGGGAGATCGTCGGCCACCCCGAACTGGCAGATCTGGTCGAGGGCCTTGCCGTCCCGAGGAAGGTCATCCTGCTGGTGAAGGCAGGGTCCGCCGTGGACGCCGTGCTCGGCGATCTGGCCCCGCTGCTCAGCCCAGGCGACATCGTCATCGACGGCGGTAACTCCCTCTACACGGACACCGAACGTCGCTATCGGGAGATGGCTGAACGTGGGCTCCTCTACGTGGGGGCAGGGGTATCAGGTGGAGAGGAAGGCGCCCGCTACGGACCGTCGATCATGCCCGGCGGTGCCGAGGAGGCATGGCCGGCGATCCGGGAGATGCTCCAGTCGATCGCCGCCGTGGCGGACGACGGGACGCCTTGCTGTGACTGGCTCGGTCCGGGCGGGTCGGGTCACTACGTCAAGATGGTGCACAACGGCATCGAATACGGCGACATGCAGGTGATCGCCGAGGCGTATTCGCTCATGAAGGCCGCGGGGATGTCCCACGACGAGATGGCGGACACCTTCGGCGTGTGGGGGGAGGGAGCGCTCGACTCGTTCCTCGTCGACATCACCGCCGACATCCTGCGTACTCGCGACACCGACGGCACACCTTTGGTCGAGAAGATCCTCGATGCCGCCGGTCAGAAGGGCACCGGCAAGTGGACGGTGATCTCGTCGATGGAACTCGGGCAGCCGGTGTCGTTGGTGGCGGAAGCGGTCTACGCCCGGATCGTGTCGAGCTTCAAGGACCTGAGGGTCGAGGCCGCGACGCTCCTCGGGGACAGGGACCATCCCCCGCCCGAGTTCGACGTCGATGATCTGCGCGACGCGCTGTATGCCTCGAAGATCGTCTCGTATGCCCAGGGATTCATGCTGTTGCGCGCGGCGTCCGACGAGAACGGATGGGACCTGGACCTCGGACTGGTGGCGTCCCTGTGGCGAGCAGGGTGCATCATCCGGGCGGCGTTCCTCGACGACGTGATGCGTGCCTTCGCCGGCGGGGTGGACAATCTGCTGCTCGATCCGGGCTTCTCGAGCCGGGTGCAGGAGGCCGAGGCGGGATGGCGGCGGGTGGTGGCGACCGCGGTCACCGCGGGCGTCCCGGTACCGGCGTACTCGTCGGCATTGGCCTTCTACGACGCGTTCCACTCGGAGCAGGTGCCCGCCAACCTGATCCAGGCCCAACGCGACTACTTCGGCGCCCACACCTACGAACGGGTCGACCGTCCCCGCGGCGAGCACTTCCACACGGACTGGACAGGCCGCGGCGGCCCCACCACCTCCCGCACCTACGACGCCTGAGAGCAAACCCTGGGTTCAGCACCACCTATACGGTGGTTTTCGCGCCGCTGTTCAGCCGACGAGCAAAGACCTCAGGGCGTCCACGATGCGGTGGGGATGACGGGTCACGTCGTCCCAGGTGAATCGAAGGATCCTCCATCCGTGAATGGCGGCATCACGATCCCGGGCCCGATCCGCTTCGAATGACGCCAACTGCCCATGGAACCGCCTCGAGTCCCACTCGATCGCCAACCTCAGATCCGGGTAGGCGTCATCGAACCGGCGACCAGTGGTCCACGGAACCGGATGTTCCGGCAATGGTGCCGGTAGCCCAGCCTCGGAGATGACCCGGCGTCCCTGTCGCTCCAGCACCGTGCCGGAGTGCGCCGGACCCGACCGCACTTCGATCACCTTGCGCATCGTGCCGACACCGGGCTTCCCGCGCCTGGCTACAGCGTCCAATACGGCCCCGATCTCGAAGAGTGCAACCCGCTCGGCGGCGACGAGGTCATCCACGATCCTCCCGATCAGAGCCACGGGTCGGCCCGCGGCAAGGTCGACCAACGTTCGGGCGATTGTCGTGACCCGCAACCCGTCGACCTCGACGACATGCCACGCATCCAGATCGTGAGTCCTCCGGACCACGACCCCGGTGAACCTGTGGGTGGTGCGCGAGTGGTGGGACACGACCACCCGATCCTCGGTGACATGTGAGAACCCGTGGACGGCCGCCGCCGACTCATGCGAGAGGACCGCTCCCGGCCACGCTGCCAGGACCGAACGCCGCAGGTCACGACGATCGAACGCCTCCGCCAGTCGGTACACACCGCGCGCGACGATCGTCCATTGCCCCGATGCCACCCGGGACTCGATCATGCGCGGGGTGATGTCCAACTCGGCGAGCTCACTACGGGTGATCACTCCGCCGTTGGCAAGGGCTCGGTTGTAGACCCGGCGATATCGGTCGGACATCCGGACAACATGCTCGACTGTACGGATCGAGTCCACCCCCCTCGAACTCGTGCACGAAAACCACCGTAGAGGTGGTGGGGAACCCAGGGTTTGCGCGTCGCGTCAGCTGTCGTCGGTGCCGGAGATGTCTTCGCGGGGGATGCCGAGGAGGAAGAGGGCGGCGTCGAGGTAGGGGACGTTCAGGGTGGTGTCTGCCGCGGTTCGGACGACCGGTTTGGCGTTGAAGGCTATGCCCAGGCCCGCCGCGGCCAGCAGGTCGAGGTCGTTGGCCCCGTCCCCGATCGCCACCGACTGCTCCACCGGCACCCCGAACTCGTCCGCCATCTCCCGCAACACCTCCGCCTTCCGCTGCCGGTCGACCACCCGGCCCACCAGCTCCCCCGTCAGCACTCCGTCCCGGACTTCCAGCTCGTTCGCCTCGGCGTGGTCCAACCCGAGGCGCTCCTGCAGGCGATCGGTGAAGACGGTGAATCCTCCGGACACCACTCCCACCGTCATCCCGAGGCGACGCAGCGTCGCCACGAACGTCCGCGCGCCGGGGGTGAGCTGGATCCGCTCTGCGACCCGCTCGATCGCCGCCTCGGACAGCCCGGCGAGGAGCCGCACCCGGGCTCGCAACGCGGTCTCGAAGTCCAGTTCGCCCTCCATCGCCCGCCGAGTGATGTCGCTCACCTGCTCGACGACGCCCGCCTCCTCGGCCAGCAGGTCGATCATCTCGTTCTGGATGAGCGTGGAGTCGACGTCCAGGACGACCAGACGCCGTGCCCGTCGGTGCAGGCCCTCCGCCTGGATGGCGATGTCCACCGGTGTTGCCGCCGCCACCTCGACCAGCGCCTTGCGCATGGTGTCGATGTCGCCGTCGGTGATGGCGAGCTCGTAGGCGATCACGGGGTACCGGGACAGTCGGAAGATGCGATCGATGTTCCCGTTGCCGGACGCGATCGCCGCAGCCACCGCTCCGAACACCTCGGGACCGACCTGGCGACCGATGACGGTGACCGCCGACCGGGTTCGGTGCTCGCTGGGACCGTCCTCGACGACCTCGAAGTCGATTCGCAGATCCTTCTCCCAGCCGTAGAAGAGCAGATCCTTGATGATCGTGTTGCCCGGGGGGATCTCGATGAGGATGTCGAGGGTGAGCCGGCCCCGCACGACGATCTGTTCGACGTCCAGCAGGGCGGCGTCACCGGCCTCGAGCACCTGCATCAGCCCGGCCGTGATGCCTGGGCGATCGCGGGCGGACACACGCACGAGGACTGTCGACGACATGAGATCACGCAGGCTAACGCCAGGCCCCGATCCCTCCGTCCTCGGTACGATGCCGGGTCGACGACAAGAGAGAAGGACCGACGTGAGCGACAATCCGTACCGACTCCCGCGTACCGCCCTCCCCCGGCGGTACGAGATTCGGCTGGAGCCGGACCTCGAGGCGTTCACCTTCGACGGTGAGGTGACCATCGAGCTCGACATCGTGGAGGACTCCGACTCGATCGCGCTCAACGCCCTCGAGATCGAGATCGACCAGGCGATGCTCACGGACTCCGACGGCGCCCTCGAAGGGACGGTGTCGTATGACGAGCCCATGCAGCGAGCGATCCTGACGTTCGAGCGAACCTTGGCGCAGGGCCCCGCCGAGCTTTCGATCCGCTTCCGAGGGATCCTCAACGACCAGCTGGTCGGCTTCTACCGCTCGAAGTTCACCGATGTCGACGGCGTCGAACAGGTCATCGCCACCACACAGTTCGAGGCCACCGACGCCCGCCGGGCTTTCCCGTGCTTCGACGAGCCCGACATGAAAGCCACCTTCGCCGTCACGCTGGTGGTACCGGACCATCTGCTCGCCGTGTCGAACGGCGCCGAGAGCTCCCGCCTGACGCTGGACGACGGCCGGGTGGCGGTCAGTTTCGCCGAGACGATGAAGATGTCGACGTACCTGGTGGCGTTCGTCGTCGGTCCGTTCGAGGCGACCGAGCCTGTCGATGTCGATGGGGTGCCGCTGCGTGTGATCGCCCCCAAGGGCAAGGAGCACCTGACGTCGTTCGCTCTCGAGTGCGGCGAGTTCTGTCTCCGCTACCTGACGTCGTACTACGACATCCCGTACCCGGGCGACAAGGTCGACATGATCGCCATCCCCGACTTCGCCTTCGGGGCGATGGAGAACCTCGGCTGCATCACGTTCCGGGAGACGGCACTGCTGGTCGATCCCGAGACCGCCACCCAGGCCGAGCTGGTCCGGATCCTGGACGTCGTCGCCCACGAGCTGGCCCACATGTGGTTCGGCGACCTGGTGACGATGAAGTGGTGGGACGGCATCTGGCTGAACGAGGCCTTCGCCAGCTTCATGGAGATGAAGGCCACCGACGCCATGAAGCCGGAGTGGAAGCGGTGGCTGGCGTTCAGTGCGGTGGAGCGGCCCTGGGCATACGACACCGACAGCCTGCAGGCCTCGCGACCGGTCGAGTTCGAGGTGACCTCTCCCGAAGAGGCAAACGAGATGTTCGACGCTCTCACCTACGGGAAGGGCTCGTCGGTCCTGCGCCAAATAGAGCAGTATCTCGGTGACGAGGTGTTCCGGCAGGGCGTGGGCGACTATCTCCGTACCCACGCCTATGGCAACACCGTGACGCGTGACCTGTGGGCGGGGCTCGACCGCGCCTCGGGCATCGACGTCGGGGCGATCATGGACACGTGGATCCTGCAGAAGGGATTCCCGCAGGTCGACGTGTCGTTGGCGGACGGCGGACTGCGCCTCCATCAGCGGCGTTTCCTGTTCATCCCCGACGAGTCCGACCAGACGCTGTGGAAGATCCCGGTACAGATCCGGGGGGCATCCGACGGTCGGCCGTTCGAGTCCCGCACGATGCTGGATGCGGCCAGCGGGGAAGTCGAAATCGACGGCCCGATCGACTGGGCTGTCGTCAACGCCGGCGGCCACGGCTTCTACCGTGTCTCGTATTCGGAGCCGCTGGCCAAGGCCCTCCGAACGAACATCGACCAGCTCGACGACAACGAGCGATATGTCCTGATCTCCGACACCTGGGCGATGGTGGAGTCCGGCCAGGCGGGGGCTGCGGCGTTGCTGGAACTCGCCTCCGCCTACAAGGACGAGACGGAGTACGCCATCTGGCAGGCGGTCGTCGGGGCACTGGCCTCGCTCAAGCACCACGCGGTCGGTGACGACGACCTGCCCGCCTTCCACTCGCTGGTGCGCGACATCGTCGGCCCGACCGCGGCTCGCCTCGGTTGGGAACCCCGGGAGGGCGAGTCGGACCTCACCCGCAGTCTGCGTGGCCTCGTGATCGGGGCGCTCGGCCGCACCGCGGCGGACCCCGACACCGTCGAGCGATCACGGGCGGTGGGTCGGGAGTGGATGTCCGACCCGAAGTCGACCGATCCCGACGTGGGACAGAGCTCGCTCTTCACCCTGGCGGCGAATGGAAACGAGGAGGACTACACCGAGGTGTTCACCGCCTATCGGGCCGCCAAGACACCGCAGATCGAGTTGCGACTGCTGCAGGCGATCACGTTCTTCGACGACCCCGTGCACGTCGACCGCACTCTCGACGCGATCCGGGAGGGCACCGTTCGCAACCAGGACGGTTCGTGGGTGGCGGCCAGGCTGCTCGGGGGCCGACGTAGCGGTACTCATGCGTGGAAGCGGCTGCGCGAGGACTGGTCGGCTCTCACCGGCCTCATGCCCCCTCTGACTCTGCGCCGCCTCGTCGAGGGGCTGCCGGCGCTGTCGCGTCCGGACGTGGCGCAGGACGTGCAGTCCTTCCTGGCCGAGACGAAGGTCCAACACGCCGAGAAGGCCACGTCGCAGAACCTGGAGCGGCTGCGGGCGAACGTCCTCCTCCGCGAGCGGGAGTCCGGCGCGCTCAGCCGCTTCCTGGCGGAGCGCTCCTGAATCGCTGGTCCGGATGAGGATGAGGCCCCGGATTCCTCCGGGGCCTCATCCGCTCGATCAACGTCGGATCACTTGACCTCGACGGTGGCTCCCGCAGCCTCGAGCTGCGCCTTGGCCTTCTCTGCGGCTTCCTTCTCGACAGCCTCCAGGACAGCCTTGGGTGCACTGTCGACGAGGTCCTTGGCCTCCTTGAGACCGAGGCTCGTGATCGCCCGGACCTCCTTGATGACCTTGATCTTCTCGGCCCCTGCGCTGGTCAGGATGACGTCGAATTCGTCCTGCTCCTCGACGGCGGCGGCAGCGCCGGCATCGCCGCCCGCGGGAGCGGCTGCCACGGCCATCGGAGCGGCCGCGGTCACGTCGAAGCGCTCCTCGAAGGCGTCCAGGAACTCCTTCAGCTCGAGGACGGTCATCTCCTCGAACACGCTCAACAGTTCGTCGGTTCCCATCTTTGCCATCTGTTCATTCCTCCTCGGCCGCAGCGGCCGGCTCCACGGGGGTGGTGTCCGCCGGGGCTCCGCCCGACGGGTCGAACTCCCCCGACTCCTTCTTCTCGAGCAGTTGCGACATCATCGTGGCGGCGTTCCGCGTGAACGACGCGAACATCCCCGCACCCTTGTAGAGCGGGGCCTTGGCGGCACCGGCGATCTTCGCCAGCAGCACCTCGCGTGGTTCGATCGAGGCGAGCTTCTTGATCTGCTCGGGGAGGATGACCTCACCGGACAGGATGCCCGCCTTGATCACGAACTTCTCGTTGCCTTCTCCGGCGTCTCGCAGCGCCTTGGCGGTGGCGACCGGGTCGGCGTTGGCGAATGCCAGCGCCGTCGGTCCGACGAGATGCTCGTCGATGCCCTCGATGGAGAGTTCGTCTGCGGCGAGCCGCGCCAGGGTCATCTTCACGACCTTGTAGTCCGCACCGGAGTCACGCAGCGACGCCCGCAGCTTCTGCAGCTGGGTCACGGTGAGACCACGGAACTCGGTCACGAAAACGGCCTGCGCCGACTCGATTCGCTCCTTGATGTCTGCAACCGCCTGGACCTTCTCAGGTCTCGGCATTCCGCTCCTCCTTACATGAAAACGGCCCCCCGGCATGCGCGACACGGGAGGCTCTGGAGAGCCGACCTGCGGTGGCGGGTTCGTCTGTCGACGGAACCCCTTCGGCGTGGAACGCACCGACCGGTCTCGGGCCGAGGAGATATTGGAGTTGCAGCGGGAAGGATACGGGCGGACGGGCCGCCGCGCCAAGTTCGGACTCAGCAGATCCGATTACGCCAGCTTCCGTCCCCTTGCCAGGCAGCCAGGTTCTCGGCGACGAGGTCCGCGAACCGGGCGGTGTAGCCGGGGGATTCACCGGCGGTGTGCGGCGTGATCACGACGTTCGGCATGGCCCACAACGGGGACGAAGGCGGGAGCGGCTCGGTGACGAAGACGTCGAGACCGGCACCCGCCAGCCGTCCGTCCGTCAGCCGCTCGATCATCGCCTGCTCGTCGACCACCGGGCCCCGTCCGACGTTGACCAACCACCCTCGTCCGAGCAGGTCGAGTTGCCTGGCACCGACCAATCCCCAGGTGTCGGGGGCGTTCGGCAGGGCCACCACCAGGATGTCGGCACGACGGCAGACTTCGTCGAGCTGGTCGAGCCCGACCACCTCGTCGACGACCCCGGAGTGGCGGGCGGGATCGCGCTTCACGCCGATCAGGTGCATGCCCCACCCCGAGGCCCGCTTGGCGATCTCCTCCCCGACGAATCCCAGACCGACGATTGCCATCGTCTTCCCCTCGAGGTCGACCATGGGCGGGATCGGCGACCATGTGCGAGACATCCCGTCCCGAATCGCCGGAGCGATGTTGCGGGTGAGAGCGAGCAGGAGACCGAACGTGTGCTCCGCCACGCACGGGTGACTTCCGGTGGCATTCGTGAAGACGACGCCGGCGCCCCGGATCGTCTCGATCGGGAACTGCTCGTAGCCGGCGCCGAGGCCCTGCACCCACTCCAGCGTGGGCTGGAGAAACGCCGCGTCCCACTTGGCTGTCACCAGGACAGGGGCGCCGTCGGCGAGAGCGCTCCTCACCCCCATCTCGTCATCCGGGAACACCCAGTCGACGTCGAGGCGCGCCTCGAGCGCCTCTCTCGTCCCGATGGTGTTGTCGGGATGGACCACGATTCTCACCACGTCACACCTCCGCCGGGAACAGCACGCCAGGGTTCAGGATTCGGTCGGGGTCGAGCGCGGTTCGGATCGCCTTCATCGTTGCCAGTTCCGTCGCCGAGCGCATCAGGTCTAGGCCGGAGATCTTGGCCCGGCCGATCCCGTGCTCCGCCGAGATCGACCCGCCATGCTCGGCCGCCAGCCGCATGATCGCCTCGTCGAGGGCGTGGTCGGTCGGATCGGTGGAGATCACGTTGACATGAAGCCCCTCGTCGGCGATGTGCCCGAACAGGTACGTCTCGTGGTCGGGGCCGACGACGGTCTCGAGCAGGGCCGCCTCGAATGCGGCCATGCGGCCGAGGGGCACCGTGATGTCGAGCTTGTGCGGAATCCCTCGCCCGGCGATCGACTCGGTGGCTGTCTCACGGTATGCCCACAAGCGGCGGCGGGCGGCACTGTCCATTCCCACCACGGCCTCGTCGAATCCGCCCACCGCCGCGAACAGTTCGTCGGTGGGGTCGGCGACCCCCGCACACTCGAAGAGCAGTACCGCCGAGTCCCCGGTGGACGACGGTGCCGGCAGGTTTCCGTGGCGGCGCACCAGGGCAACGGTCTCGGCGGAGACGTACTCCGCCGATTCGAGCGACGGCAGGCTGTTGCGTACGGCGTTCACGACGCCGACCGCTTCGGCGATCCCGGAAACGGGGACGAGGGCGACGACGCGATACGGACGGGAGGGAACGAGTTGGAGAATGGCCTGTGTGACGATGCCGAGCGTCCCCTCGCTGCCACAGAGCAGGCCGGCCAGGTCGTAGCCGGTGTTGTCCTTGACGAGTCCCCGCATCGACGAGACCACCTGACCGGAGGCGAGGACCACCTCGATTCCGACCACCTGGCGTCGCATCATCCCGTCCCGAAGAACCCTGATCCCGCCGGCGTTGGTGGCGATCATCCCCCCGATCGTGGCGGACGCCCGAGAAGCGAGATCGACCCCGACGTCCCATCCGCTGCCGGCCACGGCCGTCTGAACCTCTTCGAGGGTGCACCCGGCGCCAACGGTGACCCGGCCGGCCGCCGAGACTTCGGAGATCCCCGTGAGCCGACGCAACGAGACGATCACCGGCTCACCGGTGCCTGGCACCGATCCGCCGACCAGGCCGGTGTTGCCGCCCTGGGGCACGATGGACACACGCCGGCTGGCACACGCCGTGACGACGGCCGCCACCTCACCCCTGTCCGCCGGCCGGACGACACAAGTCGATCGACCGCTCCAGCGTCGCATCCAGTCGGTCTCGTACGACGCCTTGAGATCGTCGTCGACGAGGAGGTGTGCATCACCCACCACACCGCGCAATTCGTCGAGAAGGGGGGGCTGTGTCACCGGCGACGGATCATATTGTCTGACCACCGGTGCTCCCAGTTCGACGCGGCTGGTGGGCTACTGCGACCGGTTACTATATAATATCGGATCACTGCCGAATCGGAGACCCCATGCCGCAGGATGTCGTCGTCGCCGCCACCGGAATGGTGCCGTTCTCCAAGCAAGCAGACGGAACCGTCGACACCCTCGCTGCTGGAGCCGTACGGGCCCTCCTCTCCTCGAGCGACCTCGACCCGCGGTCGATCGGCGAGGCATACGTCGGCAGCGCCAAGGGCGGGAGTCTGGTGGGCCAGCGCGCCCTGCGCTTCGCCGGGCTCGCCAACGGCATGCCGATCTACAACGTGGAGAACGCATGTGCCAGCAGCGCCGTGGCGTTCAACCTGGCGTTCCACGCCGTCCGGGAGGAGCGAACCGACTGCGCGTTGGTGGTGGGCGTCGACCAGTTGTCGACGCTCGGCAAGGGCGCCCTCCCCGTCCAGGCCACGGAGTGGGAAGGAGCCAATGGAGTCACCAACCCGGTGGTGTACGCCATGCGAGCCCAGCGCTACCTGCACGAGACGGGTGCCACTCCCTCAGACCTGGCAGCCGTGACCGTGAAGAGCCGCCAGTTCGCGTCGCAGAATCCGATGGCCCAGCACCGCCAGCCCACCACGGTGGAAGAGGTCCTGGCGTCACGGCCCGTCGCCGACCCGATCACACTGCTGCAGTGCTCGCCCAAGAGCGACGGGGCGGCAGCCATCGTCCTGATGTCGCGCCGGAAGGCGCGCGCTGCCGGACTGACCGGTCCCGTCGTGAGGGCGTCTGTGGTGCGGTCGGGAGCGTTCAGCATGGCGGAGCGAGACATCACCAGACCCGACATCACCCTGAGAGCGTCGCGTGCCGCCTTCGAGGCATCGGGCCTCGGGCCGGACGACCTCGACGTCGTCGAACTCCACGACGCCTTCTCCATCGCCGAACTCCTCTACACCGAAGAACTCGGGCTGTGTGAGGAAGGCGAGGCTGCCCACCACCTGCGCTCCGGCGCCAGCTCCTCCCTGGCGTCCGGGGCGTCGGCGGTGGTCAACCCAAGCGGCGGACTCCTGAGCCGGGGGCACCCGATCGGTGCCACCGGAGCTGCCCAGATCGTCGAGCTCACCACCCAGCTGCAGGGACAGGCGGGGCCGCGTCAACGGGAGGGCGCCCGCAGCGGGCTCGCCCACGTGACCGGGGGCGGAGCCTCCGGATTCGACAACGGCGCATGCTGCGTCACGATCCTGACTGCCGACTGAACCCAGGAGCCTTCGCTTGAACACTCTCTTCGTCTGGCCCGCCGAGCCTCCGACCCGCCTCGCCGGGCTGTACGGGGCGATCGCCGATCAGCTCGGGCCCGCAACCGTCGTCCCGATCGACGACCCAGCCGATCTCCCCGACCTTCCCGAGGACCCGCCGGCCTCCGCCGTGGTCGTGATCGTGGACTCGCTGCTCGCCGCATCGGAAGCCGGGACGGTGCTCACCGGGCTCGCCGATCTCGCCGACCGACAGGTTTTCGATCTCGTGGTCGTCGTCGGCGACGGCTGGCTCGGAACCGACGGCCCTCGATCGTCCACCGGCATGGTCGAGGCGGCGGCGGTGTCGGCGGTCCGCTCGCTCGCAGTCCGGTCGGATCGGTCAGGACGTGCCAACGTCATCTCGGTACCCGAAGCGTTGTTCGGACCCTCGGGCACCCAGCGCGCTCCCCTCTCCCAGGCCGTGGAACCCGAGGACGTCGCACACGCTGTGG
>DATHWB010000139.1:0-2331 GCA_035460965.1 Acidimicrobiia bacterium
GCTCGGCTCACGCCGAGCGACGGGGAGACACGTTCCCCACACAGTTCCCTCCCCCAGCCGGGCAGAGCACGGCGGCGGGGGGAGGTGGTTCCCGCGCCTCGTACCATCCGGCGGATGTCCGACTTCCTCACTCGCTCCACCTTCGTCGTCGAGCAGAAGCGCAAGGTCTTCGAACTCCGCAACCAGTACCGGATCTTCGACGAGCAGGGCGGTGAGATCGGCACCGTCGAGCAGGTGTCGCAGTCGGCGCTGGCGGTCCTGGCCCGGTTCGGGACCGACCTGGACGCCACGCTCCCCACCACCCTGGAGCTGAGGGACGCCGCCGGCCAGCCCGTCTTGGTGATGCACAAGCCGTGGTTCCGGCTGACGATGTCGGTCTCGAAAGCCGACGGGTCGGCGCTCGGTTCGATCGCCAAGCGCATCCGGATGGGGAAGGCCCGCTTCGCGATCACCGACTCGTTCGGCGGGGAGCTGGGCGAGGTCCGGGCCGAGAACTGGCGGGCGAAGGACTTCGCGATCTTCGACCAGGCGGGCAACGAGGTGGCTCGGGCTGCGAAACAGTGGCGCGGGCTGGCGACGGAGGTGTTCACCGACGCCGACACGTACGTGGTGACCCTCCAGCCGTATGCGGGGGATCCGCTGCGGAGCCTGGCGCTGGCGGCGGTGCTGGCGATCGACATCGTGATGAAGGAAAAGGACTGATCGTCCGGCGATGACGGCTCTGTTCACCCGCGACGGCGACCTCTTCGTTCCCTCCGAGCTGACTCGGGGCGGCTGGGACGACGAGCACATGCACGGCAGTCCCCCGTCGGGCCTGATGGCTCTCGCCATCGAGGCGGTGCCGACCGCCGCTCCGATGCAGGTGGTGCGGTTCACCGTCGACCTGTTCCGGGCGGTGCCGATCGCCGTCCCGATGCGGACGGAGACCCGTGTGATCCGCGACGGCCGCCGCATCCAGGTGGTGGACGCCGACCTGTTCTCGGGTGACGTCCAGGTGGGAAGGGCGAGCGCCCTCAAGATCCGCACCGCCGACCTCGACCTGCCGGGGGCGGACGGGACCGGCAACGGGATGCCGGGTGGTCCGGAGGGGCTCACCGAACTCGACTGGGATCCGAACTTCGACCGCGGTCGGATCAGCCGCTTCCACGTGCAGGGGGTGGAGATCCGCAGCTTCGGCGACTCGTTCTCGTCGATGGGCCCTGGCAAGTCGTGGTTCCGCCTGAACCAGGAGGTGGTGGAGGGCGAACCGATGTCTCCGTTCGTGCGGCTGGCGACGACCGCCGACCTGTCGAACGGCAACGCCCACCGCCTGGACGTGGCTCGCTGGACGTACATCAACGCCGACATCACCCTCTACGCCCATCGCATGCCGGAGGGCGAGTGGATCGGGATGACGTCGCATGCCGACCAACACGGATCCGGGATCGGCCTGGTCACGACCACCGTGTACGACACGTCCGGTCCGATCGGGACGATCAACCAGGCGCAGCTGATCGACGCTCGCCCGTAGAGTGGCCGCCCGTCCCGGAGCGAGATCCGATCGTGTCGTTCGTCTCCTACTTGGAGGGCGCCATCGACGGCGCCCGCCTCCCCGCCCACACCGTGCAGACGCTGCACGAGGGCAGGCCGATCTGGGTGCGGTACGACCTGCCGGCGATCGCCCGGTCGGTGACCCGGGCGGACCTGGCGGACCGTCCGCCGGCCATGTGGCGGTACCGGGAGCTGCTGCCGGTGGTGGACGACGCCAACATCGTCAGCCTGGGCGAGGGCCTGTCGCCGTTGCTCGACTGCCCCGAGCTGGCCGAGGAACTGGGCGTCGCCCGACTGCAGATCAAGGACGAGTCCCAGCTGCCGACCGGTTCGTTCAAGAGCCGCGGTCAGGCGGCGGCGGTGTCGATGGCGAAGGAGTTGGGGATCACCCGGCTGGCGATCCCGACCGCAGGCAACGCCGGCGGGGCGATGGCCGCCTACGCCGCCCGGGCGGGAATGGAGGCGTTCGTCTTCATGCCGCAGGACACGCCGATCGTGAACCAGCTGGAGGCGGCGTTCTTCGGTGCGAAGGCCTTCCTCGTGAACGGGTTGATCACCGACTGCGCCGGGATCGTGGCCGAGGGCCGGGAGCGGATGGGCTGGTTCGACCTCTCGACGCTGAAGGAGCCGTACCGGATCGAGGGGAAGAAGACGATGGGCCTGGAGCTGGCCGAACAGCTCGACTGGTCGCTGCCGGATGCCATCTTCTATCCGACCGGTGGCGGCACCGGCCTGATCGGCATGTGGAAGGCTTTCGCCGAACTGGCGGAACTCGGCTGGCTGGAGACCGATAGGCGTCCC
>DATHWB010000140.1:0-10274 GCA_035460965.1 Acidimicrobiia bacterium
CCAACAAGCAGATCGCAGACGACATGTTCCTGGCGGAGAAGACCGTCAAGAACTACGTCTCCAACATGCTCGCCAAGCTCGGCATGGCCCGCCGCTCGGAAGCGGCGGCCTACATGGCCAGGGTCACCGCGGACAAAGAGCAGTACCCGCCCGAGGAGTGGCCGGAAGGCTCCCCGCCGGCCTGATCCACCCAGTTGTGGGTGGCGGGTACCCTTTCCCCGTTCCCGATCAACAACGAGCGCATGGCACGTACCTCCAACAAGTCCGCCAAGTCGACACCCGACCCGTCCACCAAGAAGAAGCCGACTCCGTGGGGCGGCATCATCACCGGTGCGGTGGTCGTCCTGGGAATCGGGGCGTTGCTCGCCTTCGACCAGCCCCCTCCCGGCGTCGAGTTCCCCTCCCAGGGCAACTTCCACCTGGCGTCGATCGACCAGTCCCACGAGCCGTACAACTCCTCGCCTCCCTCGTCCGGGCCCCACGTCGGGTTCCTGGCCAACTGGGGGGTGCACGAGGATCCGGTCCCCGAGCAACTCTTCGTTCACAACCTCGAGGACGGCGGCGTCGTGATCACTTATGACTGCCCCGACGGCTGTGCCGACCTGCGCACCGGTCTCACCGAACTCGTGGGGGACGTGGGCGGTCGGGTCGTGCTCACGCCGTACGAAGGGATCGAGCACGAGGGCGTGTCGTATCGGGCGGCCGCGGTGGCATGGACGCGGGTGTTCTACTTCGACGAGTTGACCGAAGAGGACGAGTCCGAACTGCGGACGTTCATCCGTCTGTACGAGGGCATCGATCACCACGCCCGCTGACGGCACGCGGTTCGTCACCCACACCGCCGACGGCTTCCCCCTCACCGCCTGGCAGCTTCTCAGCGAATCAGCGCGTCAGAGACGACGCGCTGATTCGCCGAGAAACGCGCCCCACGTCCTGTACGCGCACGCCACCGGGTTCTGCGGGGCGGTGTGGCGGCCGGTGCGAGCACGACTCGGACTCGACTCGACGATCTTTGACTTCCGCGGTCACGGTTCGTCCCGGTCCGGCCGCGACCGCCGGTCCTGGTGGGAGATGGCTCTCGACGTCCTCGCCGTGCGCGCCTCGGTCGATCGTCCCGTGGTCGGTGTCGGGCACTCGATGGGAGGGGCGGCGCTCGTGATGGCCGAGTTGCTCGACCCGGGCTCGTTCGACGCGCTCGTGCTGGTCGAGCCGATCATCCTTCCCCCTCCGTACGGTCGCGACGAGGGCCACCCCCTCGTCAGTCTCGCCCTCAGGCGGCGGGCGGTCTTCGAGTCACGGGATGACGCCCGGGCGACCTACGCCTCCAAACCTCCGTTCGACACTTGGGACCCGGCTTCCCTCGACGGCTACCTCGACGGTGGGTTTCACCGGACCGACGGGACGTTCACCCTGGCCTGCCGTCCTCGCTCGGAGGCCGAGGTGTTCACGGCTGCAGGCGCCCACGCCGTCTGGGAGCGGGTCGCCGAGGTCCCGGTCCCGGTCACGATCCTCTACGGAGCGAACACCGACACCTACCCGTCAGGACACGCCGAGCGCCTGGCCACGAGGTTCGGTGACGGGTCGACTGTCGAAGTGGCCGACACCGGCCACTTCGTTCCGATGGAACGGCCCGACGTGGTGGCCGACGCCGTCCAACGGGCCGCAGCGGCACTCAACTGAATCCTGCGGCCAGTGCCAACGTCACACCGACAACCAGCTGGAGGCGGGCGGTGGCGCCCAGCACGCGGATCAGTCTGACCGGATCGTCGCTCGTTCCCACGACCGACACGGGGCGTACGGCCATCGGCAGCCACAGCACCGCCAGGCCGGTGAGCACGGGTGTCACGCCAACCACCGAGAAGGCGGCGATGACCCCGAAGGACCCGTAGATCAGCCAGGCATAGAGCGATCGGGTGCGTTCGCGCCCCAACAGCACGGCGAGTGTGCGTTTGCCGGTGGCGGCATCGGTGTCGATGTCCCTGAGGTTGTTGGCGACGAGGATCGCTGCCGCCAACATCCCCATCACCGTTCCGAGCACCCAGGCATCGACCCCGGGGGTCGACCCACCGTGGGCGAAGCGCGTGCCGGCGGTGGCGACCAGCCCGAAGAACACGAACACGAAGACCTCGCCCAGACCGCGGTAGCCATAGGGAATCGGACCTCCCACGTAAGCGAGCATCGCCAGCACGGAGGTGACTCCGATGACCACGATCGGCCATCCGGCGATGAACACGAGGCCGACCCCGGCGGCCACCGCCACGGCGACGGCGACGGCGGTGGCCCACCACATCGCACGTGCACCGATCCGACCCGAGGCGACCATGCGGGTGGGACCGACCCGCTCGGTGGTGTCGGCTCCGCGGGCGGCGTCGGAGACGTCGTTGGCGAAGTTGGCGGCGACCTGGATGGCGAGCGCCCCGACCAGGGCCAGTACGAAGGCGTCGTTCCGGTAGACCCCGTCGGCCATCGCCAGGCCGGAGCCCACCAGCACCGGGGCGATCGCGGCAGGCAGTGTCCGCGGCCGGGCGGCCTCCACCCAGTCACGCATCAGTAGTGCCAGGGAAAGCGGGAGAAGTCGGGCCGGCGCTTCTCGAGGAACGCGTCCCTCCCCTCCGAAGCCTCTTCGGTGGCATAGCCGAGGCGAGTCGCCTCCCCGGCGAACAACTGCTGGCCGACGAGCCCGTCGTCGACGAGGTTGAAGGCGTACTTGAGCATCCGCTGGGCGGTGGGGGACTTGCCGACGACGGCTGCTGCCCATTCCAGGGCCAGCTCCTCGAGCCGGTCGTGATCGACACAGGCGTTGACCATGCCCATCTTCTCGGCGTCCTCGGCGGAGTGGTCGGCGCCGATGAAGAAGATCTCCCGCGCCTTCTTCTGGCCGACCATGCGAGCGAGGTAGGCGGAGCCGTAGCCGGCGTCGTAGCTGGCGACGTCGGCATCGGTCTGCTTGAAGACCCCGTGCTGTCGGCAGGCGATGGTCAGGTCGCACACGACGTGCAGCGAGTGGCCGCCCCCCACCGCCCATCCGGGAACCACGGCGATCACCACCTTCGGCATGAAGCGGATGAGCCGCTGCACTTCGAGGATGTGGAGACGTCCGAGGCGGGAGGGGTCGTCCACACTGTCTCCCGCCGCGTACTTGTACCCGTCGGCACCCCGAATCCGCTGGTCCCCGCCGGAGCAGAACGCCCAGCCTCCGTCCTTCTGGGAGGGGCCGTTGCCGGTGAGGAGGACGCAGCCGACGTCGGGCGTCGTCCGGGCATGCTCGAGGGCCGTGTACAACTCGTCGACGGTGTGCGGCCGAAAGGCGTTTCGCACCTCGGGACGATCGAAGGCGATCCGGACCGCTCCGAGGTTCCGTGCCCGGTGGTAGGTGATGTCGGTGAACTCGAATCCCGGGACCGGATCCCATCGGTCGGGATCGAAATGCTCGGAGATGGCGCGTCCTGAAGTCATGTGACGGCGACGGTAGCGGGGTCCCGTTTCCCGGCTCGGTCCGTTGGGGCAGGATGGGGAACGGTCGGCGTTTGCCTGCCGTTCATCTGGCTACATTCGCGTCACGTGGAGACGGCTACCGGCCCCGGGAGACGACGCACGACGACGGTCTGGCTGCGGGGGCTGGCCGTGGTCGGGTTCCTGTTTCTCTTCCTCGTGGGGGTCAAGTCCCTCGAGACCGGGATCAACGCTTTCGGTGCCGACGTGGCGGAGCGCCTGTTCGACATGGTGGCCTCGCCGATCGCTGCCCTCAGTGCCGGGATCCTCGCCACCGTCCTCGTCCAATCGTCCAGCGTGTCGACTGCCACGATCGTGGGACTGGTGGGCTCGGGCGCCCTCACATTGGGTACGGCGGTGCCGATGATCATGGGCGCCAACATCGGGACGACCGTCACCAACACTCTCGCCTCGCTGGGACACATTCGCCAGGGCCAGGAGTTCCGTAGGGCTTTCGCCGGGGCGACGATCCACGACTTCTTCAACGTGATCGCCGTCATCCTCCTGCTTCCGCTCGAGCTGCTGACGGGGTTTCTGTCCCGTTCCGCCGCCTACCTGACTGAGGTCTTCACCGACGGCAAGGTGTCCTCGGTGTCGGCACCCGGGTCCAGCCCGATCAAGGACGCGATCGGCTTCCCGATCGGACTGGTCTCCGACCTGCTGGACTCGATGGCCGCAGCCTCGGTCCTGCGCGGGATCGTCTTTCTCGTGTTCGGACTCGGCCTGATCTTCCTGGCCCTGTCCTCGATCACCCGCAACATGCGACTGCTGATGGCGGGACGTATCGAGGCCTCCCTCAACGCCATGTTGGGGAAGGGTGCCGGCATCGGGGCGATGGTCGCCGGGATGTTGATCACGATCTCGGTGCAGAGCTCGAGCATCACGACCTCGGTACTCATCCCGCTGGTGGCGGCGGGAATCCTGACCCTCGAGAACGCCTACCCGGTCACGCTCGGGGCGAACGTGGGCACGACCATCACCGCGCTGCTGGCATCGGTGGCGGCTGATCGGCCGGAAGCA
Organism: Acidimicrobiia bacterium; assembly: GCA_035460965.1. Taxonomy (GTDB): domain Bacteria; phylum Actinomycetota; class Acidimicrobiia; order Spongiisociales; family ZC4RG35; genus DATHWB01. Next base: position 4,513 of record DATHWB010000140.1, read on the forward strand.
CTGACGATCGCCCTGACCCACACCCTGTTCAACCTGACGGGGATCCTGATCCTCTACCCGGTCCCACGCGTCCGCAACATTCCGATCCGACTCGCCCGCCGTCTGGCCGAAGTCGCCCAGGAACACAAGCAGTTGGTGTTCGTGTACGTGATCGTTGCTTTCATCGTCCTCCCCCTCGCCGGTATGTTCTTCTTCTGAGAGGTGACCCATGGTGTTCGAATTGTTCAAGGGCCAGTCGGGTTCGGGACTGGAAGCCATCGAGTCGCGTATCAACGTGATGCTGCGCACGTCCGAGCAGGTGCTGAGGCTCGCCGTGTCCGCCTTCGAGCCGGATGCGGTGGCGGCCGAGGTCGGGGTGCAGGTCCGGAAGACCGACCGGGAGATCAACCGGGCGGAGCGATCGATCCGGCGGGAACTCGTCGTGCACGTGAGTGCTCACGCCGGGGCCGATCTTCCGCTGGCGCTCGTCTACATGTCGATCATCAAGGACATCGAGCGGGTGGGGGACTACGCCAAGAACATCTGGGACGTGGCGTCGGTCGTGGGGGATCAGCCGGCGAGGCCCGACCTGTCCGAGGTGATGCCGCTGTTCGACCGCACCATCGGCCTGATCGCCGAGATCGCCGAGATCTACGCCGCCCGTGACGTCAAGCGGGCGACGGCGACACTGAAACGCTGCGACGACTGGCTGGACGACTACGACGCCCGGGTCGACGAGCTGATGCTCTCGCCTGAGCCGTCCACGGAGGGTGTGCCGAAGGCCCTCCTGTTCCGGCACGTCAAGCGGATCACAGCTCACCTGATGAACGTGCTCACGTCGGTGGTGATGCCGTTCGATCGCCTCGACTACTTCGACGAGGACAAGATCGACCGGGACTGACGCCTGGCTGCGACCGCCGGTCACGACCATCGGCGGACACCCTCGATTCGATCCAGCGGAATCGTCACGTCGTCGAGCACGACGTGGTCGGTGGCCACGATCAGCACGACCCCTTCGACCTCGGCTCCGAGGCTCGGTGCGAGGACGGTCACGGGTTCGCCGGTGGAGGCGTATTCGGCCAGGCGGGCCCTGAGGGTTCGGGATCCACCCGAGACCGAGTGACCCTCGCGTCCGGCTGAGACGGTCCGCAGCGCTGCCGCCGAGAGGCGCACGTCCCACCAGACGTCGGCTGCCTGGATGGTGGCGAAGTCCTCTCCGACGAAGTCGACCGTCCCGGCAGCCTGGATACCTCCGATCCAGCAGACGATCCGGTCGCCGCGATGCATCGACCGCTCCCAGACGTCCCGCAAAGACCAGCGTCGGCGCCGGCCGATCTCCGTCTCGATCTCGACGGCCCTGACCTCTTCGAGAAACTCCGACCCTGCCCCTCGACGCAGGGAAGCTGCGGTGTCGAGGAAGGGGTCGCGAAACATGTCGCTATTGGCGTCTTCCATGTGCGGCTCCGTGGCGTACCGTTCCAGTCGGTCAGACATGTGAAGGGGTAAGGAGGCGTCCCGTGGACACGAGTCCGCGGGCTGATGCCGGTCACGAACCCCTCGCGGTGCCGATCCGTCGCTGGCGGACCCGACCGTCATCGGCCCACATCCTGATCTTCGCTGCCGGCGCGCTGGCGTTCGTCGCGAATCTCGCACTCCTCAGGCCGGACGCCGCGCCCCCGGAGATCGCAGTCGCCTCCAGGGAACTCCTGCCCGGGACCGTGTTCGACCCGGCCCGCGACGTCGAGTTCGTACCGATGTCCACCGATCCGTCGGTCTTGGCCGGGTTCTTACCCGATGCCTGGGTCGATAGGTTCGAGGGTCACGTCGTGACCGACCGGATCCCGTCCGGCTCGCCGGTGAGGCTGATGGATCTGACGCCCCAGTCGAACGGGGATCGCATGGTCATGAGCCTGCCCCTCGACCGGTCCCGTGCCGTCGGCGGCCGGCTCATCGCCGGTGATGTGGTGGACGTCATCGTGGTGGACCGAGGCGACGCCCGATTCGTGGCCACCGGTGTGGAGGTGGTTGGCGTGCCTGATCCGTCCGGGGGATCGTTCGCCGGTTCCACCGGGTACCACCTGGTGCTGGCGGTCGACTCCGACACGGCGCTCGATCTCTCGGCTGCGGCGGAGACCTCTGCCGTTCAGGTGATCCGATCGACCGGATCGAGCCGGGGATGACGGAACCCTCGCTGGCGATCGCCGTGTCGGCACGAGATTGGCCGGATCGGCTGCGACAGGCGCTCGCCGACCATGGAGGAGCGCGGGTGAGGCTCACCGCCCTGAGCGCATACGACCTCGACGAGGATCATCACGACGTCCTCGTCATCGACGACGTGTGCTCGTTTTTCTCGAGGGGCCTCGTCACCCGGGAACACAGCAGCGGTCGCTCGGTCGTCGGCGTCTACGACCGAGCCGAACCGGAGGGCAAGGCCAGGCTCCAGGCTCTGGGTGTCGACGCGATCGTCTCGTGCGACGAGCCCGCCGAGGTGTTCGTGGCGGCGGCCCGGCGGGTGGCGCGCCGTCCCGGCCCCTCGACCGTCAGAGAGGCGGCGCTCCCGCAGCCCGGCGAGACCGTGAGCCGCAGCACCCTCGTGTCGGTCCGAAGCGTGAGCGGTGGGGTCGGAGCATCGGAGATCGCGCTCGCTCTCGCCCACGCCCTGCACGACGCCTGCCTGGTCGAGCTGGCGACGCTTCCGTCGCTCGCCCAACGTGTCGGCCTGCAGTTGCACCCGAATCTCGCCACCGCGGTGGAGATCGCAGAGCACGGTCACGGTGACGTGACGGGCGCCCTGCAGCCGGTGGCGGCGCGGGTCCGGGCCTTGGTCGGATTCCCGGATCAGTCGCAGGCGGGACGAAGCGCTGTCCGGCGTGTCCTTTCGCGACTGGAGGAAGCCGCCGACTGGATCGTCGCTGATGCAGGTACGGAAATCCCGGCTCCGATCGGTACCGGCCACGAGATACTGGTGGCGGCTGCCAGTCCGGTCGGCGTCAGCCGCTGTATCGATCTCGTCAGGCGACACGATCTGCTGGACGTGCACCTCGTGTTGAACCGAGCGGCTCGGACCGGATTCCAGCGGTCACAGCTCCACCGGGTCGTGCTCGAACAGGTCAAGCCGCGTTCGCTGACGATCGTGCCTGATGATCCTCTCGTGGCACACGCGGCATGGAACGGCCGCCCCGTCCGCGGTGGGCCCTTCACGAAGGCGATCGACAGTCTGGCGCTCGCAGTGCGGACCGCAGCGTGAGCGGTTCCGCTTACTTCGAGATCCGTCGGCGCACGCTCGAGATCGTCGAGTCCCAGAAGATCGATGCCGAGCGCCAGCGACAGGCGGTGGTGACAGCAGCCTCCGAGGCCGTGGCCGCCTATCAGAGACGAGCACAACTGGGTGAGTTCCGTCCCCTGCACGATCCCGAGACGATGGTGGAGCGCATCGTGCGGTCCGTCGCCGACTTCGGCGTGCTGACGCCCCTGCTCGAACGCGACGACATCGAGGAGATCTTCATCGAGGGGGCGACGGTGTCGTTCATCGACGGCTCCGGACGACTTCGCCGCGTCTCCGAGCCGTCGTCGGAACACGAGACGCGCCAGGTGATCGAGCGGCTTCTCAGCACGACGGATCGTCGTCTCGACGCAGCGAGTCCGATCGTCCAGGGCCGGGTGCTGGGGGGTACGGCTCGCCTGACGGCGGTGATTCCACCGATCTCCGACACGGTCTCGGCGACGATCCGTCGCTACTCGCTCCGCAAGGAGACGCTCGAGTCGCTGGTCGAGCTCGGATCCCTGTCGGAGCCGGCCGCCGAGTTCCTCCGGCTCGTATCGGGTACGACGAGCAGCATCGTCGTCTCCGGCCAGCCCGGGGCGGGGAAGACTTCGTTGCTGTCCGCTCTTCTCCATGCGGTCCCCGCCGAACAATGCATCCGTTGCTGCGAGGAGGTGCGCGAGCTCCACGTACCGCTGGTTCACGGTTCTTACTACGAGGCACGGCCGCCAGGCATCGACGGGACGAACGAGATCTCGCTCCGACAGTTGGTGAAGGTGATCCTGGCGATGCGGCCCGATCGGATCGTGGTGGGCGAAGTGAGGGGCGCCGAGGCCTTCGAGTTGACGCGAGCTGTGAATGCTGGAACCGGATTCGCCTGCACCGTCCACGCCAACAGTGCCGCCGAGGCCCTGGAGGCACTCGTGAACTCTGCCCTCATGGCCGGTGAGAACGTGGCGGAGGGGATCGTCCGCCGGGTGTTCGGCTCGTCGATCGATCTCGTCGTACATCTCGACCGTGACGGGGTTCGGGAGGGAGACCGACCCCTGCGGCGACGGGTCATGGAGGTGGCAGCGGTCAGCCCGGCGAACGACGGAACCTTCACCGTCGAACCGCTCTTCCATCGTGAGACCCTCGAGGACCGCCTGCGCTGGACCGGGATGAGACCGCCGGGGCGGCTGCTGCGAGCGATCAGGGCATCGTTCGGTCCGGCTGCTCTCGATCATGTGCTGGGTCGGGAGGTCGCATGACCCTCGTCGCCGCCGGCCTCTCCGCGATGACGGTGGCACTGGTCTGCGCCGCCGTCCTCGGTGTGGCGCCGTCATCGCTTCGCTCCCGCCGCCGGCCCCGGCGGCCGGACCAATTGGCGATCGCCTTGCGACGCGCCGGTGTGTCGGTTCCTCCCGGTTCGGTGAGAGTCGCCGCGGCAGCCTGCGGAGCGGGCGTGGCAGCGGCCGTCTATGCCCTCACGGGTATCGAGATGGTCGCGGTCGTGCCGGGTCTGTTCGCTCTCGCGGTTCCTCGCTGGTGGATATGGCGTCGGGCCGACCAACGCCAGCAGGCGATACAGCGCGCGTGGCCGGACGCGATCCGGGATGTCGTGGCGTCGATCGGCGCAGGACTCAGCCTGCCCCATGCCATCGAGCGACTGGCGCACTCCGGCCCCGAGCCTCTGCGCGATGTCTTCACCCGGTTCGCGATGACGATCCACGTCGTGGGATTCGAGTCGGCGCTCGAGGCGGTCAGGAACGAGCTGGCCGACGCGACTTCGGACCGGATCATCGAGGTGTTCCTGGTGGCCCACGAGCGAGGCGGAGCCATCGTTCCGGTCGTGCTGCGGGAACTGGCAACCGCGACTTCCCGGGACATCTGGGTGTTGGAGCAGGTCGACACGGAGTCACTCGAACAACGAATCAACGCTCGGGCGGTGTTCGCGCTGCCCTGGCTGGTGCTGGTGGCGATCACGCTCCAGGACGGCCCCTTCCGCGAGTTCTACGGATCCTCCGCCGGGATGGCCGTGATCGCGGTGGGAGGCCTGGCCAGCGCCCTGGGCATGACACTCGTCAGACGACTGGGCGCACAGCCGGCCGAGCCGCGGGTGCTGGACGGCCGGCGATGACCCCGCTGCTCGCCGCTGCACTCTCATCGCTCACGATCGGGCTCCTGGCGTGGGCGGTCCTCGATCCGCCGACGAGGCTCGATCGCCGTGTGGAGCCGTACCTGGCGCACAATCGGGCGGCCGAGCTGTGGCGGAGTGTCAGGCTGCGAGGAGCTGACCCGCGTACCGCCGCCGGTTCCCTCCTGTCCGGCATCGCAGAGCGGGTGGGAGACGCCATCGACGGACACTCGCGGGAGCATCTCCTGAAGCGGCTCCGCCAGGCGCGACTCTTCCAGGAGTCGGACGACCCGGCAGCCACCTACCGAATCCGGCAGTTCGCCTCGGTGGTGGCGGCGACGTCGGGGGCGGGCATGACGGGCGGCATGCTCGGGATGGCCGGCGGACAGGTGGCAGGGCTGTGCG
>DATHWB010000141.1:0-36597 GCA_035460965.1 Acidimicrobiia bacterium
CTGTTCGGGGGCTACGGCTGGGACGAACGCGCCCAGATCAGTTTGGAGATGACCGACGACGGGTGGCGAGTCGATCCCGACTCCTGGCCGTACTTCCCTTGTGAGGTGCCGCGATGATCGCTTTCGGCCTACTCATCCCGCTCGCCATGCTGGGTGCTGTCATCGCGGGAGTCGCCGCGTTGGCGAAACGCAACGAGGAAGAGCCGCCAGACGGCTTCGTCCGTCGCATCGTCGTCGCCGGCCTCACCTTCGGCATGACGATCGTGCTGGCACTCGGCCTCTTCACCCTGCTGGACATCGCCTTCTCGTCCTTCGATGACGAGATCTTCCGGTCCGGTTCGGCCGACATGGCCCGAGCCCTGGCGATGACGATCGTCGGCGGTCCCGCTGCCTACGCGCTCTGGAGGTACCAACTGCGCGTGCTGTCGGGTCCGGACGGGCGAAGCATCGTATGGCTCCTCCACCAGGCGATCGCGTCCGCGACGTTCTCGATCGGCACCGTGATCGCGCTCGGCAACGGGATCAGGCCGACCGACTTCGATGCGGGTGCCCGCTCGTCGCTGGCATTCGCCGTGGCGTGGGGGGCCGCCTGGCTGTTCCACGAGTGGGTAAGAACCCGTCACCCGGCCCCGATCTTGCCTGGGCTCGCCCAGGCGATCGCCGGCGGGGTCGGCCTCATCACCGTGGCCTTCGGGGGCGTCGCCCTGTTCGCTGCTCTGTTCGGCCAGATCGAGCGAGATGTGATCGCCTCCACCGGCCGGCCGATCATCGCCGCCGCCGTGTGGCTGGCTATCGGTGCAGCGGTGTGGGCGTGGCAGTTCCTCACGAAGCCTGACCTCGATCGGTGGTCGCGCGCCGCCCTCGTGCTCGGTGTGGGTGTGGGCGGTGGAGCGCTACTGGCACTGGGCGGTGCGACGCTGCTCGCCACGCTGCTGCTCGGCACGATCACCGACGGGTTGGAGTGGGAAGAGGTCGGCGGCGCCCTCGGCGCAGTGGCGGTCGGCTCACTGATCTGGCGGTATCACCACGGCCTTTCACGCGACCCCGAAGGGCAGAGGGTTGGCAGACACCTGGTTTCCGGCTTGTCCCTCATCGGGCTGGCGGTCGGAGTCGGCGTGCTGGTCAACTACGGCCTGGCGGCGCTGACACCGGCGTTCGCCGGCCGGAACGAGGATGAACTGCTGTGGGCCGGACTCGCCGCCGTGCTGGTGAACGGCCCCGTCTGGTGGTTCGCGTGGCGTCCCGACCGGAGGCCCGATCCGGACGCTGGCTCAGTCGTCCAGCGCACCTACCTCACGCTGCTCGGTGGGGTGGCCGGGGTGGTGGGAGCTGTCGCCCTCATCTACCTGGCGTTCCAACTGATCGAGGGAATCCTCGACGGAGACTCGGCCGGAACGATCGTCGATGCGATCCGGGCCCCGCTCGGATTCGTCGTGGCCACGGCCGCGGTGACGGGGTACCACTACCGCCGGTGGGCGGCCAGCCGGGTCCACCAGGAGCCGGTGACGCTCGAACGTGTCACGTTCGTGGGTCCCGACGAGGTGGCCGACAGCATTCGTCGTGATCTGGGCGTGCGTGTGACCCGATGGGCGTCGGCGGGCGAGGGGCGGGTGCTGGGCGCAGGAGATCTGGCCCAGCACCTCCGGGACCTCGACGCCGTCGACGTCCTGGTCGTCGAGGAGAATGGCGGCTATCGCGTCGTCCGCCTCCTCAGGAACGACGATCAGCGGCCGCACACCGGGCCACCCCAGGAGTAGAACCCGACCGACAGAACCTGGCCGCCGCTCACCCCGAGGTCGTCGAGGAACCTCGCGACCTCGGGGGTCGGGCCGGTGGCGACCAGAGTCCGAACATGCCGCGTTCCGTCCATGGCTCGCGCCAGGGACTCCAGCTGAGCACTTCCACCCAGGGCGTTCGCCACCTCGTCTTGCGAGGCGATGACGTTCAGCGCGTCCCTCGCACGTTCCAATGCCCGCTCCACCGAGGGGAGCGTGCCGGTGCCCGTCCCCGAGAAGCCGGCGCTGGAAGCGCCGTAGAAGTCCTCGCGGAGGTCGAGATCCGGCACGCACAGCGGGTAGCCGACTGTGCCGAAGTTCGAGGACAACACGTCGAACCCGACCCAGGTGATCCGGACGTCGTGTCCCGGTTCATCGGCCAGGGACTGCGCCTCGTCGACCGTGAGCGGCGTGTTCGTTTCCACCGCAACGGTGACGACGGTGCCGTCGTCGAGACCGGGGAGCACGTCTTGGAGCAGCACGGGGTGGACCGAAGGACCGGGGCGCCATTCGATATCGATCGAGAACAGCCCGATCCGGCCGTTGGCCGTGCCCGGCAGTTCCGATCCCGAGCCGAGGGGTAGCCGGGTCTCGGCGACCACGTCGCGGTCGAACAGGCCCGACGAGATCTGGAAGTCGAGCACCTCCAGACCGGGAAGGAACAGCATCGGTGTCTCGTGGACCGCCCGAGCAGCCACCGCCGCCCGGTCGGAGCGGTTCATGATCAGCGGCTGGACGACGAACAGCGAAACCAACAGCCCACCCAGCAGGATGATGAGGGTGAGGGCGGCGGCGTCCACAGCCGTCCTCCGCAACGCCTTCCGCACGGTCCGACCGATCCCGGCATCGTCGAACGGAAGGCCTGCGAGTTCGACAGGCCCGATCGCCCGTGCTTCGGCGGCGCAGGATTCGCAGGCATCGAGATGCGAGGCGACGGCTTTTGTCTCGGCGGGGTCGAGTCCGCCCGCGACGTACTCCTCGAGCCGATCGGTGACGTGTTCGTTGGTCATGGATTCATCTCCTGGTAAGCGGTGCGGAAGTTGCGGCGGGCCCGGTGCAACAAGCCCTTGGCGGCGTCGGGGGAAACCCCCACGACAGCGGCCATGTCGGCGTAGCTCATGCCCGCCTGATCGACGAGGAGCAACGCCATGCGCTGACGGTCGGGAAGACCGTGGAGGACGGCATCGATCATCTGTCGCTCCTCGATGTCAGGCCCTGACGGTGAAGGGTGCCGGTCGTCGAGGTCGACCGGTATCGGCCTTCTGCGACGGGTGTGATCGATGAAGACCGAGCGGGCGATCGTGAACAGCCATGCCCTCGGATCGCCTCCCCGGAACCCCCGTAGGGAGCGGGTGGCCTTGACGAAGGTGTCCTGGGTGAGGTCTTCGGCGAGCGTTCGATCCCGGCTGAGCGAGAGTAGGAAGGCGAAGACCGCCCGGGCGTGCTGGCGGTAGAAGGATTCGATGTCGTCCACACGTGTCGTGCCTCCGGTTGGTTGTCGTACGGGAGGTAGACGAGTGGACACGTCGGATGGTTATGCCATGTCCAAGGATTTTCTGCGAGCCGTCAGATGTGCCCGCTCGACGTCGTTCGCCGCCAGGGGGAGGGCGGATTCGAGTTCTCGGCGCGCATCCGGGACCCGCCCCAGCCGCACCAGCATCTCTGCTCGGGTGGCGTGCAGCAGGTGATGGGCGAGTGTGATCTCGTCGAGGAGGGCCAGCGCCGCCGCAGGGCCCTCGAGTTCGCCCACCGCCACGGCCCTGTTCATGGCGACCACGGGTGACGGGGCGACGGCCATGAGATGGTCGTACAGGGCGACGATCTGAGACCAGTCGGTGTCGGCAGGATCGGCCGCGTCGGCGTGGACGGCTGCGATCGCCGCCTGGAACTGATACGGACCGGGGTGATTGCGACGCAGGCACGCCCGCACCAGGTCCTGGCCCTCCTCGATGAGAGCGCCATCCCACCGGGACCGATCCTGGTCGGGGAGCCTGACGAGAGCGCCGGCATCGTCCAGCCGGGCGGGTCGTCGAGCATGCGTGAGTAGCAGCAGGGCGAGCAGCCCGAGGGCTTCCGGCTCGTCCGGCATCAGACCGACGAGGAGCCGGCCCAGCCTGATCGCCTCCGAACTGAGGTCGTCCCGAACCAGACTGGATCCCGACCCTGCGGTGTGACCCTCGTTGAACACGAGGTAGATCACGGCGAGCACGGCCGGCAGACGATCGGGAAGGTCGTGCGAGTCGGGAACCCGGAAGGGGATGTTCGCTGCCCGAATCTTGCGCTTGGCGCGGACCAGTCGCTGCGCCATCGTGACTTCCGGTACCAGGAAGGCGCGGGCGATCTCGGGCGTCTGCAGCCCGGCGACGAGCCGCAGCGTCAGAGCCACACGAGCAGGGAGCGAGAGGGCCGGGTGGCAACAGAGGAAGATCAGGCGGAGTTCATCGTCGGCCACGGTGTCAGGTTCCTCCCGAAACGAGCGAGGGTGCGCCTGCGCAGCGACCCGCTGCCGTTCCTCCCGCGACGACTCCCGACGGAGTCGGTCGATGGCGTGGTTGCGGGCGGTCACCACGATCCAGCCCGCCGGGCTGGGCGGCACTCCGTCCACCGGCCACCGCTGCAGCGCCGTCAGGAACGCCTCCTGGACCGCCTCTTCGGCGAGCGACACGTCGCCGAAGAGGCGGATCAGGCTGGCAACGGCCTTCCGCGACTGGTCGCGGAACAGGCGGTCGACCTCGGGCGCCTCCAAGCTCAGGATGCGGGATCGTCCTGGAACGGCCGAACCTCGACCGGGGCGCGGCAGGCCACCGACGCTTTCGCCGCCCAGTCGAGTGCCTCGTCGAGATCGGAGCACTCGAGGATCCAGAAGCCTCCGATCTGCTCCTTGGCCTCCGCGAACGGACCATCGGTGATCATCGTCTCCCCGTCCGTCACCCGGACGACCGTCGCCGTCGAGGGCTCGTGGAGTCCCCCGGCGAAGACCCACTTGCCTTCGTCCATGAGGATCTGGTTCAGGGCGTCGACGTCCCGATAGGCGGCCTCCATGTCCTCCGACGGGGTGGCGCCTTCGCCGTCGACGTAGTGCACGGATAGCAGGTACTGAGTCATGAGCGATTCTCCTGAGCTCGGTGGGCTCGACCTCGTGTCGGCCCGTTTCTACCCCTGTACGAACGGGAGCAGCCGGAATCGACAGGTCCTCCCGCGATTCTCGAACTCATCGCCACCGGACGGTGTAGACCTCGATCGGATCCGGAATCCCTTTCAGAGTCGCCTGGCGGGCTTCGCTCGTCTCGAAACCGGGGGCGGCAGCGAGCGTGTCGGCCGTGATCACGACCTCTTCGCGTTCCCCCAGGTCGGCCACCCGGGCGGCGATGTGCACTCCCTGCCCGGAGAAGTCCGCGCCCTGGCGAGTGGCCTCCGCCGTGTGCATGCCGATCCGCACCCACGGGGCGAACCCATGGTGGTGGCGGTGATCGGCCAACTGGCGCTGGATTTCGATCGCGCAGCGGATCGCCGTCGTCGGATCTGCGAACGCCACGAAGAAGCCGTCTCCCGTGTGCCGGACGACATCACCGCCGTGAGTGGCGAACGCCGCCCGCAGGGTTCGGTCGTGCCAACGCAGGAGTTCCTCCCACGCCTCGTCGCCGATCAGCCCGATGAGGTCGGTGGACGTGACGATGTCCGTGAACAGGAACGTCCTGACCACGCGATCGCGTTCGTGAAGCTCCTCACCCAGGAGTTCGTCGACGACCACCAGGTCGGGAACGGCGCCGAGCCTGGCGAACACCGACCTGGCAGCCATCCACTCGAGCCGAGCGCCTGGCTCGTCACCGATGGCGTGACGCGCCCGACCCAGCAACAGGCGCGCCCGGGCGCTCTCGTAAGGGACCGAGAGTTCCTGCCACAGTCTCCAACCTCGTTCCAGGACGTCGATCGCGCCCCGGTGGTCCCCGTCGGCCAGGCGCACCCTGCCCCGGGCGGTGAGGACCTGTGCATCCCGGGCGAGACCGGGATGTCGTGCGGCGATCGCCTCCAGTTCGTCTGCCGCCGCACCGGCGCCTTCCGGGTCCCCCACCGCGAGGGCGATCTCGACCACGGCGGGGAGCAGCATCGCTCGCTCCAGCGGATTCGTCACCCGGCGTCCGTCCTCGACGGTGTCGACCGCCTCCAGCGCGCGAGCGATCGACCGTGCCGCTTCGTCCACCTCGCCTCGGGCCAGATGCAGCAGCGCCAGGCCGGGCTGGGGACTCCAGCCGAACTGGTAGGCACGGGCGTACGCCTCATCGGCGCCCTGCAGGTCCCCCCGATGCCGGCGCACCTCGCCGACCTCGGCGTGGGCGTACCCCACGTCGCTCAGCAGGCGATAGTGCTCGAGTTCCACGCAGGCATCCCGCGCCTCCTGCTCGGCCTCCGCCCACGCTCCCCCCAGACGCTTCAGCTCGGCACGGTGGACACGACAGACACCGGTGTATCCGGGGATCGACTCCCGCTTCATCCAGCGTTCGGCGACATCGATCCACTCTCCCGCCCTGCGGTAGTCGGCCAGCGTGCGGCAGGTGGAGATGGTCACGCAGTAGACGTCGCACGCCACTTTCGGTCTGATCGCCCCAGACGAGGCCAGAGCGGTCGCCTCGTCGATGAGGGCCAGCCCTTGCTCCACGTCGCCGCGGCGGAGGAGAGCCGCACCCTTGAAGCTCGTGGCGAGCGCCTCCACGTCGGGTTCGCCGTGGACACGGGCCAATTCGATGGCCCGGTCGGCGTGCTCCACCGTGGCGTCCGGATCATTGGCTGGGACGAGGGACACGCCTGTCCTGATCAACTCGACCCAGGCGTGCGCTCCCGACTCCTCGGCACCCTCGAGGGCCCGCTCGGCCTGGGACAACCAGCCGTGTGCCACCGGCAGCGACCCCCGCTCGAATGCCCTCACGGCCAGCCGTACGGCCACGACGGCAGCCGCTTCGCGGTTGCCGGTGCGGGAGTGCCCGGCGAATGCGCGCTGCAGGGCGCCCTCGGCTTCGTCGGGACGCGCGGACCACCACGCCGCCTCGGCCATCGCCTCCAGATCCTCGGGTCCGAGCTCGATTCCCTGCTGGCGATCGACCTGGACGAAAGCCTCGAATGCCTCCGCCCACGCGTGCTTCCGCAGAGCGTCGTGTGCTGCTGCGACCGTGTCGACCATCCGTGATCACCTGGGTCGGCGTGGCACTCCACCCTACCGAGCGGGCGGTCGGCGCGCTCCGAGCGGACGACCGGGCGGGCTCGCCCGCATTGGCGATTCGACCGTCCCCTGCCATACTCTCGGGCGAACATGTACGTGCCGACCACCATCATCATTCCCGACTAGACACACGCCACGAACCGGCGTGTGTCCGAGGCCCTCTGCGTCACGCAGGGGGTTTTTTCATGCCCGACCGTCCGGAGGACGACAGTGACCACCGAACTCGAGATCTACGACACCACGTTGCGAGACGGATCCCAGCAGGAGGGGATCTCGCTCACCGTCAACGACAAGCTGCGGGTCGCCCGCCTGCTCGATGACCTCGGCGTGGCGTACATCGAGGGCGGCTGGCCCGGGGCACTCCCCAAGGACGACGAGTTCTTCCGACGCGCACGTTCCGAGCTGAACCTCGCGAACGCTCAGCTGACCGCGTTCGGATCGACCCGTCGTCCCCGGCTGTCCGTCGCCGACGACCCTCAGCTGCGGGCACTGCTCGACGCCGAGACCGAGGTGATCTGCATCGTCGGCAAGGCGTGGGACTACCACGTCCGCGAGGCGCTCCGCACCGATCTCGACGAAGGCCTGCGGATGGTGGGCGAGTCGATCGAGTTCCTGAAGGCCCACGACCGCCGGGTCTTCTTCGACGCCGAACACTTCTTCGACGGCTATCGCACCGACCCCGACTTCGCCCTCGCCGTGCTCAGAACCGCCTCCGAGGCCGGAGCGGAGCGTCTCGTGCTGTGCGACACCAACGGCGGCATGCTCCCGCACCAGGTGGTCCGCACCATCGACGAAGTGAAGTCGGCCCTCGCCGACCCGGCCCTGGGCGTCCACTTCCACAACGACGCCGGGTGTGCGGTCGCGTCCTCGCTGGCTTCGGTCACGGCCGGTGTGCGCCAGGTCCAAGGCTGTGTGAACGGGTACGGCGAACGCACCGGCAACGCCGACCTGTGCACGATCATCCCCGACCTCGCCATCAAGATGGACCTGCCGGTCGTCACCCAGGACCAGCTGGGGATGCTGTCGCCGATCAGCCACCACATCGCCGAGCTGGTGAACATCACACCGGATCCACACCGACCGTTCGTCGGGACGTCCGCCTTCACCCACAAGGCCGGGTTGCACACCTCGGCGCTGGCACGACGGCCCGACGCCTACGAACACACCCGCCCGGAGCTGGTGGGCAACCACACTCGCATGGTGGTGAGCGAGCAGGCAGGGCGGGCGTCGATCCATTCGAAGGCCAAGGAACTCGGGCTCGACATGACCGACGAGCTGGCGCTGCGCGTGCTCGAGAAGGTGAAGGAGCTCGAGCACGAGGGCTATCAGTTCGACGCCGCCGACGGCTCGTTCGAGCTGTTGGTGCGATCCATGACCGGCTGGAAACAGCAGTACTACGAACTCGAGTCGTTCCGCACGTTCATCGAGCGGCGAGCGGACGAGGGAGTCGTCGCCGAGGCGACGGTCAAGATCATCGTCGGCGGCCAACGGGTCGTCACCACCGGCGAGGGCAACGGACCGGTCAATGCGATTGACCAGGCGGTGCGCGCCGCCCTGCGAACGGCGTATCCCGAGATCGACGAGTTCCGGCTCACCGACTACCGGGTGAGGGTGCTGGACTCGTCGGATGGCACCGCCGCCAAGGTCAGGGTGCTGCTCGAGACGTCCGACCACGAGGACTCGTGGGGGACGATCGGAGTCCACGAGAACGTCATCGAGGCGTCGTGGGAGGCACTGATGGACGGGCTCGTCGTCGGACTGCTGCGGGCGGAGTCCCGGTCACGCACCGCCTGACGCGGCGGCCGCCGAGGCGCGCCGCATCCTCACCACCGACCACACCACGAGGGCGGTCACGAAGCCGGGAAGTTCGTCCGGCACGTCCAACTCGAGGCGGTTGGTGAAGAGGTGCGCCGGTCTCGCCGACCCCACCTGCGCACCGTGCTCGAGCAGCTCGAACCGCGTCCGCAGCAGGCGAGGGTGCACCCGCAGCTCACGGTCGTCCCAGACGATCCGATGCTCCGCCGACATCGCCCGGTCGCGTCCGACGCGGGCGACGGGGTCGGGAAGTCCGCCCCGCCGCAACTCCCAGTCCAGAGGTTCGATCCGAGCAAGGTCGTACCGAGAGAAGTCGACCGTGAAGGTCGAACCGCGACCGAACCATGCCACCTCGACCTCTCCGAAGGCGCTTCCGTCCCTCTCCAGCTCGTACACCGGCGACAGGAACCGGCGCGGACGTGCCCGGACGGAGGTCACGTCGGAAGCCCCAACATCGTGCGTGTCATCCACGCCGTCGCCCCCCACAACGTCTCGCCATCGATCTCGTAGAACCACACCTTGCGTCCCCGCCAGTCCTCCCATCGCCACCGACGATCGTCGGCGAGATCGTCCAGCCTGGGCAGGAGGATCCTGGCGACCTCCCGGGGGGAAGGGACCAGATGCGGAACGGCGGCCAGCCTGCCGACGATCGGAACGACCATCAGCGAGAACGACACCGTGTCCACCGGAGGCAGGAATCCGAGCACCTCGACCGACGACGGCTCGATCCCGACCTCCTCGTGTGCCTCGCGCAGGGCGGTCGACACCGGCCCGTCGTCACCGGGGTCGGGCCTCCCGCCCGGGAACGCCAGGTGCCCGGCGTGGGTCGGCATCGTCTCGGGACGTTTCGTGAGGACGAGCCGGATCACACCGTCGTTGTCCGTGAACAGCGGGGCGAGCACGGCCGCCATCGGGATACCGGTCGGCGGCGGAGGCTCGGAACGGAGAACCAGGCGATCCCACACCGACGGGATCCTACGGCCGGATAGGCTGTTCGGATGATCCCGGAACGGGTCACCACCGATCGTCTGATCCTCCGGCGGTTCACCCGGCGCGACACCGACGCCGTGTTCCACGCGGTCGAGGCGTCCCTCCCGCAACTGTCCGAGTACCTGCCGTGGGCGCATGCCGGGTACACCCGGGACGACGCGGCCGCCTACATCCGGGACTCGATCGGCGCCTGGAAGGAGGGACGCGCCTACGACTACGCCATCCGGCTGCGTTCCCACCCCTCGCACCACCTCGGGAACATCTCCATCTGGCATGTCTCGCGTCTCGGACGTACCGGTGAGATCGGGTACTGGGTACGAACCGATCACGCCGGTCGTGGCATCGCCACCGAGGCGACCTCCGCCCTCCTCGACAAGGGCTTCATGCATCTCGGTCTGCACAAGGTCACCCTGCGAATCGCCCTCGGCAATCGCAGCAGCGAACGGGTGGCCGAGAAACTCGGCTTCACGCGGGAGGGGGTCCTCCGGGAGGAGCTGAAGATCAACGGCGTGTGGACCGATCACACGCTCTACTCGATCCTCGAACACGAACACGGCCTCCGCCCCGCCCGCCCCGAGGGCTCGATTTCTTAGCGAGTGAGCGCGTCATTTCTGACGCGCATAGACAGACAAAAGCGGGTTGGGAACCCCCCGGTTCTGTGTGTCTAAACGCGTCAGTAATGACGCGCTGGTTCGCTAAGAACGCGTCAGCCGCCGGCGGCGGTGAGGAGGGTGCGGGTGGCCTCGCCGAAGAAGGTCGAGATCGGGGGGTAGAAGCCGATCACGACCGTGGCGAGGGCGGTGAGGCCGATCGCCAGACCCAGCGATCCCGCCGGGGCATCGGTCACCTCGACCGCTCCCTGCGGAGGGGCGTCGAACCAGACCGTCTTCGCCACCCGGGCGTAGTAGTAGAGGGCGATGACGGCGTTCACGGCGGCGATCACGGCCAACCACACCCCGGCCGGCCCGCCGGCGGAGATCGCCGACTCGAACATCACGAACTTGGCGAACCACCCGGCCAACGGCGGGATGCCGGCCAGGCTGAAGAAGAACACCGCCACGAGCACGCCGAGGCGCGGATCGATCTTGCCGAGACCGGCCCAACCCTCGATGTCCCCGGTGCCGGTGCGACGGGCACCCTGGATCACCACCGCGAACGCACCCAGGTTCATCAGGGCGTAGATGACCAGGTAGATCACGCTGGCCTCCAAGCCGTCGGCGAGGAACTCCTGTCCGGCGGTGGCGGCGGCGGCGAACGGCACGAGCATGAATCCCGCCTGGGCAATCGACGAGTAGGCCAGCAGCCGCACGATGTTCTCCTGGCGGAGGGCGGCGAGGTTGGCCACCGTCATCGACAGGGCGGCGAGCAGCCACAACGCCGGGCCCCAGATGTCGACCGCGGCGGGCAGGGCCACGTACACGATCAGGAACAGGCCGACGAACCCGGCCGCCTTGGACGAGACCGACAGGTAAGCGGTGACCGGCGTGGGGGCGCCTTCATACGTGTCCGGCGCCCAGAAGTGGAACGGCACCGCCGAGACCTTGAACCCGAACCCGACGAGGATGAAGAGAATCGCCAATCCCAGCAGCGGCTCGAAGTCGGGTACCGACCCACCGGCGATGAGCGCCACCGAGTCCGAGATCGTGGCGAAGTCGACCGCACCGGTGATCCCGTAGAGCATCGACATGCCCCACAGGAGAATGGCCGTCGACAGCACCCCCAGGATGAAGAACTTGAGCGACGCCTCGTTGGAACGGAGGTCGCCCTTCCGCCAGCCGGCGAGCATGAACAGCGGGCCGGTCGTGATCTCGAGGCCGATGAACAGGATGATCAGGTCGCGGGCGGAGGCCATCACGACCGAACCGAGGATGGAGGTCAACAGCAGGAAGTAGTACTCACCCTGGTAGTAGCGGTCGGATTCGATGAACGACACGGACATCAGCAGCGTGATGTAGCCGGCGATCAGGAACACCGCCTTCATGACGAGCGCGAAGTCGTCGACCACGAACGATCCGTCGAACATCGCTCGGGTTCCGACATCGTCGACCGACATGATGATGATCGGAATGGCCGCGAAGGTGAGACCGAGCACCCCCAGCGTTGCCGTCCAATACTTCAGAGGACGCGGCAGCACCAGGTCGAGCGCCAGCACCGCGAGCATCGTCACGACGATGATGATCTCGGGCGCGAGCGCCAGCCAGTCGATCTCCCAGTTCATCAGCTCCCCAAGACGTTTCTGATGGCGGCGGTGGTGGCGGCGCCCTCACCGAAGGCGTTGTCGACGAGTGCCACCACCGCGTCGGTGGTCGCCCCGAACACGACACGCGGGTAGAACCCGATGACGACGATCAGCACGATCAGCGGTACCCACGCGGTCATCTCGAACCGGTCGACGTCGTGGAAGTCGTGACCGACCCATTCCTCGCTCGGTTCACCCAGGTTGACCTTCTGCAGCATCCACAGCATGTAGCCGGCGGTGAGCACCGTGCCGATCGCCCCGAGCACCATCGCCGTGCGGAACAGTCCGAGGTACTCGGCCCGCAGCGATTCGAGCGGGTTGTAGGCCCCGAGCAGCGACATGAACTCGCCCCAGAAGCCTGCCAGTCCGGGCAGACCCAGGGAAGCGAAGGCGGTGAAGGCGAGTATTCCGCCCATGAGCGGCATCAGCTTCTGGTTGCCGCCGAGACGGGCCATGTCCCTGGTGTGGTAGCGATGGGACATCGACCCGGCGACGAAGAACAGCAGCCCGGTGATGAGACCGTGGGCGACCATGCCGATGATGGCTGCGTTGATGCCGACGTCCGTCAGCGTCGCGATGCCCAGCATCACGAATCCCATGTGGCCGACCGACGAGAACGCGATCAGCCGTTTCATGTCGGTCTGGGCGAGGCAGGCGAGCGAGCCGTAGATGATCCCGATGACCGCCAGCACCGCGATCGCCGGCGCCCAGTTGGCGGCCTCCTGCGGGAGGATCGGAATCGAGATGCGGATGAATGCGTACGAGCCGAGCTTCAGGAGGATGGCGGCCAGCAGCACCGAACCCACCGTGGGCGCGGCGGTGTGGGCGTCAGGCAGCCAGGTGTGGAGCGGCCACATCGGCACCTTCACGGCAAACCCGAGGAACATGGCACCGAACACGAGGAAGGCGAACGTCCCGGTGAAGGCACCGTTGGAACCGAGGGCGATCAGCTCCGGAATGTCGAAGGTGCGCGGTCCGAAGTCTCCGGACCGGAAGTAGAGGGCCAGGAAGCCGAGCAGCATGAACGCCGAACCGAACAGCGTGAAGAGGAAGAACTTGATGGAGGCGTAGAGCCTCGTCTCCACCTCGCGGCTGAAGCCCGGGATCTTGCGCTTCGACTTGTCGCCCCAGATCCCGATCATGAAGTACATCGGGAGCAGCACGACCTCGAAGAAGATGAAGAAGAGAACGAGGTCGAGGGCCACGAACGTGCCGTTCATGCCGGTGCCGAGGATGAGCATCAGCGACAGGAATGCCCGCGGGTTGCGGGGCTCCTCCCAGTGATCCCACGAGTAGATGATCGCCAGCACCATGATGAAGGTCGACAGCACCAGCAGTGGCAGGCTGATCCCGTCCACGCCCAGGTGGAAGTTGGCCCCGATCGCCGAGATCCAGGTCTGGTTCGCCTCGAACTGGAACCGGTCTGCAGCCCCGTAGTCGAAGTTGAAGACGGCGAGCAGCGACAGCGCGAACGTGACGAGTGCCACGAAGAGCGACCATTGCTTGACGGCGGTTTCGTTGCTCTTGGGGATGGCCATGTTGACCAGCGCACCCACCAACGGCAGGAACACGATCAGGGTCAGGCCCCAGCCGCTCTCGAACAGTTCCATCGTCGCCCTCTCTCTTCCTCAGTTGAACACGGCGATGGCGAGCACCAGAACCAGCACTCCCACCACGAATCCCATCGCGTACTGCTGCACCCGGCCGGTCTGCAGTTTGCGCAGCGCCCCGCCGGCCGTGTCGGCCGCAGCCGACACCCCGTTGAAGATCATGTCGATCCCCCGCTGATCGAGGCCGCCGTAGACGAACCTGCCGATCAGTCGGGTGCCACCACCGACCCCGTTGACGACCCCGTCGATCACGTAGGTGTTGACCCAGTCCACGGCCCTGGCGGCAGGGCCCTTGGTGAACCCGACGATGCCGAGGGCGAGGTGATCCATGTAGTACTTCTGGCGGAGCAACGGGTACAGCACCGGGATCTCGAACCGATCGCGGGCGGCCTGCGTGTCGGAGTCACGGCCGAACAACGCCCATCCGAGCCCGATCCCGAGCAGGCCCGCCGTCAACCCGTAGGCGGCGAGCGTCCAGTCGATCCCCTCGGGATGGTGGTCCCCCATCGCCACGACCCTGGCACCCACCCAGGTCGTGAAGTTGCCGAACCGTCCGAACTCGACGCCGGGAACGTTGAGGAAGCCCGCCAGCACCGACGGCACCGCCAGGATCACGAGCGGCACGGTCATCAACGCGGGAGACTCGTGCGGGTGTCCGTGTCCCTTGTAGGTACCGAAGAACGTGAGTGCCACCGCCCGGGTCATGTAGAACGCCGTGACGAACGCACCCGCGATTGCCACCCACATGAACGCTCGATATCCCTCGTAGTCGAGGGTGGCGAGGATCTCGTCCTTCGAGAAGAAGCCGGCGAGGGGGATGATCCCCGCCAGGGAGAGGGAGCCGATCACGAACGTCCAGAAGGTGCGAGGCATCTCCTTGCGGAGACCTCCCATGTCGCTCATGTTGTTCGAGTGCACGGCGTGGATCACAGACCCGGCCCCGAGGAACAGGAGCGCCTTGAAGAAGGCGTGGGTGAACAGGTGGAACAGACCGGCGGTGTACCCGCCCGCCGCCACGGCCGTCATCATGTAGCCGAGCTGTGACACCGTCGAGTAGGCCAGCACCTTCTTGATGTCGTCGGCGACGAGCGCCAACAGGCCCATGCCGAACAGGGTGATGACACCGATCGGAACCATCCAGGCCCGGGCGTCGACGCCTCCGACCAGGTTCTGATAGACGGGGAACGTCCGCGCCATCAGGTAGATGCCGGCAGTCACCATGGTGGCGGCGTGCATGAGGGCGGACACCGGGGTCGGGCCGGCCATGGCATCGGGAAGCCAGATGTGGAGGGGGAACTGGGCGGACTTGCCCATCGCCCCGAAGAACAACAACAGCCCGCCGGCGAAGGCGACGGCCTCCAGCGGCTCGGCGTGGTTGGCGGCGGCCTCGCTGATCGCCGAGAACGAGAAGTCCCCGATGGCCAATCCGAACAGGATCGCCCCGAGGATGAGGCCGACGTCGGCGACCTTGTTGGTGTAGAACGCCTTCATGGCCGCCGACGAGTTCTCCTTCTGCTCCCAGTAGTGCCCGATCAGCAGGTAGGAGGCCAGACCCACCCCCTCCCAGCCGATGATCAACTGGATGAGGTTGGGGGCGCCCACCAGGATCAGCATCGACCCGGCGAAGAGTGACAGCGAGGCGAAGAACCAGGTGACGCGGACGTCGCCCTTCATGTATCCGACTGCATAGATGAACACGAGCAGCCCGACGAAGGCGACGACGAAGTACATCATGATCGAGAGGCCGTCGACCACCCATCCGAGTTCGAAGGCCAGCGAGCGCCCGTCGAACATCCCGATGGACGCGATCTCGAACTGCACCTCACGGAAGATGCCCTGTCGCATGTTCTGGACGAACAGGACGGTCGCCCACACCAGGTCGAGCGCCATCGCTCCGATGGCGAATTCGGCGCCCTGGTACTTGAGGCGCTTGCCGAAGAAGATGATCAGCAGGAACGCGGCGAATGGGGCGACGAGCATGATCCCCGCCCATTCTGCGAAGAAGCCCCCCGACACGACGTCGGGTGCCCCGGACTCGGCGGCGAGCAGCATGGATCGCATCATCAGAACTTCATCAGGTTGAAGTCGTCCACATTCGCGCTCCGGCGGTTACGGAAGATCATCAGGACGATGGCCAAACCGATGCCGACCTCGGCGGCCGCCACCGTGATCACGAAGATCGAGAACACCTGCCCCACCGCCTGACTGGAGCGGATCACCGATTCGAAGGCGATGAGGTTGATGTTGACGGCATTGAGCATGAGTTCGACGGCGAGGAGGATCATCACGGCGTTCCGCCGGACGATCAGGCCGTACACCCCGAGCGAGAAGAGGGCAGCGGCGATGATCAGGAACTGGTTGACGATCATGCCGACCCCCGCTCCTCTTCTTCCTTCGGGGTGAGATCCCGGCGGGCGAGGGTGATACCCCCGACGAGGGCGGCAAGCAGGATGAATCCCACGAACTCGAACGGCAGGACGAACCGGCCGAGCAGCGCCTCACCGATGATCCGAGTGTCCGTCGCCTCGCCGACCTGGGCGACCTCGGTCGAACCGAATGCGGTGAGCATCGTGTACGAGAGCGTCACGAACAGGATGAGTGACAGGACGGCGGCGCCGGGGCGGGCCTTCGGGTTGTCGAGACCGACATCGCGCACCATCGGCGCCCGCGTGATCATCGTGCCGAAGAGGAACAGCACGATGACGGCTCCGATGTAGACCAACACCAGCGTCCACGCCACGAACTCGGCGCCGAGCATCAGGAACAGGCCGGCGGTGCCTCCCAGGGTGGCGACGAGATAGAGCGCGGCGCGCACCACGTTCTGGGTGGTCACGACCCGGAACCCCGCCACGAGCACGGCGGCCCCGATGGCGAGGTACACCCAGTTCACGGGCGCGGAGATCCACGACGAGAAGCTCATCAGGACTCCAGCGCCGGTGCCTCGGGGACGGTCTCCAGCCAGTCCTGGAGCTTGTCCATGTCGTGCATCATCTTGCCCATGTGGGTCTCGGAGTACTCGTACTCGGGACTCCAGAACAGGGCGTCGAACGGGCAGACCTCGACGCAGATGCCGCAGTACATGCAGAGGGCGTAGTCGATGTCGAAGCGGTCGAGTTCCGCCCGGACCTTGACCCGGCCACCCGGCTTGTCCGGCTGCTTCTCCTCCTTGTGCCCCTCGATGTAGATGCACCAGTCCGGGCAGTTGCGGGCACACAGCATGCAGACGGTGCACGCCTCCTGGTCGAGAGCGATGACGCCGCGGGCGCGTGCCACCGGCTCCTCCTTGACCACCGGGTAGTTCACGGTCCGCAGGTGCTTCTTGGGGTTGAAGATCGTCTGGATCATCGTGACGAACGTCAACCGCATCCCGGTGAGCATCCCCTTGCCCGGGATCGAGGGCAGTCGGGCCATCAGAACACCACCTTCAGGGCACCGGTCACGACGATGTTGGCGAGCGAGATCGGGACGAGCCACTTCCAGGCCAGCGACTGCAGCTGGTCCTCACGGAAGCGCGGGAAGGTCCAGCGGAACCAGATCATCACGAACACGAGGAAGAAGATCTTGGCACTGAGGATGAGCGGACCGGCGAACTGCAGTGTCTCGGTCGACAGTCCGGGCATCCAATAGCCGCCCAGGAAGAGGGTGGCGGCGATCGCCGCCATGGTGAACATGTTGGCGAACTCGGCCAGGAAGAAGAACAGGAACCTGAATCCCGTGTACTCGGTGAGATAGCCCATCACCAGCTCGGACTCGGCGATCGGCATGTCGAACGGGATCCTGCTCAGCTCGGCCAGGGCGGCGATCATGAAGATGACGAAGCCGACGAGCTGCGGGATCACGAACGGGAACCCGTAAGCCCATCCGGTCTCCGAGAACCACCCGGCCTGCGCCTCGACGATCCCCTCCAGGCTCATGGTCCCGGCCATCACCACCACGCCGACGGTGGCCAGCACCAGGGGAAGCTCGTAGACGATGAGCTGGCCGGCGGCCCGCAGACCTCCCATCAGGGAGTACTTGTTGGCCGATGACCAGCCGGCGACGAGCACCCCGATCGTGGAGAGCGACGAGATCGCCAGGGCGTAGAAGATGCCCACGTCGAGGTTGCGGATCGACATGCCCGGGCCGAAGGGGATGACGACGAAGAGCGCCACCGTCCCGATGAAGACCAGCACGGGAGCGAACTTGAAGACCGGGGCGTCCGCCTCGGCGGGGACGACGTCTTCCTTCTGGAAGAACTTGACGCCGTCGGCGATCAACTGCGCCCAACCCCAGCGTCCCCCGGCGAAGTACGGACCGACCCGGTTCTGCATCTTGGCCGACAGCTTCATCTCGGCGAAGCCGATGATCATGCCCGCCACCGGGATGATCGTCGCCACGAAGAGGATCTTGGCGAGGAGCAGCAACCAGAAGTTGTCGACGAGCCAACTCATCGGTCCACGTCCCCCAGCACGAAGTCGAGCGATCCCATGATGGCGATGATGTCGGGGACCATGGCGCCCTCCAGCACCCAGGGCAGGATCGAGATGTTCGAGAACGACGCCGAGCGGATCTTCAGCCGGTAGGGCCCCTGGCCGCCGTCGGACACCAGGTAGTAGCCCATCTCGCCCTTCGGATTCTCGGCGCGGACGTAGGTCTCGCCGGCCGGGACCTTGATGACCTTCGGCACCTTGGCCTGCAGCGGGCCGGACGGAATGCCGTCGATCGCCTGCCGAACGATCTTGGCTGACTGCCGGATCTCCTGCAGGCGCACCCACCACCGGTCCCAGCAATCGCCGTTCTCACCGACCGGGACGGAGAAGTCGAACCGGTCGTAGGGCAGGTAGTCCTCGACCTTGCGGAGGTCGAATCGGACCCCGGAGGCGCGCAGGTTGGGCCCCGACACGCCATAGGCGGCGGCGAGCTCCGGCGGGAGAACACCGATCCCCTTCGTGCGGGCCAGGATGATCTCGTTGCCGGCCACGAGATCCTCGAGCTGGTCTGCCGCCTCCTCGATGTTGTCCATCGCCACCCGGGTCTCGTCCAGGAATCCCTTCGGCAGGTCCTGGATCTGCTTGCGCATCGTCGAACCGGATCCGGCAGCCGGCTTCACGCCGCCGATCCGGTTGAAGTTCGGGTGGAAGCGACCGCCGGTCACGCCCTCCAGCAGGTCGAGCACGCGCTCGCGTTCGCGCAACGCGAAGAACAGCGGGGTGGCCGCCCCCAGCTCGAGCGGATACGAGGCCATGAAGATCATGTGCGACGAGATGCGGGCCATCTCGGTGAGGATCAGCCGGATGTACTGGGCGCGTTCCGGCACCTCCAGTTCCATCAGCTTCTCTGCCGCGACGATGAACGGGATCTCGTTGGCGTAGCCGGACACCCAGTCGATCCGGTTGATCAGCGCCGTGATCTGGGGGTAGTTGCGCACCTCGGACAGCTTCTCGTAACCGCGGTGCATGTAGCCGATCACGGGGCGGACGTCGTAACAGCGTTCGCCGTCGACCCGCGCCACCAGTCGCAGCACCCCGTGCGTCGACGGGTGCTGCGGCCCGATGTTGAGAGTCATGTCCTCGGTCTCGAGCTCGACCGACACCGACGCCTCGGACAGGTGGCGGACGAGATCCTGTTCGGTGACCGTCATCCGCTCATGCCTCCGGGTTCTCGGTCGAGGGGCCGCCGTCACCGGCATCGTCGTCGTCGGCGTCGTCACCGGCATCCGGCATCGGCTCGACGTCCACCTTCCCCGGCCACGGCTTCACCTCGCGGCTGAGGAGCGGGTAGGTCTTGCGCAGCGGGTGACCGGCGAAGCCGTTGGGGAGGTAGAGCGGCTCCAGCCCCGGGTGTCCGTCGAACACGATGCCGAACATGTCGTGGGCTTCACGTTCGTGCCAGTCCGCACCGGGGAACACCGAGACGAGGCTCTCCACGCGGGGATCGGCGAGATCGAGGTCCGCCGACAACGTCACCCTGCGCCCCTCGGAGAGGTCTGCGATCGTGCAGAGCAGTTCGTAACGCTCCTCGACCGGGTCACCGAGCGGATCTCCCACCGCCACCTCGTTGGACCAGTGGGTGGCGCTCAGCCACGAGAAGAAAACGAGTCCGAAGTCGTCCCGCGCCCGCTGCACCGACCTCTTCCAGCGATCGCGGGCGACCGCCACCTTGACGGTCCCGAAAGTGACGTGGGCAGCGCCTCCCACGGCCTCGGCCACCTCGTCGGCGAATGGCTGGAGGGGATCGACCTCGGGGGTCTCCTCCCCGTTGGCCACCTCCTCGGTCGTCTCAGACTGGTTCGTGGTCACGCTGGTTCCACTTCTCGCGGACGTCCTCGTTCTGGATCTTCTTCTGGAGCAGCAGGATGCCCTCCAGGAGTGCCTCGGGGCGGGGTGGACATCCCGGGACGTAGACGTCCACCGGGATCAGCTGATCGACCCCCTTCGTGACCGAGTAGGAATCCCAGTAGGGCCCGCCGCAGTTGGCACACGAGCCCATCGAGATGACGTACTTGGGGTCCGGCATCTGGTCGTACAGGCGCTTGACCGAGGGCGCCATCTTGTCGGTGACCGTCCCTGCCACGACCATCAGGTCCGCCTGCCGGGGCGAGGCCGGGAGCGGGATGATCCCGAACCGCATCGAGTCGTAGCGCGGTCCGGATGCGGCCATCAGCTCGATCGCGCAGCAGGCGAGTCCGAACTGGAACAGCCACAGCGAGTACTTGCGGGACCAGTTGAGGAGCCACGACACCGGCTTGGGCACACCGAACTTCTGCACTACTCCCATCGGAGGACACCCTTCTTGACGGCGTAGACCAGTCCCTCGACGAGAGTGAGCATGAAGAGGACGATGGCCACCAGCCCGAACATGCCGAGATCCTCGGCCATGATCGCCCAGGGGAACACGAACACGGCTTCGACGTCGAACACGACGAACAGCAGGCCGAACACGTAGTAGCGGACGTAGGTCTGACTCCAGCCGGAACCCACCGGATCCACCCCGCACTCATAGGTCATGCTCTTGGCCCTGGTGGGGTTGGAGGGACGGATCACCGACGCCACCCCCAGGATGGCGACCACGAGGACCGCGCCCAGGGCTGCGAACGCCCCGACCGTGATGTAGTCCTGGAAGTACTGGCTCATGAAACCGCTGACCCTCTCCGTGACCCGGGGCGAGTATAGGAACCGGGTTTGGCCGCCCAAATCCATCCGAGGCGCAGTTCCGACCGGGGTTTGGGACCTCTCGGAGCACGGGTTGCGGCTCGAGGCGTCGATACTGGGGACGTGCTCCGATCCCGCGTGCCTTCGATGACCGGTGGCGGACTCGTGAACCTCGTCGCCGAGTTGGAGCGGCGGCTGACGGGCACCGCCGGCGCCCCCGGCCTCGACACCGAGCTGGCCGAGGCGATTCCGGGCGGCGATTCGGTGGTGCTCGTGCTCTTCGACGGACTCGGCGCAGCCCAGATCGAGCGGGTCGACGGATTCCGAAGGGCGGCCGGGCGCCTCCATGCCCCGTTTCCGACCACGACGACGGTCAGCCTCGCCACGGTGGCCACCGGTCGTGTCGCCGCCGGGCACGGTGTGATCGGCCATCTCATGTGGCTTCCGGCGACGGGGTCGGTCGTGAACATGCTCAAGTTCGTGACGCCCCCCGGTGCTCCGGTCGGACTGGATCCCACCACGCTCCTGCCCGGCGAGACACTGTGGGAACGGCTGCGGGGAGGCGGCATCGAACCGGTCACCGTGCAGCCGGGCAGCTTCGCCGGGACACCCCTGTCCCGGGCGCTCTACCGGGGCTGTCGCTTCGAGCCGGTCTGGTCGGCCGCCGAGTGGGTCGATGCGGTGGTGCAGCTGTCGTCGGTTCCCGGCAGGCTCGTCTTCGCCTACTGGCCCGACGTCGACGTCGCCGCCCACGTCGGCGGTCAGTCCAGCGACATGTACCGGCGGGCCGTCGCAGGCGCCGAACGAATGTGGGGACGGCTCTGCGATCGAGTGACGGTGCCGCTCGTCGCCACCGCCGATCACGGCCACCTCGACTACCGGGACTCGGCGAAGATCCTGCTGCGGGGCGGCGACGTCGATCGCGTCACCTGGTTCGGGGATCCCCGGGCGGTGATGGTGCGGGGCGATGTCGAAGCCGCAGGACGGGTCCTGACCGACACCGGTGCCCTCCTGCTCGGTCCCGACGAGTTCCTCCCCTGGTTCGGCACCGACCCCGTACCGCACCCAGAGCTGGCTGCCCGCCTCCCGGACCTGATCGCGTTGGCGCCGGACGACTCGCTGCTCCTCCCCCCCGGGTTCGACCGGCGCCTGGTCGGATACCACGGCGGTCTCCGTGCCGAGGAGGTCGAGATCCCGCTGCTGGTCGGGCCCTAGTGGTCCGTCGCCGAAATAATGAGGCGGTCTCTCCGGCCCATGACGCCCCTGGCGGTGTCCTCCTCCTCGCCGAACGGGCCAAGTGCGGCTGCGTCGGAAGTCCTTGCCAGTTGACGCCATGTGCTCGGAGACACCGCACACCTCTTACGGCGACACACCACTAGCGGATGACGTAGACCCGCTCGGCGATGAACGGGCCCAGTCCGACCTGGTGGTGGCCGTCCACCCGAACCGTCAGGGTGCCGTCCGGTGTGCGCGCCACGGTTTCGACCGTCGCCCCGGGCCGCAGGCCACTCACGTCGAGGAAGTCCATGATCTCGTCGTCGAGCTCCAACTCCTCGGAGATGCGCTCGAGGACCGCCACTCTCCCTTCCACCTGCGCCAGCGGCTCGACCGCCGGTGCCCGGTAACCCGCCCCGGGGATCGGGTTGCCGTGGGGGCACGTCTTGGGATCGTCGAGCTTGTCCCACATGGCCTTCTCGACCTGGTCGGAGATGGCGTGCTCCCACACCTCCGCCTCTTCGTGCACCTTCACCCATGGCAGTCCCAGCACCTCGGTGAGGAAACGCTCGGCCAGCCGGTGACGGCGCACCACGACTTCGGCCAGGTGCCTGCCTGCCTCCGTCAGCGTGATCTCGTCACCGATCTCGACGAGTCCGTCCTCGGCCATGCGGTGCACCATCTCCGACACCGAGGGACGGGATACCCCGAGCCAGTCGGCGATTCGTGCCTGCAGCACCGGGAGTTCCGCCTCGGCCAGCTCGTAGATGGCGGCGGCGTACTCGCGGTAGGTCGTGCGGTACTGCGACAGGTCGCCGCTTTCGATCGGGTCGGTCACCGACCGGATCCTACCGACGGTCCCGGAGCGGGCCGACCCGGCCGCCAGAGAGGGGTCGGCCGTGGAGTTAGCCAGTGTGGAGTTAGTCATGCCTAACGTTCGCCGTAAGGCGAATTTGCACTACCGTGATAGTGCAATTTATCTTGCCGCTCCGACCCACACGAAAGGACAGCCTGATGCGGCGCGTAGCCCTCACCGGCGCGCTCGTCCTCGCCCTCGCCGCCTGCGGCTCTTCGGACGCGGGGACCACGACCACGGACGAACCCCTCGTCCTGTACTCGGGGCGCAACGAGAACTTCGCCCAACCCGTGATCGACTCGTTCACCGCCGCCACCGGCATCGAGGTGGAGGTCCGCTACGGAGGGACCGGGGATCTCGCCACCACCATCGTCGCTGAAGGCGACTCCAGCCCGGCCGACGTGTTCTGGGCGCAGGATCCGGCGTTCATCGGCGGGCTCGCCCAGCAGGGACTGCTCACGACGCTGCCGGACGACCTGCTAGGACTGGTGGACGGCCGCTTCAGCGATGGCGAGGGTCGCTGGGTGGGGATCACCGCTCGTAGCCGGGTACTCGTGTACAACACCGATCTCGTGAGTGAGACCGAACTCCCCGCCAGCGTCTGGGACCTCACCGAGCCCGCCTGGCGCGGACGGTTCGGGATCGCCCCGACCAACGGGTCGTTCGTGGCCTTCGTCACCGGGATGGTGCTGACCGAAGGAGAGGAACGGACACGGGAGTGGCTCGTAGGCATCGCCGCCAACGATCCGGAGATCTTCGACGGGAACGGGCCGATCGTCGACGCCGTGGTGGCGGGCGATCTCGAAGCCGGGCTGACCAACCACTACTACCTGCTCCAGCGCATCGCCCAGTTGGGCGAGGTGCCGGCCCGCAACCACTTCTTCCCGAGCGGTGACCCGGGTGGACTCGTCATGGCCACCGGAGCGGGCGTCCTCGCCTCCTCGAACCGGCCGGAGGCGGCGCAGGACCTGATCCGCCACCTGCTCGCCGAATCCTCCCAGCAGCATTTCCTCGGTCTCTTCGAGTACCCGCTGGTGGATGGGATCGGCACCCCCGACGGCCAGCTCCCGCTCCAGGACCTTCCGACGCTCGACATCGACCTGACTGACACCGCCGACACCCTCGATCCGGCGTTGCGGTTGATCGCGGAGGCCGGACTGACCTGATGACAGCCGCCCCCGCCCCGGTCGCACCCCCGCAACCGAAGCCCTCCGCCCGAGCACCGCGAAGGGCTTCGCCCACCCTGTGGGCGCTGGCCCTGGCCGTCACCATCCCCGGCGCCGCCCCCATCGTGCACCTGGTGTGGACCGTGCTCCGACCGGGAGGCTTCGACGCCGGAGGCATCTCGTTCGGTCGGCTCGCCCAGCTGTTCGGATCCACCTCCCTGCTCGTGGCAACGGTGACGATCAGCGCGCTGGCACTGGGGACGGCCACCGCCTGGCTCACCACCCGCACCGACATCGCAGGGCGTGGTTGGTGGTCGATGGCGGTGACCCTCCCCCTGGTGATCCCGTCCTACGTGGGCGCCCTGGCGATGCTCGGGTCGTCGGGGAATGCGGGGCTCGTGTCACTGATGCTGGACGGGATCGGTCTGCCCAAGCTTCCGGTGTTCTCCGGCTTCTGGGCGGCATGGGGCGCGCTCACGCTGTGGAACTTCTCGTACGTCCATCTGATCACGTCGCCCGCACTGGCCAGGATGGACCCGTCACTGGAGGAGGCCGCCAGGGGACTCGGGGCATCGGCCCGCCGCACCGTGGTTGATGTCGTGCTCCCCCAGCTGCGACCGGCGCTGCTCAGCTCCTCGCTACTCGTCGCCCTCTACGTCATCTCCGATTTCGGGGCGGTCTCCCTCCTCCGCTACGAGACGTTCACCCGCGCCATCTACACGCAGTTCCGGGGCCGGCTCGAGATCGCGCCCTCGCTCTTCCTCTCCGGCATCCTGGTTCTCGCCGCACTCGTCCTGGTGGTGGCCGAGCAACGAAACCGGGGCCGCGCCTCGCTCGCCTCACGCCGCCCGTCCCGCCCGCCTCGCCGGGTGATCCTCCGGGGCGGACGGCGGCTGGGCGCCTACGCCTTCCTCGGAACGGTCGTGACCGCGTCGCTGGTACTCCCACTCGTCACCCTCGGTTGGTGGGCCGTCCAGGGGACCTCCCTCGGGAACGTCTTCGCGCCCGTGTGGACGGAGGCGGGACGTTCGGCGGGTGTGGCCTCGGCGGCGGCGGTCGCAACCGCCCTGGCGGCGCTGCCGGTGGCGATCCTCACCGTCCGCCACCCGAGCCGGTCCGCCCGGATGCTGGAGGCGGTGAGCTGGTCCACCTACTCGCTCCCCCACCTGGCGGTGGGCCTCGGCTTCCTCGTCCTCTCGATCCGGTATGCCCCTGCGCTGTACCAGTCGGTCCTCCTCCTCGTGATCGCCTACGTGGCGATGTTCCTGCCCCAGGCGCTGGCGGCCACCCAGGCCGGGCTGCGACAGGTGGGGACCAGCCTCGAGGAGGCGAGCCGCAGTCTCGGATCGAGCGGGGCGGCGACCCTCCGCAGGGTGGTGATACCGCTGGTGTGGCGGTCGATCCTCGCCGGTGCGGCGCTCGTGTTCCTCACCGTCATGAAAGAGCTCCCCGCCACCCTGCTGCTGCGCCCCACCGGTTTCGAGACGCTGGCGGTGCGCATCTGGAGCGCTTCCTCCGAGCTCTTCTACACTCAGGCGAGCGTGGCGGCCCTCGTCCTGGTCGGGATCTCCGCCATCCCCCTCTACCTGCTCGTGAGAGACCGATGACGGACAAAGACGCCCAGCCCGCCATCCGCATGCGGCATGTCGAGCGCAGCTTCGGCGACACTCCGGCGTTGGCCGGCATGGATCTCGACGTACCAGAAGGCAGGCTCATGACCCTGCTCGGGCCCTCGGGATCGGGGAAGACCACCGCCCTCCGGCTGATCGCCGGGTTCGACTCCCCGGATCGGGGAAGCATCGAGATCGGCGGCCGCACCGTGGTGGGACCGGGCGTGTTCGTCCCTCCTGAGCGACGGCGGGTGGGGATGGTGTTCCAGGACTACGCCCTGTTCCCCCATCTGACCGTCGGTCGCAACGCCGGCTACGGGGTCCCCAAGCGCCTGCGGGCGACTCGGGTGGCCGAGGTGCTGGAACTCGTCGGACTGGCCGGCAAGCAGGATCGTCTCCCGCACGAGCTCTCGGGCGGGGAACAGCAACGGGTGGCCCTCGCCCGTGCCCTGGCGCCGGATCCCGGTGTGATCCTGCTCGACGAACCGTTCTCCAACCTCGACGCAGCCCTCCGTTCCAGGGTGCGGACCGAGGTGGCGGAGATCCTGCGCCGGAGCGGGACCACCGCCATCTTCGTCACCCACGACCAGGAGGAGGCACTCTCGATGTCCGACCTCGTGGCGGTCCTGCGCGACGGTCGGGTCATCCAGACCGGCACCCCCTCGGAGTTGTATCACCGGCCGGCCGACCCGTGGGTGGGCTCGTTCCTCGGGGATGCCGACTTCCTCACCGGCCGAGCCGGGGGCGGATCGGTGTCGACACCCGCAGGCACGTTCGCCAGCGCCCACCACGGCGTCGTCACGGTGATGATCCGGCCGGAATCGGTGACCCTGCGTCCCGATGCCGACGGTGACGGGGTGATCACGCGCCGCGAGTTCTTCGGTCACGACCAGTTGGTGAGCGTCGGACTCCCGGACGGAACCGTGCTCCGAGCCAGGCTCGGCCCTGCACCTCTCCTGCAGCCCGGCGACCACGTCGAGGTCTCGGTCGAAGAGGCGGCCACCTTCCCGGTCCCCGGATCGAACTAGCGTCGCACCGACCATGGATGCCACCCTCGGCGTGATCGGCGGGCTCGCCTCGACGATCTTCGCCTTCGACCTGATCCGTGACCATCGGCGGTCACCCAAACCGCACGTCGCCGCCTATGCGGCGGGCATCCTCATGTTCGCCGTCGCCACCTGGGCCTTCGTGGTCGGTACCACCTTCGGGTGGACGGGACCGGCCTACCGCACGTTCTTCCTGTTCGGGGCGATCCTCAACATCCCGGTGCTGGCACTCGGCTCGATGTTCCTGGTGGTCGGAAGACGGTCGGGCCACGTGATGACGGTGGCGGTGGCGGCCATCGCCGCCATCTCGATCACGCTGACGACGACCGTGCCGTTCGTGAATCCCCTCCCGGCGAGCGGTGTGCCTTCCGACATCTTCCCTCCCATTTCCGACGGATTCGGCCCCCGCCTGCTCGCCGCCATCTCGGGAGGCACGGGGGCGACGATCCTGATCGTCCTGTCGCTGGTGTCGGTATTCCGCTTCTGGCGATCGAATCCACGCATCGTGGCCGGCAACGCCCTCATCCTGGCCGGGACCCTCGTGGCGTCGTTCCAGGGCACCGTGCTCGCCCTGGGCGACGAGGGAGCGTTCGCTCTCAAGCTGACGGTGACCGCCACGTTGCTGTGGCTGGGCTACCGGGTCACCAAGGGAGCGCGAGCCGCCCGCCCTGCCCCGCCCCGGGTCGTCCTCCTGGGCCCCTCCACGGCCAGCGAAGCGCGGCGGCACGCCGACCTGACCATTTCGCTGCTCGAGGAATCCGGGTACGAGGTCTTCTGCCCCGCCCGCGATCTGGAGGGGTGGGGTGACACCGGACGTTCCCCCGCCGATCTCGTCAAGGAGACGTTCCGAGCGATCGACGGCTCCGCGGTGGTCCTGGCCGACCTTCGCGACGGATACGGGATCGTGTTGGCGGGCTATGCCGCCGCCAAACGCGTGCCGGTCGTCGTCGCCTCACCGCAGGGGAGCCGGATCCCCCGGCCGCTGCGCGGGATCGCCGTGATGGAGATCTACTACGACACGGCCCAGCAGATCGTCCGACGCCTGGGCGAGGCGGTGCCCGCTCCGGACCCGTCCCGGGTCCCCGCCCCTCGCTGACCGGCTCAGCCATCCCCCTCGACCCGCCCGGACCGTCACATTCGTGAGATCATCGGTGCGATGAAGATCGGAGTTGTCCTGGCGGGCGGTCGCTCGTCCCGAATGGGCGAGGACAAGGCACAGGTGGTGGTGGGTACCGCCACGATGATCGAGCACGTCGTGAAGGCGTTACGTCGGGTGAGCGACGCCGTGGTCGTGTCCGGTCGTTCCGAGCCCACGGCCGGGGCCGCCCCGCTGCCGGACCGCGGAGACCCCCATCGCGGGCCGCTGTCCGGCCTGGCGGCGGCCGCCCGCGACCACCCGGGAGTGTCCTGGTCGTGGTGGCGGTCGATCAGCCCTGGGTCCGCCCCGACACCCTGGATCGGCTGGTGGCGATCGGCGGGCCGCTGCCCGTCGTGCCGGTCGACGGCGGCGTCAGGCAGACCACCTGCGCCACCTACCCCGCGGACGCGCTCGGTGACATCGACGACGAATTGGCGGGGGGCGGAAGCATCCAGAGCCTGCTCGACCGGGTGGCGTTCCGGCCGGTGGTCCACGACGAGTGGTCGACGTGGGGCGAGGACGGAAGGTCGTGGTTCTCGGCCGACTCGGTGAGCGACCTCGAGGACGGTCTGCGTCGTTTCGGACAGCCGTGACCTCGGGCAACGGGGTCATCGTCTAGCGTCAACGCCAATCGACGAAGGGGTACACATGCGGAAGACCGCATCCATCGCATCCATCGTGCTCGGCGTGCTGCTCATCCTGGGCGGGGCGGCGACCTGGATCCTGGTCAGCACGACGCTGGGCGATCAGAACATCACCACCGGCGGGGATGCGTGCCTCTCCAACCGCGAGGTCCGCGGGCCTTTCACCGCCTACTGCCAGGCGAAGAACATCGAGAAGCACACCCTCGAGACCACTGACGGCCTGTACTACGCCGAGCTGGACCGCGAGGATCCGCGTCGCCAGACGGCGCTCACCTCGTCCTTCCTGCAGGCGTCGCTCTTCACGTCGATCCTGGCCTTCGGAGTCGCCGCCATGGCTGGCGGTATGGGTGTGCTGTTCGTCCTCATCGGACTCGGGATCAAGGACGTCGACGAACGCCTGACCGAACTCGGGGCAGGCTGACGGTCAGCCCCCGATGTAGGACATCTCCACGGGGGATTCTCGTCATTTCGCGTTACTGATGAAAACACCCTCTCACCTGGGAATATGCGAATTACACGTTTGTCAGCCTGCTGCCGATGCCGACGATGACCTCTACGGGAAGTTTCGTGACGTTCGGTCCGTAGCGCTCCAACACCGCGGCGACGAACGTGTCGCGAACTGCCCCGACCTGCTCGTCCGGTAGCCGGCTCAGGAGCATCGCCATTCCCGCGCTCATGACGTCCCAGGCGCCGCGGGGGGAGCCGACCTCGACGCTCAGGTCCAGCTTCTGGAGCCTCACATCGGCGAACCCCGCGGTGGACATGGCCTCCGCCAGGCTCATCGGGTCGGTCTGCAGTCGGTTCCCCGGCGGGAGCTCGACATCCGGGAGCGCGGCGTGCAGCGCCTGCTCGCACAACCAGATGGGCATGACGTGTTCGGGTCGGCCGAAGATCACGACGACGCCGAGACCGCCGGTCGCGGTGACGCGGAACATCTCACGCAATCCCGCATCGGTGTCCGGAAAGAGCATCACGCCAAACTGTGAGCAGACTCGCTCGAACGTGAGGTCCTCGAGGTCGAGGTCCATCCCGTCCATGACCGCGGTCCTGATGCTGGTGACTCCTGCCTCCTCTGCTCGAGCACGCAAGAGGTCAAGCATTCCCGGGGAGAGGTCGGTCGCGACCACCTCTGCACCGAGCTCGGCCGCAGGGATGCTCAGCGCACCGCTTCCCGCCGCCACGTCGAGCAACCGCATGCTTGGCTGCACGTCCGCGAATCGGAGAGCTGCCCGGGCGATGGCAGTGAATGAAGAGCTGAAGGCTTGGTCGTAACCGCCGCCGAAGGCGTCCCAGGCATCGCGTGTCGCGTACTCATCGCTCATCGCATCTCGCCTCCGGCTCGGGTCGGTAGCCGGAGGCCAGCGACTTGGAGTCAGAGACTAATGCGGGATCACCGCAGCCACCGTCCCGCACGATCGGCCTGTTCTCGTGTGATAACGCTCACTTTCCCAAAAAGCGCATACCGGCACGACTGTGCTCGGTTCGGTTGGACCGTTGAACCCCGCTGTCAGGCCGAATTGCCAGCGCCACCTTTGAGTTGTCGCATCCCTGTCATCCCAGTGTCAACAACCCTGTCAGTCCGGGAACGGAAGCGCGGAATGCCGGTTCGAGTGCGCCAGTGGGTGCGCGAGATCGTGCGGCGTTGTCGGCGTTATGCGCTGTTGAGTGGCTGCAGCCGTTCGGCGAGCCAAGCAGCTACCTCGGTTTCGGTGAGTTCACCGGCGGCAGCGGCGAGCATGAGGTCGACGGCGTCGTCGGTGGCGACCTCGAGGCTGTATCCGTTGAGGATGCAGTACATGGTGAGTGACTGCCATGCCAGCCGTTTGTTCCCGTCCGGTAGGGGATGGTTCTTGGCTATCCGGACCGTCAGCACGGCCGCCTTGTCGGCGAAGTCGGGATAGAACTCGACCTCACCGAACCCGGCCTGCGGCGCATGGAGCGCGGAGTCGAGCGATCTAGGCGGGATGCTCTGGCCAGCACCGCAGCGCTCGTGCCGGTTACGGCTTCAGCGATGGTGAGGGCTTCGGCGAGAGTGAGGTATCTCACTCGGCGAGGCGATCCAGGATCTCTTTGTCCCGTTCGGTCAACTCACGCAGTCGCGTCATGAACTCGTCGTCGTGGCG
Source organism: Acidimicrobiia bacterium (assembly GCA_035460965.1). Taxonomy (GTDB): domain Bacteria; phylum Actinomycetota; class Acidimicrobiia; order Spongiisociales; family ZC4RG35; genus DATHWB01. The sequence continues at coordinate 30,573 of DATHWB010000141.1, forward strand.
GACCCGCTCGATCTCGGCTTCGAGGGCTTCGAGCATCAGGGCGTTCACGCTGATCCCGCGGCCGCGGGCGATCACTTCGGCTTTCTCTGCGAGTTCTTCGGGCATACGGACGGTGGTAGTGCGCTTATCCATGCCGTCATGCTATCACGACGTCACGATGGGTGAACCCGATCCGAGGTGCCGCTGCCCGATGTCGTTGCGATGGCCGTGGCGGAACACGTCCAGAAGTTTCGGCACTACGCCGGTGGAACTCCCCTGGCGGGAACCGGGTGGAGAGATGCGGAGTGTCGAGCTGATGTTCACGAACCGGGACCGTGGAACCCCTCACCCGTGCCTACTTCACCCACAACGCCTGGAAGCCAGCCCTGTAGTCGGCCGGGCTGGAGCGAGACCGGGCGAACGGAATGCACGCCCTCAGACACCACTACGCCTCGTTGCTCCTCGAGAACGGGGTCAGCACGGGCAGTGTCCGAGTACCTCGGCCATCACGATCCGGGCTTCACCTTGCGCACCTACGCCCACCTGATGCCCGAGTCGGAGGATCGAGCGGGGCCGCGATCGACGCCGCGCTCGGTGCTCCGGCAGAATCCTCGCGGAACGCAGAGCGGGGCTGAACGCAAACTGCCTGGTCAGAGGATTGCCAGGGGCTCTACCCCCCGATGTAGGACATCTCGATCCGGGTGCGGGCACGAGTGGCCCGCGACCGGATCTCCGAATAGCGGTCGGTGCGACCCGACCAGACGGATCGGACGAGGGCATCGAGGTCCGCGTCCGATCCACGCTCTCGCAGGAGGGCTCGGAAGTCGGTGCCCGTCGAGGCGAACAAGCACGTGTAGATCGATCCCTCGGCGCTGAGGCGCACGCGCGTGCAGTCTCCGCAGAACGGCTGGGTGACCGAGGCGATCACCCCGATCTCCCCCGCCCCGTCGGCGTACCGCCAGCGGTTGGCGACCTCGCCCACGTAGTTGGGTTCGGCGGGCAGCAACGGGAACCGCTCCCCGACGCGACGGACGATCTCCTCGGCCGACACCACCTCGTCCAATGCCCACCCGTTGGTGGTGCCCACGTCCATGTACTCGATGAACCGGACGATGTGGCCCGTCCCGCGGAAGTGCTCCGCCACGTCGACCACCGAGGCGTCGTTCACTCCCCGCTTCACGACCATGTTGACCTTGATCGGCGTGAGGCCGGCCTCGGCGGCCGCCTCGATCCCCTCGAGGACTTTGGCCACCGGGAAGCCGACGTCGTTCATCGCCATGAACACGTCGTCGTCCATCGAATCCAGTGACACGGTCACCCGATCGAGTCCTGCCTCGGCGAGCTTGATGGCCTTGCGGGCGAGGAGCGAGCCGTTGGTGGTCAGGGTGAGATCGGTGACCCCGTCGATCGAGGCGAGTCGACCGATGAGATCCTCGATCCCCTTGCGAAGGAGCGGCTCGCCGCCGGTGAGCCTGATCTTCGTCACCCCGTGGCGGGCGAACGACCGGGCAACCCGTTCGATCTCCTCGAAGCTCAGGAGATCGTGCCGATCCAGGAATTCGTAGTCGCGCGAGAAGATCTCCTTCGGCATGCAGTACGTGCAGCGGAAGTTGCATCGGTCCGTGACCGAGATCCGCAGGTCCCTGACGGGCCTGCGACGAACGTCGACGAGTTCGGACATCTGTGGTCGAGGGTACCCGCCGCCAGGTGACAGCCGTTTGGCGGAATGCTCCGTGACCGGCCATCGTTGACGGTAACGATGCCCCTCTTCAAGAAGCGCCACAAGCCGATCGACCTCGAGTCGATGGATCAACTCGACGAACTCGTCCGCTCCGGCGTCCCCGTACTCGTCGACTTCATGCAGACGAATTGCCAGCCGTGCCGCACCATGGACGGAATCGTCAACGAACTCGCCGAGGAGCATGTCGGCAACGCTCACGTCGTGAAGGCGAACGCCGCCCGGGTTCCTGACGCCTTCCGGAAGTTCAAGGTCATGTCGACACCCACCTTCGTCGTGTTCACCACTCGGCCCGGTGCCAACGCCTACACCCAGCGATGGCGCGCCTCGGGGCTCGTAAAGAAGGACGTTCTCACCAAACAGATCCAGTCCGCCGCCCGCTGAATCCGACCACCCGCCCGGCCTACGCTCCGGCAGCTATGCAGATCAGCGTGCCGCGCCGCTTCCAGGGCATCGAGGGGATGGCCCAGGGGGGCCACCTCGCCGGGCTCGTGGCGGAACGACTGCCCGGTCCGGTCACCGTCTCCTTTCGTGCGCCATGCCCGCTCGAGACGACCCTCGAGGTGGTGATGGCCGACGGTGCGGCCCGGGTGAGCCACGACACCACCCTGATCCTCGAGGCGGCGCCCGACCCCTCCCCGTTCGGTCACCCCCCACCTGCCGTGACATGGGAAGAAGCCGAGGCAGCCCGCCGCTGGGCGGAGTCACAAACGCCCGGCCAGGTGATCTCGACGTGTTTCTCGTGCGGTACCGGATCCGATTCGCTCCGCGTCCACGCGGGACGGGTGACAGGGACCGACCTCTACGCCTCCCCTCTCGTCTTCCCGGAGTGGACGGCGCCGCAGGGCTCCGTGTCGCAACGGTTCCTGTGGGCACCGATCGACTGCGCCGCCGGATGGCGGGTGTCCGTGGGAGACGACCCCGCCCGCCCGGCGGTCACCGGCCGATTGCGCGTGCAGATCCACCAGGAAGTCGTTCCTGGCGAACCGCTGGTGGTCGTCGCCGCCGCCGACCCGTCGTGGCAGGGGCGCAAGCGTCGGGCCAGGTCCGCGATCCGACGCACCGACGGATCACTCGTCGCCTCCTCGGAGTCACTGTGGATCGCGCTCGGATGAGGGTGGTGACCGAGCGCGAACGCCGGTCACGGCTGGCCGTCCGACACGGCTTCGTCGCTCCCACCCGGGGATATCGCGCGCTGGCGGACCGGCTGGTCGGTATCCACTCGACCGATCCGGTCTCGGCGTTCGTGGCCGCTGCCGCACGCCGGGCGGTCGGCTCGGTCGAGGAGGTGGAGTCGGCCCTGTACGAGGACCGGTCGGTGCTGCGGATGCTGGGGATGCGACGGACGCTCTTCGTCCAGCCCGTTTCGCGAGTGGCGGATGTCCAGCGCGGCTACACCGACGGGTTCGTCGACCGGGAGCGCAAGCGACTGGCAGGCTGGCTGGAGGCGACGGGAGTCGCCGAGGACGGGGCTCGTCACATCGAGCGGATGGCGACTCTGGTCACGTCCCACCTGGACGAGGTCGGCGAGGCCGGCACGCGGGAACTCACGACTGCCCACCCTGAACTGGACGTTCGCTTCACCCCACCGGTCGGGTCCCAGACGGGAACCGTCTCGGTCGGGAGCAGAGTGGTTCTGTTGATGACGGCGGCGGGCCGACTCGCCCGCACCCGCCCGCTCGGCACCTGGGTGAGCAGCCAGTATCGGTACGCCTCGATGCACCGATGGCTGGGAAGCCCCATCGAGTCGATCCCCGCCCCGGAGGCCAGGGCGAGGCTGGCGGACGCCTGGCTCCGCTCCTACGGGCCCGGAACCCTCACCGACCTCAAGTGGTGGGCGGGCTGGAACGTCGGAGAGACCAAGGCGGCGCTGCGGGCGGCGGGGGCGGTCGAGGTCAGCCTCGAACACGTAACCGGCTTCGTGGCGGCAGGCGACGAGACTCCGGTGGACGACGCCGACGACTGGGTGGCACTGCTCCCGGCGCTCGATTCGACCCCGATGGGGTGGAAGGAGCGAGACTGGTACCTCGGTCCCCACGCCGGGCGGCTGTTCGATCGCAACGGCAACGTCGGGCCGACGGTCTGGTGGAACGGCCGCATCGTGGGCGGCTGGGCACAGCGTTCCGACGGGTCGGTCCCGGTACTCATCCTCGAGGACGTCCCGCAGTCGGTGCGGCGCCGAGTCGTCGGTGAGTCCGAGCGCCTCGCCGACTTCCTCGGCGACACCCGATTCACCCCCCGCTTCCGAACCCCTCTCGAACGTGAGTTGACCGCCCCCGGCTGACGCCCTCCTACCCTCCGGCGGATGCTCGACGTCGTGGGGGTGGTGGGAGGCGGTCAACTCGCCCGGATGATGCTGCAGGAGGCCATCCCCCTGGGGATCGAGCTGCGCTTCATGGTCGACACCCCCGACGACCCGGCTGCCCTGGTGTCCCGGCATCACACCGTGGGTTCACCGACGTCGGTGGACGATCTCATGTCCTTCGCTCGGACCTGTGACGTCCTCACCTTCGACCACGAAGTCGTCGACCTCGACGCGCTGGTCTCGCTCGAGGCCGACGGGCACCTGCTCCGTCCCGGTGCGGACACGTTCCGCTCGGTGTCGCACAAGGGACGCATGCGCGCCGCCCTGGCTGCCGCCGGGATCCCCACTCCGCCCGCCCTCGTCACCCGCGATCCGAAGACGGCTGCGGAGATGGTGGCGTCCGAGGGTCCCCAGGTGATCAAGCTCGCCCACGGCGGATACGACGGGCGTGGAACCTTCTTCGTCGACCGCCCCGAAGAGGCGCTCCGAATCGTCGAGTCGTCGGCCGGGACCGACGTGCTGGTCGAACCGCATCTCGACATCCTCTCCGAGTTGGCGGTGATCGTCGTGCGATCCAGTGGCGGAGACCGGGTCACGTACGACCCGGTGTCCACGATCCAGGTCGACGGCCAATGCCGGCGGGTGGATGCGCCTGCCCGGCTGCCCGCCGCCACCCTCGACGCGGCTCGGGGCCTGGCAAGAGAGGCTGCCGAGTCGGTGGCCGCGATCGGTGTGCTCGCCGTGGAACTCTTCGTCACCCGCGATGGCCTCCTCGTCAACGAGTTGGCCGCCAGACCGCACAACACGGGCCACCACACCCTCGATGCGGCGACCACCTCGCAGTTCGCCAACCATCTGCGGGCAGTGGCCGATCTCCCTTTGGGGAGCCCACGCCTCACCTCGGCCGCCGTCACCGCCAACGTGATCGGCCGTGACGACCGCCTCGACCCTCGTGCCCGGCTGGCGGAGGCCCTGCGACTCGACTCCGAGGCCCACATCCATCTCTACGGCAAGGCACCCCGCCACGACCGCAAGCTCGGTCATGTCACGGTCTGCGATGATGACCACGACCGGGCCGTCCGTCGGGTGGCTGCGGTGGTCGAAGGTCTCGGTGGCCAGGAGGTCCCAACGTGAGGGTGGCAGTGGTGATGGGGAGCGACTCCGACTTCCCCACGATGGAGCCGGCGGTGAAGACCCTCCGCGACCTCGGCATCGAGGTCGAGGCCCGGGTCGTGTCCGCCCACCGAACACCCGAGGCCATGCTCGAGTTCGGTCGCACCGCCGCGGATGCCGGCTACTCGGTGATCATCGCCGCCGCCGGCGGTGCCGCCCATCTCCCCGGGATGCTGGCATCGATGACGACACTCCCCGTGATCGGCGTGCCGGTGGCCATCACCGCCCTCGACGGGATGGACTCGCTCCTCTCGATCGTGCAGATGCCGGCCGGTATCCCGGTTGCAACCGTGGCGATCGGCGGTGCCGTCAATGCCGCCCTGCTCGCTGCCCGCATCCTCGCCGTGACCGACCGCGCCCTGCAGGAACGCCTGGAGCACCACCGGCAGGGCCTCGCAGACAGGGCCGGGCGAGCTGACGACGAGGTCAGGCGCCGGACCTCCAGCCCGGACTGAGACGCACCCGTCCGGGTAGCCTGAGCCCATGCAGATCGAGGCAATCCGCACCGAGAGTCTGGGTGACACCTCCTACGTCGTTGCACACGAGGGGCACGGAATCATCGTCGATCCCCAGCGCGACGTGGGGCGGTTCCTCGAGGCGGTGGAGCGACTCGACGTCATGGTCACCCACGTCGTCGACACCCACGTGCACAACGACTACCTCTCCGGCGCTCCCGCCCTCGCCGCCCGACTGGGCGCCGATCTGGTGATGCCCGCCGGGGCCGGGGCAGGCTTCACGTTCGTCCCTGCCTTCCACCTGGAGGACCTGAAGGGGGACGGGGCGTTGAGCATCCGTCCGATCCACACCCCCGGCCACACCCCGGAACACAC
>DATHWB010000142.1:0-8614 GCA_035460965.1 Acidimicrobiia bacterium
TCCGGAGAGCCGCGAGTCGAGATGGGTCTTCATCTCGGCCGAAGTCGACTGCACCTCGCCTCTCGCCATCACCAGGTCGATGTTCTCGACGTCCTGGAGTGCGGTGATGTCCTTCAATGGGTTCGTACCGAGGACGAGGAGGTCTGCTCGCTTGCCCGGCTCGATCGTGCCGACCTGATCCAGGATCATGAGCGCATCGGCGGTGTTCCTCGTCCCTGCCACGATGGCCTCCATCGGTGACAGACCGCAGTCGACCAGCTCCGCCAGTTCGATCATGGCGTCACCGGGCCCGCCATCCGTCCCCAACGCGATCTTGACCCCCATGGCGTGAGCCTTGCGTACGCCCTCCCGGTGGATGGGGTGGGCGATCTCCATGCGCTCCTTGGTCCATGGCCACGGCATCCTGGCGATGTGATCCGTGCTGGTCACGAACAGGGTCGGCACGAAGTACAGGTCGGCAGCCGCGATCCCCTCCAAAGCCTCGTCGTCGATGTGGGCGCCGTGATGGATCATGTGGACCCCGGCGTTGATCGCATAGTTCAGACCCGGCTGCGAGTGGGCGTGCGCCGCCACCGGTAGATCCCGCATGCGGCACTCGTCCACCAGGGCGACCAACTCCTCCTCGGTGTAGTCGGGCCAGTGGACCCGCTCGTGCTTCCACTGGAACCCCGCGGTGGCGGCGGTCTTGATCACGGTGCACCCGGCAGACGCCAACTCGCGCACCGCCTTGCGAATCTCCCACGGGCCGTCCGCATGACGACCCCGCACGTGCCCGCCGGAGGCGTTCACCACACCGGCCACCAGCTGCGTCGACGTGCGGTCGACGTATCCCTCGTCGATCGCGTTCGTGAGCTCGACTGCCGACGGACCGCCCGTGATGCTCACGACCGTGGTGACGCCGCGTCCGAGCGACTGGCGCAACGTGTTGATGGCGTTGAACCCGACCCTGAGGTGAATCCGGATGTCGTTCGGCACGTCCTGGTTGGGATGCACGTGCATGTGGGAATCGATGATCCCCGGCATCGTGAACTTGCCGGTCGCATCGATCACCTCGGCCTCGGGCGGGATCACGACGTCGGGTCCGACGGCGGAGATCGTGCCGTCGTCGACGACGATGACACTCCCCGCGACGGGGTCGCCCCCATTTCCGTCGATGAGGGTGCTTCCTTTGATGACGTACGTGCCGGACATTGCCGTCCTCTCGGTGAACGTGATTCGGGTAGGAGACGGTGATCCAAGCAGCCGCGGGTTCGAAGGCCGTCGGTTCTCGAACGCGATCGAGTGGCGCGCTGACCTGCCACCCGCCGCAGGATCGGCTCACCGTAGGTTCTCGGGACCGATCAGGCCGGAGCGACCTGGACCAGGAGGTCCGAACCGAGCGACGGTCCACCTGGTTGGTTGAACGGAACGTAGACAGTGCCCCGCGCCAGGGACGCGTCGCGCACGACCGGGAGGGTGGCGGACACATCACCGGCGGTGATCACCGCCTCCCCGTCGACGCCCAGCCGCTGGGCATCGTCGGGATGAACGTGGAGGGCCGCTCCCGGTGCGAGTTTGTGAAGAGACAGCCCGTTGCGCAGGAGGACGCCGTCGTCGTACATCGTGCGGGCGGAATGCAGGACGAGTGAGCCCTTGACTATCTCGCCGGGCGTGTCGGCCGGCACATAGGACAGGGGCTGACTCGCCTCGCCGAAGGGCACCACCACCCCGTCGCGCTCGTCCCAGTCGAGCAGGTCCCACGTCACACCGGCGTAGGCGGGGGCCACCGTCGCGATCTCCTTGGCGATGCCCTCGGCAGAGTCGAATCCGAGCGAGACACCCATGCGGGTCGCCAAATCGTCGAGGATCGACCAGTCGGGCCGGGACTGGCCGGTGCCGGTCGTGATGGCGTTGACCTTCTGGACCCGGCCCTCCAGGTTGGTGACGGTTCCGTCCTTCTCGGCGAACCCGTCTGCCGGGAGGATCACGTCGGCGGTCGCACTCGAGGCATTGCGGAAGAGGTCGATCGACACGACGAAGTCACAAGCAGCCAATGCTCGGCGGGCCTGGGCGGCGTCAGGCACATCGGCCGCCGGGTCGGCGCCGAGCAGGATCAGCGCCTTCAGGGATCCGTCCAGCATCTGGGCGGTGGACCGGCCGGGGACCGACGGCAAATCTCCCCAGACGTCCCCGAAAGCGTCGGCCGCTGACACCGACACACGGCCCGGCAAGAGGTTCGGGGCCAGACCCATGTCGAGCGCCCCGAACACGTTGGACCGACGCGCCAGCGGCAGGATCACGGCATCGTCGAAGGTCCTCACCCACGCCGCCACGGCCTCGGGCAGTCTCGGGTCCTCGCCGTACCCGGTCCTTCCGAGCAGGGCGACCACCGGGCCGGTCCTGAGAGCCTCGGCGACCTCCGGGTGGGCGCCCTCGGCAGAGCGAAGGTCGGCGAGCAGCTCGGCACCTGCGCCCGGCCGATAACGAAGGACGGTGGTGGCGCGGTCGTCGAGGCCTGTGGCGCGAGGATGAATGACGATCAACGTCGCACCCAACTCCTGGGCCGCCCGCCGCACACGCAGATACAGCGTCGGGTGCTCCTCCTTGAGGTCCGGACCCCACACGAGCACCGTCTTGGCAGACTCCAGATCGCCGATGCTGCCCCGCCCCGCGGTCGCGGCGAGGAACTGCGGTTCGAGACCGTCGTCGAGTTGGGCGTCCACGTTGTGCGAGCCGATCACGGTCCGCATGAACTTCGACAGCGCGTAGGCGTCCTCGTTGGTGCCGCGGGCTCCGCCGATGGCCCCGACCGCGTCCGGGCCGTGGTTGTCACGGATCGCCGTGAGACGATCGGCCACCAGGGTGAGTGCCTCCGCCCACGACGCCTCCCGATGCCCGTCACCCTGGCGGATGAGCGGCATCGTCAGCCGATCGGTCGAGTTGATGTACTCGAACCCGAAGCGGCATTTGTCCGAGAGCCAGCCGTGGTTGGTGTGCTCGGAGTCGACACCGAGGAACCTGAGTACCTGGTTCTGGCTCGCTTGCACGGTCATCTTGTCTCCGGCGGTGCAGTGCATGCACGTCGACTCGACGGCCGCCAGATCCCAGGGACGGGCACGGAACCGATAGGCGGTGGCGGTGAGGGCGCCGACGGGACAGATCTGCACGGTGTTCCCGGAGAAGTAGGACGAGAAGGGCAGGTCCGGGAAGGTGCTGATGTGGGTCGTGTTGCCACGGTCGGTGAACTCGATGAGAGGGTCGCCGGAGATCTCCTCGGAGAAGCGCGTGCAGCGAGCACAGAGAATGCAGCGCTCCCGATCGAGCAGCACCAGGTCCGAGATGGGGATCGGCTTCTCGAAGTGGCGTTTCTCCTCGACGAACCGGGACTCGCCCGGCCCGTACGACATCGTCTGATCCTGCAAGGGGCACTCGCCGCCGCGATCGCAGACGGGGCAGTCGAGGGGGTGATTGGCCAACAAGAACTCGAGGATCCCCTCCTGCGCCTTCTTGATCGTCTCGTTCTGGGTGTCGACCACCATCCCGTCGCTGATCGGGTTCGTGCAGGCGGTCACCATCATCGGCCCACGGGGAGTCTCGATCTCGACGAGGCACATCCGGCACATGCCGACGGGGTTCATCCGAGGGTGCCAGCAGAAGCGCGGGATGTAGACCCCGCCGTCCTGAGCAGCCTTGATCAGCAGCTCACCTGGCTTCGCCTGCATCTCCTTGCCATCGACCGTGATGGTCACGAGCTGTTCTGACACGCCGCCGATCTCCGCCTAGAGGTGTGGGGGCAGGATAGGAATGGGCGAGAGGGCGCCCAACTTCACTCTTCGACCGGACCCTGCAGAGCCTCGATCGCCTCCCTGACGAAATCGGGGACGGGCACCGGCCGGAAGTGTTCGGCGTCGACCATCACCTGGACTCCCGTGTAGTCCACCAGCGGTTCGTCGGGTTTCCCGTCGACCCACACCCGACCCCGAGCGGTGATCGAGGTCCGACCGAAGCGCACGAACTTCACGCCGACACAGAGTTCGTCGCCGATGCGGCCGGAGCCGTGGAAGTCGAGTTCGGCCCGGCGGAGCACGATCTCGTATCCCCGTGCGGGGAGGGCGTCGATTCCCAGGCCCGCTGCATCCAGGTAGTCGGTGAGGGCGTCGTCGAAGTACACCGAGTAGTTGGCGTTGAACACGATGGCCTGGGCGTCGGCGTCCGAGTACCGCACGCGCCGTCGATAGATGACCGGGAACTCCATGACCGAGCACGATATCGATGTCGCCTGCGCGGCGGGGGCTACGTTGTCCGGTGGATGACCAAGGCGAACCATCGCCGTCGGAGGACTTCGGCGGCCACCGTGCGTTCGATCCTCCTGCCGGGGTGGGGACACCTGCGGCTGGGGCGACGTCGGGTCGGCTGGACGCTCGTGACCCTGTGCGTGGCTGTGCTCGCCGCCGTCGTCGTCACTCTGGTCGCGGCTGGGCCGACGGAGTTGGCGGCGAGGCTCGTGCAGCCGGGGGTCCTGATCGGAGTGCTGGCGGCGAACACCGCCGTGGCGCTCTTCCGGCTCGTCCCCGCGCTCCACGTGTGGTCGTTGGCGGGGGGGAGAAGCGTGATCGCGGCAGTCCTGATCGCGCTCGTCGTCCTGGCCCCCCACGCCGCCTTCGGGTTCGTCGGTTACGAGGCCCACCGCACGCTGGAGACGGTGTTCTCGGCGCCGGCCACGACGAGCACGACCACCAGTCCGACGACGACCGGTCCGTCCAGCACCAGCTCGTCGACCACCATGGCAGGGACCGACACGTCGACGGCGACGCATCCACCAACGACCACGACCACCCTTCCACCGGATCCGGCCGAACTCCGGCTCAACGTCCTGTTGCTCGGGGGAGACGCCGGGCCGCGCCGGTCGGGACTGAGAACCGACACCGTGATCGTGGCGTCGATCGACACCATGACCGGGGCGAGTGCCCTCTTCAGTCTTCCCCGCAACTGGGGCGGGCTCCCCCTGGCCGACGGATCGGCGATCCCCGGCCGGATCATGAACGAGGTGTATCAGTGGGCGGTGGCGCGGCCGGATCGGTTCCCGGGGCCCGATCCGGGGGCGGCGGCCCTGGTGGAGATCGCCGAGTCCCTGACGGGCCTCGACATCGACTACTTCGCGCTCGTCGACCTCACCGGCTTCGCGCAGGTTGTCGACGCCGTCGGGGGCGTGACGATCGACGTCCCGCGTGCGGTCTACGGCCCGTCGTACGACCCGGCGACCGGCGGCTACACCATGATCCGGATCCCTGCGGGCAGCCGCCGGCTCGACGGGGCCGAGACGCTCGCCTACGTGCGCGAGCGGTACCAGTCCTCCGACCATGACCGCATGCACCGCCAGCGCTGCGTGCTGGCCGCCCTGGCCGAGAGCGCCGACACGATGTCACTGCTACGTGGCCTGCGAGGCATCCTGGCGGCGGTCGAGACCCACGTCACCACCGACGTCCCCCGCGAGGAAGTCCCGTTGCTCATTCGGCTGGCGGGCAGTCTCGACACCCACGAGATCCGGGTCGTCGGATTCGACAACAGCTGGCGGCGAGGCTGGGACTCCCGTGGGTTCGCGATCCCCGATCCCGACCGGATCTCGGCAGCCGTGGCAGAGACGCTCGAGCATCCCGAAGCGGTCGACGAGCGGTTCGGATTCCCCACCTCCGCCGAAGCGTGCGGCTGATCAGCGCCCGATCGACACCTGCACGGGCTTGCGCAGCTGCGGGCAGCCCCCGTTCTCGGTGTGATCGAGGATCTCGTCCCGGAAGTACTTGGCGATCGAGATGATCGGCGAGACAGCCGAAGGGCCGAGCGGGCAGATCGTCGTCTGCTTCGGGGGCCAGCCGAGACCGACCGAGATGTTGTCCGAGACGTCGAGCATCAGGTCGAGGTCGATCATCCGACCCTGTCCCGCCTCGATCCGCCGCAGGATCATCTCGAGCCACGTGGTGCCTTCCCGACAGGGGGTGCACTGTCCGCACGACTCGTGGGCGAAGAAGCGCACCACTCGCTCGGCGGCCCGCACGACACAGGTGGTGTCGTCCATGACGACCACAGCACCCGACCCGAGCATGGAACCCGCCTGACCGGTGTCAGCCTTGGTGATCGGGAGATCGAGGTGCTCGGCAGGCACGAACCAGGGAGCGGAAGCGCCGCCCGGGATCCAGGTCTTCAGCTCCCGGTCGTCGCGGATGCCGCCGACGACGTCGTAGATCAGCTCACGCCAGGTGAGCCCATGGGGGAGCTCGTAGTTGCCGGGCTTCTTGACGTGGCCGGACACGGAGAACAGGAAGGTGCCGGTGTCCTCCGCATGTCCGAGCGTCCGGTAGTCGTCGGTGCCCATCGCCAGGATGTGGGGGATGTTCGCCATCGTCTCGACGTTGTTGACGATGGTCGGCTTCATGTAGAGCCCTTTGGCGGCGGGGAAGTAGGGGGGCTTCAAACGCGGCTCGCCGCGTCGGCCCTCCAACGAGTTGATGAGCGCGGTCTCCTCGCCACAGATGTAGGCCCCCGCACCGAGGTGCACCGTCAACTCCAGGTCGTAATCGGAGCCGAAGATGCCCTTGCCGAGGTAACCGGCCGCATACGCCTCGTCCACCGCCTGCTGCACGCGCCGGGCCGGCTTCGGGTACTCGCCACGTATGTAAACGAATGCGTGATTCACCTCGTTGGCGATCGAGGTGATGATGATTCCCTCGATCATCTGGTGCGGATCCCGCTCCAGCAACTGGCGGTCCTTGAAGGTACCCGGCTCGGATTCGTCGCCGTTGACGACGAGGTACGCCGGGCGGGCAGGTGCCAGGAAGCTCCACTTCATCCCCGTCGAGAACGCCGCCCCGCCGCGTCCGAGGAGGCCGGAGGTCTTCACGGTGTCGACGAGGTCGTCCCTGGTCATCCCGATTGCCCGGCGGGCCTGCTCGTAGCCGCCGGTCGCCTCGTATCGAACGAGGGTGTGGCTGTCGGCCGGGTGATCGACCATCCGCCGGGTGATCAGGCGATCGGTCACGTCCTCTCCTCCACCGTTCCGAGCGGTCCGAACGCCGGATATGGACCGAGGGCGGCGTCGGTCTCGGGGATTGCCCAGTCGAAGCTGGTACGGCCGCCGAAGAGCTGCTGCATCTCGTCGCCGTTGACCGTCTCGGGGCGGGCGTTGCGCAGCCAGTCGACGAGCGCCCGGGCCTTGTCCGGTTCCACGCCCTCGATCAACTCGTAGTTGACCTGCACCGCCGGGGCACCTCCGCAAGCGCCGATGCACTCTGCGTGCTCGACGCTGACCAGTCCCTCGTCGTCGGTCTCGCCGTGCGGGACCCCAGCCTGGTCCTCGACGGCGTGGAGCACGTCGTCGCCGCCCATCAGCATGCACGAGATGGAGGTGCAGACCGACACCAGGTACCTGCCCGTGCGCTGGCGCTTGTACATCGTGTAGAAGGAGGCGACGGCCTGGACCTGGGCCGGGGTGAGGCCCGTCCATTCGGCCACCTCGGCCATGCCTTCGTCGGTCAGCCAGCCGTCCTCGCGCATGGCCAGGTAGAGCAGCGGCATGACGGCCGAACGCCGCTCCGGATAGCGGGCGATGATCCGTCGGGCGCGCTCCTGGGTCGCTTCAGGCCAGCTGCTCATCGTGGGGCGATGCTAGGGGTTCGGCGCCACACCGCCGAACCCGCTCACGAAAAGTCCCGCCATGCACCGCCGGTGGTCGATAACCTGGTGGGAACGCCACCCCGAGGGAGCGATGCGCCGATCCTGCTGACACCCGACGTCCACCCGTCCCGTGATCCAGGATTCCACGCGCATGCTCTCACTCTCCTCCGTCTTCTTCTCCTACACGTCCGTCCACACCGTCCTCGCGGACGTCGACCTCGAACTCGGTTCCGGCTGGCACGGGCTGGTCGGCGACAACGGTTCGGGCAAGACCACTCTCCTGTCGCTGATGTCCGGAGACCTGCAACCGGACTCCGGCCGGGTCACGACGAGCGGACTCGTCGTGCGATGCAGTCAGGTCGTCGATCGACCCGGACCGGAGGTCATCGCCTTCGCCGACTCGGACGACCCCTCGCATTACGCCCTGCGCGGTCGACTGTCGCTCCGGACCGACATGATGGATCGCTGGCCCAGCCTGTCGCCCGGTGAGCGGCGGCGCTGGCAGGTGGCCGCCGCGCTCGCCGCCGCACCGGACGTGCTGTTGCTCGACGAACCGACCAACCACCTGGACGACGAGAGCACCGAACTCCTCCTCGGCGCCCTCGATCGATTCCCGGGTACCGGCGTCCTCGTCTCCCACGACCGAGACGTGCTCGATCGCCTCACCGTCTCCACGATCCGGATGATCGAAGGCCAGGCGGAGCACTGGCAGGCGCCCTACTCCGCCGCCAGGGTCGAATGGGAGAGGGCCGCCACCCGCCAGGTGGCCGCCCGTCAGGCGGCGGCCCGAGCGGTCCGTTCCACCCGCCGCCGGCTGTCAGAAGAGCAACGGGAGGCGGACACGAAGATCGCCGCCTGGAAGAGATCGCAACGATACGCCCGACCGGGTGACCACGACACCACCTCGGCCTCCCGGACCAAGAAGTACCGGGACGGCCAGGCTGCGGCCGGGCGACGGATCACTGCG
>DATHWB010000143.1:0-5400 GCA_035460965.1 Acidimicrobiia bacterium
GTTCCCTCTCGTCGATGTCGACGTGGATCACCTCGGCACGGGGGGCGAACGCCGCCGGATTGCCTGTCACGCGATCGTCGAAGCGGACCCCGACCGCGAGGAGGAGGTCCGCTTGCTGCAAGGCGGTGGTCGCGGCATAGACGCCGTGCATCCCCGGCATTCCCAAGGCGAGAGGGTGGTCGTCCGGGAAGGCACCGCGACCCATCAGGGTGGTGACGACCGGCACGTTCACCGCTTCGGCAAGCCGGCGTAACGCACTCGACGCCCCCGAACCGATGATCCCACCACCGACGTACAGCACCGGGCGCCGCGATCGGTCCAACATCTCCCGCGCCTGTCTCACGATCGTCGGATCCATGCCCGAGGGCGGGTCGAACGCCGGGGATGTCCGTGGCGGGTTCCAGTCGAGACTCGCCGACTGCACGTCCTTGGGAAGGTCGATCAGCACCGGCCCCGGACGCCCATGCGTCGCAACCGTGAACGCCTCCACCACGGTACCCACCAGGTCCTCCACCTCCTCGACCAGCCAATTGGCCTTGGTGCAGCCACGGGTCAACTCGATCGTGGGAGCCTCCTGGACCGCGTTGGTCCCGATCACCCCGGTGGCGACCTGCCCGGTCACCGCCACCAGGGGCGTGGAGTCGGCCAGGGCGTTCATGAGCGGGGTCACCAGATTCGTCGCGCCGGGACCCGATGTGCTGAAAACCACACCGGGTCGGCCCGTGGCCATCGCATAGCCCTCCGCCATGTGGCCGGCTCCCTGCTCGTGGCGGGCAGCCACATGCCGCAGCGGACTACCGACGAGGGCGTCGTACACCGGAAGAATGGCCCCACCGGGCACACCGAACACAGTGTCGACGCCCAGCAACTCCAGCGTCGCCAGCAGAGCCTGCGCTCCGTTCATCTTGGCCATGTGTTGGTCCTCCTACCGGTCCGGGATACAAAAAACCCCCCGGGCCATGGCCAACGGAGGGTGAACGCACGCCGAGCGGGGGCGTGCGTCTAGGTGATAATGATCTGGGCGGCGAGTTCCCGGCGCAGATTCGACATGTCGTGAGTATGCCGCAAGCCGGCTCGCCATGACAACTCCGGGTGACCGCGGGAGCGCGGCTGCTCGCCTACGGCGGCCTACCGCCCGGCCCCCTTCAGCGGGAGAGGGATCGGGTCACTCCGGACCTCGCGGCCCAGAGGAGAGCCGAGGCGAGGCCGAAGAACACCCAGCCGGAGATGGCCGGGGGCGGTGCCGGCTGATCGGGCTGGAGCTCGACGACGAGGAAGGCCACCGAAACGGCAAGGCCCCAGAGTGGAAGGGTCCACAATGCGTACCAGGACCATGCCTCGCCCCGTCGTAGGGGAACCAGGATGAGCATGGTCCAGAGGGCGCTCATCACGATCAGGTGAAACCCTCCTGCCCTGACTTGAAGATCGATCAACCCGTGAACGGGCTCGTTCATGGCTCGTATCTCGTCCGGTGCGAGCCCCGTGACGGACAGCGCTATCGCCGGGTCGGCTCCCACTCCGACGATCACATCTCCGATTCCGAACAACCCGATGACACCCGCCAGGGCGAGAAGGAACTTCCAAGCGTTGCGCGACCAATAACCGAGTCTCATCGCGCTTGTCTCCGCGAATTCCTGCTCTCGGCGTGCGCCGCCGCGTCGACGGTGAAGGCGGCGGTTCCTGCAGCGATCAGGCGGAGATCATGCAGCCAGAACAGGTGTCCGGCATCGGGGATCACCAGCACCGGATCTCCCTCCCCGACTTCCTGCACCCGCACCGCGGTACCGGTGGTGGCCATCACGATCCGACGTTCGGTGGGTTCTTAGCCGACAGACTCCCAGAGGCGCTGACCTACGACTCGGAACTTGGCTTCGTTCACGCCGGTACTCCTCCTCGGCTGACCCGTCGTCGGTCCGGGCTCAATGGGAGACGATCGACGCTCGGAGCTGTCATGCCTCCCGGGCGCCCGGGACATCTGCCAACGTAAGAGATCGGCTCTCACCAAGAACACCCTGCGGGCCACAGTCAGGTGGTGAGGAGAACCGCACTTCTCGGCCCGATTCCGGGGACGTACGCGTCGTACAAGCGGATGTCGTGCCTTCGACATCGAGCCGGCGCCACCCGCGCCACCCGCCACGGAGTCTTCGGACGTCCCATCACCCCTCCCAGGGTCAGACGTCGCGCTCACCACCTGAGGCCGCCCGTGGCACTCGGGATCACCAACTTCCGGAACTACCGGATCCGAGCGCTGCTCTACGCCGGGAGACCCAACTGGGAACTACTCGCCACCCTCACACCCCGCTGAAACGCGGAGAGCCGACATACTGTGAATCAGAGGAAGGAGTCGTGGATGCTGCTGTATGACTGGGGGTTCTTCGTGAAGCCGGGACGACGAGACGATTTCATCGCCTGGCTGGAGGAGAACGAGCCGAGGCTGGTGGATCTGGCTCCGAAGAACTACGAGTACCTGGGCACGTATCGGGCGTTGAGCCCCGAGCCCCAGGACTTCCATCAGATCTGGAGGTATCGCTCGGAGTCACAGCCCGACATGAGGAAGGCGGCGGCAGGCCACTCCGGACGCTTCACCGACATCGCCCGCGACTACCTGTCGTTCGTCGACAACGACCGAGAGGCCGAGGAGGTCTTCCACCTCTACCGCGAGGTCGCCGGGATGCGGGACGCCCCGAGCGAGACCTGATCGGGTCCGCGTTCCCTGACCAGGACGAGGAAGCGAACAGTCGGCTGGGACTCTGAGTCGACACGACGCCGACCACTCGCCTGGTTGCTGGGCGCCGCCTCCCCGTTCCCGAGCGCTGAGTTCCTCGCCTCCGGCCGCCGGCCGACCTTGGGATGCCGGCAGATCGGCAGAGGCCGGTCTGTGCCTCGGCAGTGCCTTCTCCGCGAGTACCGCGACGGAGCCACACTCGCATCGCTGCCGGTTGTGGTGCTAGCCCAGGGAACTTGGTCGCACCCAGTCGTCGGGGCTGCCGCCGGGGGTACGGTTCAGAGCAGGACCGATCGAGGAGCGCCGATGGTCGAAGCGTACGTGCTGATCGAAACGGAGATCGGGAAGATGGGGCGGGTAACCGAGGCCCTCCGTCGAGCCCCTGGTGTGAGCGTCGCCGAGGTCCTCTCGGGCCCCTACGACGTGATCGTGAAGGCCGATGCAGCCGACATGGACGAGCTCGGGAGGCTGGTGGTCGCCAACATCCAGACGATCGAAGGCGTGACCCGCACACTGACCTGCCCGGTCGTTCGACTCTGACGGCCGCACTCCGGTTTTCCGGAAGCCACTGGTAGGGCTCGCTCGCGTAGGTGGGACCGGTTCGGGACTACTCCGACACTGTGAGAGCGTCCGCCCCTCGGGTACGTTCGCAGGCCTGTCTCGCCGTCATCACTCACGGGTCACCGACCTCCCCGAACGGGGATCACGGCTTCGAACGACGATCGCCGTCCTCGTCGTGCTCCTGTCGGCGTGTTCCTCTTCGGAGGCGTCCTGGATCGACCTCCTGGAGACGCCGGACGCCGGCGACGCCCGATCTTCGGGGCGGACCGCCGGCACCTGATTCCCCGGGCCGAAGCTGGCCCGACCAGGGGTGCGACATGAAGAAGCGGAACAGCCGGCCTTGGAGGCGCAATCGAGGGTGGCGCCGACCAACGACACCGAAACGATGCGCAGGCCCTTGTCCCACCCGTTGGTCCGGCTGTGTCCGGACGGCCTCGTCGAACCATCAGGACCGGTCATTGTCAGGACTGTGGCGGCGCGGGGTAGCCGTCGCCTCCTGAAGGGCGCCCGTCCGGGGACTGCGTCTCCGCCCCTGGGCCGGCGGGGCGGGCATCTGGATGCGTGTCGGCTTCCGGGTCGACAGGCGACCCCTTGGAGCGGAGCAGCTCATCGGGGTGAGGCAGGGACCACAACCACCATAAGAACAGCACCACACCGAACGCTGCCACGAAGCCCACGATCCACGGTGTCATGTCGAATGACGTACCCGTTGGGTCGATACGGCAAACCGTCGAATTCTGCATGTGTTGCGGGGAGACAGATGGACGGTGGAGGACCGATTCGATTGCCTCAACTGACACATGATGTTTTGGCCGGCGTCGATGTTCGACGGAAGGTCGTCCGGGAACCCGATCAACGCCATCGCCGCCCCGGCGGGGCGTTTCTGGAAAGCGGCGTCGGGTTGCACAGCCGGATGCTCAGGGGGAATACCCCTGGTGGCGTCATGGTCACCTCGTGGGCCGGGCAGGGCTCGAACCTGCAACCGACGGATTATGAGTCCGCTGCTCTAACCGATTGAGCTACCGGCCCGACGCGATGGTCATGGGCTCCCGAGGGTAGGCGAGGAGTCCCGCTCCGAGAACCCCCGTCGACGACCGCGGATTCCATCGGCAGCAGCGTAGACATCCTCGAGTCACGGCAATCGCGGAGCCCCAGGGGGGAACGGGACCGGCAAGAAGGCTTATGTCTCGGGCAGGGGGCTCGGCACCGCCGCCACGACCTCGTCGATTCCGAGGGCGCCCTGGACGACCTGCACGGCGACGTCGGTGAGATGGAGTCGGGACGAGCGAGCGTGAGTACGCAGCATCGTGAACGCCTGATCCATGTCCACCTGCGCTCGCTCCGACAGCATCCCCTTGGCCTGTTCGATCGCCACTCGACTGTCGAGCGCGTGCTGCAGCTGGCCGGCCCTCAGATCGGACTGGCGGATCATCTGATCCTGAAGAATGGCGATGCTGGCCACATCGGCGAGTGCCTGGGCGAGGTGGGCGGCCTGTTCGCCGATGTCGCGACGCTGCTCAGAGAAGAGATTCATCGCCCCGATCACCGAGGTCCGCAACCGCAGCGGGAACGCGTGCACCGAATGGAAGCCGGCTCTCACAGCCTCGGGGGCGAACCGCGGCCATCGATCCTCTGCGTCGGGCAGGTCCAGGTGGACCACGGGCTCGCCGGTCGAGAAGGCCTCCAGACATGGGCCCTCGTCGTTCTGGAGTTGAAACAACTCCAGGAGATGTGCTCGCTCGCTCGACGCTGCCATGACCCGCAGCTTGCCGTGCTCGTCGGCCAGGAGGATCCCGGATGCCGTCGCCAGATCGAGGTCTACACAACCGACGGTGAGCCCCGTCAGCATGTCGATGATGTCGAAGTCGTCGACGAGGGAGTCCACGATCCCGACGAAAGTGTCCGCAATCAGATCTTCGCGTTCCATCGTCCTCGCCTCGGGCCTGGCCTTGTTCACACTACTCATCGCTCCCCTTGAGAGGCCCATCGTCGATGAGCCGCAGTCGCCGTTCGACGATGTCCCGGGCGACGTCGACGACGGATCGGTTCCCGGCATACGCGTGTGCCCGGAGCCGCGCCTCGGCGTCGGAGACCGCGAGTCCGAGCTGCACGGC
>DATHWB010000144.1:0-10743 GCA_035460965.1 Acidimicrobiia bacterium
CTCGGCTGATGTGAGCGTGGCGCTGTCGGCCGGCGGGTTCACCTACACCAACAACGAAGCGAGCCTGCTGATCTACAGGATCGTTCTCAAGGTCGGTCAGGGCGTGGGCACCGACCAGATTCTCGGTGACCACAATGTCGCCCAGTCGGGCGAGTTGGCGATCCCCAACGGCCTGTCACACGTGACGTTCTGTCTGTGGGAGCCGCCCGTGTCGACGACCACCTCGACGACTTCGACGTCGACCACGTCGACTTCGACGTCGACCACGTCCACGTCCACGACTTCGACGACTTCGACGACCTCGACCACGACCACGACCTTGCCGCCGACGACCACGACGCCACCGCCGGGTTCGATCACGATCCAGAAGGTCGCTGCTGATGCTGACGGGCACGTGTTCGTGTTCTTCTTCAACGGCGAGCGCTTCGTTCTCGGTGACGGCGAGTCCGCAACCTTCGGGGGACTCGGGGCCGGTACGTACGTGGTGGAGGAGGCGAACGGCACCGACGAACAGGGCCGTACTTGGACACTCACCACGCTCACGTGCGACCCCGCTGTCAGCGCCAGCGCGGCCATCGCCGGCGACGGGTCGTCCGGGACCGCCAC
Source organism: Acidimicrobiia bacterium (assembly GCA_035460965.1). GTDB lineage: Bacteria > Actinomycetota > Acidimicrobiia > Spongiisociales > ZC4RG35 > DATHWB01. The sequence goes on from DATHWB010000144.1 coordinate 607, forward strand.
CATCACGCTCGGTCAGGGTGGCTCGGTCACCTGCACGTTCGTCAATGATGTCTCGGAAGTGTTGGGAACCACCATCACGACCGTGCCCGAGGTGTCGGCCGACACGCTCCCGTTCACCGGGTTCGAGTCCGGCGACATGCTGAAGCTGGGTGTGATGGCCCTGCTGGCAGGTGGGCTCATGCTGTTCGCCGTAGGCGGACGCAAGGAGGAAGAGGTGGCGACCATCACCGAGATGGGCGGATGGTCCACGCTCTGAGGTCCCACTGAGCACTAGCCCGCTCTAGGTAGGAAGGGTCCCGGGTTCAAGACCCGGGACCCTTCTCGCGTCCGGCTGACTGCCCTGTCTGCCGCTGGCGTCCTGCCGTCCGACCGACTCCGCGAACGTCCACACCCAGGGCCCCGGGTATCCTCCCGGGGCCCTCTCCCATCTGGATCGTGATGAATCCGACGTACGAACCCGCCGAGGTCGAAGCCCACTGGTACGAACGCTGGGAGCGTGCCGGGATCTTCCGCCCCGAATATCGGCCGGACGGGGAGCCGTTCGCCGTGGTGATCCCCCCGCCCAACGTCACCGGGTCGCTGCACATGGGACATGGGCTCAACCACACGATCCACGACGTCGTCATCCGCCGTAAGCGCATGCAGGGATATGCCGCCCTCTGGCTGCCGGGGACCGACCACGCCGGGATCGCCACCCAGAACGTCGTCGAACGGGAGCTGGCCAACGAGGGCCTCACCCGTCATGACCTGGGGCGGGACGCCTTCATCGAGCAGGTGTGGGAGTGGAAACGCAAGTACGGGGCGCGCATCACGAGCCAGATCCGCCGGATGGGCTCGTCGTGTGACTGGACCCGCGAACGGTTCACGATGGACGACGGCCTGTCCGAAGCCGTCCGTGAGGTGTTCGTCACCCTCTACGAAGAGGGGCTCGTCTATCGGGGCAACCGGATCATCAACTGGTGCCCGCGCTGTGAGACGGCTCTCTCGGACATCGAGGTCGAGCATGTGGACGAGGACGGGACGCTCACCCACATCCGCTACCCCCTGACGGACGGATCGGGCGAGATCGTCGTTGCGACGACCCGCCCCGAGACGATGCTGGGTGACACGGGGGTGGCGGTGCACCCCGATGACGAGCGATACAGGCACATGATCGGCAAGACCGTGACGCTTCCCCTGGTCGGGAGGGAGATCCCGATCGTCGCGGACGAGTGGGCCGACCCGGAGTTCGGCTCCGGTGCGGTGAAGGTTACGCCGGCCCACGACCCCAACGACTTCGACGTCGCACAGCGCCACGGGCTGGAGCCGATCGTGGTGCTGGACACCAGAGGGGTGGTCAACGAGCAGGGCGGGCGCTTCGCCGGGCTGGACCGCTTTGCGGCCCGGACCGCCGTGAGCGCAGCCCTGGAGGACGAGGGGTTCCTGGTCGGTGTCGAGGAGCACCGACACGCGGTCGGGCACTGTTACCGATGCGACTCGGTGGTGGAGCCGTACCTGTCGGACCAGTGGTTCGTCGCCGTCACCGACCTCGCCCGACCCGCCATCGAGGCCGTACGCGACGGTACGAACACTTTCATCCCGAAGAGATGGGAGAACACGTACTTCCATTGGATGGAGAACCTGCGGGACTGGACGATCAGCCGCCAGATCTGGTGGGGCCACCGCATTCCCGCCTGGTACTGCCCGGACGGGCACATCACGGTTGCCCGGACCGATCCCGCGGCGTGTGGAGAGTGCGGGTCGACGGAGCTCAGGCAGGACGAAGACGTGCTCGACACCTGGTTCTCGTCCGCCCTGTTCCCGTTCTCGACGCTCGGGTGGCCGCAGGAAACCGACGACCTGCGCCGGTACTACCCGAACGCGGTACTCATCACCGGTTTCGACATCATCTTCTTCTGGGTTGCGCGGATGATGAAGATGGGAATCCACTTCATGGGCGAAGTGCCGTTCAGACAGACGGTGATCCACGGGCTCGTGAGGGACGCCAGCGGCGAGAAGATGTCCAAGTCGAAGGGGAACACGATCGATCCCCTGGACGTGGCCGACGAGTACGGGGCGGACCCGCTTCGGCTGGCCCTCATCCAGGCGGCCAACCCCGGCCAGGACGTTCCGCTCGACATGGAGTGGGTGGCGGGCGCCCGCCGGTTCGGGAACAAGCTGTGGAACGCCGCCCGGTTCGTGCTGCGCCACGTGGAACCCGGGTCGGTGCCGGCCGACGGCGGCTACCCGGCCGAGCCGGGTCCCGCCGATGCCTGGATCCTCCAGCGGCTCGGGGAGGTGGCGGCGGAGTTCGACGCGTTGTGTGACGAGTACCGCTTCTCGGACGCATTCGGCCGGCTCTACTCGTTCGCGTGGAGCGAGGTGTTCGACTGGTACCTGGAGTTGGCGAAGTCGTCTCTCGAGGACCCAGCCACTCGGCAGACGCTCGGAGTGGTGCTGCGCGATCTCCTCAAGCTCTTCCACCCCGCCATCCCGTATCTGACCGAGGAGCTCTGGCAGCACGTGGTCGGTGACGGGCTACTGGCAGGAGGCGACTGGCCGACAGTTCCCGCCTACGAAGGGCCGGGCGAGATGGACGACGTACAGGCGCTGATCGGTGGGGTCAGGCGTTTCCGGGCTGACCAGGGGATCTCGCCCCGACAGCAGCTCGACCTCAAGGTCATGCCGGCGCTGGCGCCGTGGGCGGCGGAAGCGGTGCGTGCGCTCGCAGGCGTGGCGGTCGAGGACGTTGCCGGCGCCCCTGGACGCGGTCACACCAGGGTGGTCACGCGGGGGTATCAGGGGTTCATCGCGCTGGAGGGGGTCGTCGACCTCGACGCCGAACGGGTGCGTCTCGACAAGGCGATCGCCGGGGTGGAGGGTGACCTCGCCAAGGTCCGGGCCAAGCTCGGTAACCCCGCCTTCGTGGACAAGGCCCCGGACGAGGTCGTCGCCAAGGAGAGAGCGAAGCAGGCCGAGTTCGAAGGCCTCCTGGAGAAGCTGGCCGCCCAGCGCGACTCACTGTGACGTACGACGAAGCCGTCGCCTATCTCGATGCTCACATCGGGCGCGGGGTGATTCCCGGACTCGGGAGGATCACCGCCTTCCTGGAGATGATGGGCAGTCCGGAGCAGGCCTACCCCATCATCCACGTGGCCGGAACCAACGGGAAGACGTCGGTGTCCCGGCTGGCGACGCTGCTGTGCGTCGCCCATGGCCTCACGACCGGGACGTTCACCTCCCCGCATCTGGAACGGGTCGAAGAGCGGTTCGCGGTCAACGGGCGCCACCCCGACGAACGCGCCTTCGTGCAGGCGGTGGAGGACGTGAAGGTGTTCGCCGACATCTTCGAGGCGCGGGAGGTGCTCACGTACTTCGAACTGACGGCCGCTCTCGCGCTGGCGTGGTTCGCCGACCAGGCGGTGGATGCCGCGGTGGTCGAAGTCGGCCTGGGCGGGCGTTTGGATGCCACCAATGCCGTGCACGGTCAGGTGGCGGTGCTCACCAGCGTGGGTCTGGAGCACACCGAGTACCTCGGGGACACGCTCGAACAGATCGCGGAGGAGAAGCTGGCGATCGTCGAAGAGGGCGCCACCCTGGTGACCGGTGCCCTGCCGCAGTCGATCGAGCGTCTCGCCCGGCGCACGGCCGCCCGGCTCGGGATCCACGCTCACGTTTACGGAAGCGACTTCTCGGTCGAGGGGGCCAGCCCGGCACTCGGAGGGTGGAACGTCGACGTGCAAGGGCTGCATGGGCTCTACGAGGACATCTACCTCCCCGTGCACGGCCGTTTCCAGACGGCGAACCTGGCCGTCGCGATAGCCGCCACGGAGTCCTTGCTGGGCAGGGAACTCGATCACGAAGCCGTCATCGACGGGGTGGCCGCGTTCGCAGCTCCCGGCCGCATGGAAGCGGTTGGATCCAAGCCACTGGTCATGATCGACGCTGCCCACAACGCCCCTGGGTTCGAGGTCCTCGCCCGCAGCCTGGCCGAGGAGTTCCCCAACACCACCTGGGTCCTCGTGATCGGGGCGATGGAGGACAAGGACGTCGAGTCGATGATCGCGTCGGTGCGTGATCGGGTGGGGCGGATCATCACCACCGCGGTCGAGGCGGACCGCGCGATCCCTGCTCCCGCATTGGCGGAGCGCATCGTGCCCCTCGTCGATGTGGAGGTGGGGGCAATCGACGACCCGGCGGAAGCGGTGGACGTCGCTCGTGCCCTGGCGGGGGAGAACGGGTCGGTCCTGGTCACGGGCTCGATCTACCTGGGGGGTGCGGTGCGCGCGCACCTCGGTGGGCGCGCAACCGTCCATCGGCGCGAGCGGTAGGCGGGGCTGTCGGGCGAGCGGCTTCGGTCCACTACCGTCCCGAGCATGGCAATCGAATCCACGTTCATCATGATCAAGCCCGACGGGGTGAAGCGACGACTCGTCGGGGAGGTGATCTCCCGGTTCGAGGCGAAGGGCATGACTCTGCGGCGGATGCGGATGCTCGACGTCACCGAGGACATCGCCCGTCGGCACTACGCCGAACACGTCGAGAAGCCGTTCTTCCCCGAGCTGCTCGACTTCATCACATCCGGACCCGTCGTGGCCATGGAGTGGTCCGGCGAATCCGCGGTGGCGGCCGCCCGCACGATGATGGGTCCCACCAATCCCGTGGAGGCGGCTCCCGGGTCGATACGCGGCGATCTGGCCCTCGTCATCACCGAGAACATCGTCCACGGCTCGGACTCCACGGAGAGCGCTGAGCGGGAGCTGTCGATCTGGTTCTGAGCTGCCGGTCGCGAATCGCCGCAGTGGTGCGTATGACCTAGACTCGCGAGACAGTCGCTCGGGAGAACACCCCCTCCGATGGCGGACACACTTCTCGCTTTTGCCGGCCAGGACATGGCCATCGATCTCGGAACCGCGAACACCCTGGTGTTCGTACGCGGTCAAGGCATCGTGCTCAACGAACCGTCCGTGGTGGCGATCAATTCGTCCAACGGTCGGGCGCTGGCCGTCGGCATGGAGGCGAAGCGGATGATCGGCCGCACACCCGCCAACATCACGGCCATCCGGCCGCTGCGAGACGGCGTCATCGCCGATTTCGACATCACCGAGAAGATGCTCCGCTACTTCATCCAGAAGGTTCACCGTCGGCGCTGGGCGCGACCGCGGATCGTGGTCTGCGTTCCCTCCGGCATCACGCCCGTCGAGCGGCGTGCCGTCGAGGAAGCGGCCTATCACGCCGGTGCGCGGCGGGCGTACACGATCGAGGAGCCGATGGCGGCTGCGATCGGATGCGGGCTTCCCATTGCCGAGCCCAGTGGATCGATGGTGGTGGACATCGGAGGCGGAACCACCGAGGTCGCAGTCATCTCCCTCGGAGGAATCGTCGTCTCGCGGTCCATCCGTGTGGGAGGCGACGAACTGGACGAGGCGGTCATCGACTGGGTCAAGAAGGAGCACAACGTGTTGCTGGGAGAGCGAACCGCCGAGCAACTCAAGATGGCGGTCGGTTCGGCCTGGCCGCAGCCAGAGGAACCGGCGGCGGAGGTGCGGGGAAGGGACCTCGTGACCGGGCTGCCGAAGACGATCCTGCTCACCGCACCGGAGATCCGCGAAGCCATCGAGGAACCGACGCAAGCGGTGGTGGATGCGGTCAAGTACACACTCGACAAGACACCGCCGGAGCTGGCGGCGGACATCATGGAGCGCGGGATCTGGCTGACCGGGGGCGGGGCGCTGCTCGCCGGCCTCGATCAGCGACTGGCCAACGAGACGGGCATGCCCATCGTCACCGCCAGCAAGCCGCTCCAGTCCGTCGTGATCGGCTCGGGCAAGTGTCTCGAGGAGTTCGAGACGCTCCACACCGTCCTCGTCTCTTCGTCCAGACCCTGAGCGGCCCTCGCCATGCGCGAGTTCCGTGACGACCGCTCCGTTCCACTCTTCGTCACCCTGCTGGTGATCGCGTTCGTGACGATGACGATGGACGTCCGCACCAGCGGTGAGGGTGCGTTGGACACCGTGCGCGAAGGCGCCAGCCGGTTGCTCGCTCCCGTGCAGGCGGTGGGCTCCGCGGTGGTCGACCCGATTTCGCGTCTCGTGGAGAACCTCTCCGACATCGCCGGACTCCGCAACGAGAACGCGGCGCTGCGCGCAGAGCTCGCCCGGGCGCAGGCGGAACTGGCTGCGGTCGAGCAGGTGCGGGCTCGTCTGGAGGTCCTCGAAGAGATGCTCGGTCTCGAACTCTCGACCGAACAGCTCCTTCGCACCAATGCCAATGTCATCGGCAGGTCGGACTCGATCGACGAACTGCTCACCATCGATCGCGGGGAAGAGGCGGGCATCTTGCCCGGACACCCCGTGCTCGATCAGAACGGGTATGTCGTAGGGCGCATTCTCGATTCGTGGCAAGGGGGAGCACAGGTGGTTCCCCTCATCCGGGACGTGGAGGGGATCACGGTCACGGTGGGCGATCAGTTCGGGTCGCTGCAACCCGTCATCGGCTCGACCCAGATGGTGCTCAACGTGCTCGAGTCGGCGCGTCCGGTGGAGGCGGGTGACCAGGTCGTGACTTCGCAGCTCTCGATCGCCTTTCCCCGCGGCCTACCGGTCGGGGAGATCGTCGCGAGCGCTCGCCCCCAGGGCCAGACGCTCACGGCCTTCGTCCAGCCGTTCCCTGACACGAACCGCCTGGAGGCCGTGATCGTCATCGCCTGGCCCCCCGATCCGGCGGCAGCTGCGGCCGACGACACCCCAGAGAACGGTGCCGGCGCCGGAACCGGGGGGGAAGGCTGATGGACCTTCGCCGTGTGTTCCTCGCCGTCGTCGGGATGGTGGCGGCGCTCGTGGTGCAGACGACCCTGTTCGGGCGAGTGCGGGTCGGCGGCATCGCTCCCGACATCGTGATCCTGGCAGTGGTTCTGCTGTCGCTGCGGGCGCGGGCGGAGACGGCGATGCTCGCCGGCTTCTCGATGGGGTTCCTCTTCGATGCGGTGGCGACTTCGAGTGCGCTGGGTCTTCGGGCGATCGCCTACACGACCGTGGCCTTCGTGGCGGTTCGGACCCGTGACCGTGCCGACCTCGGACCACTGACCGTGGCGGTCTGGGCAGGTCTGATGACGCTCGTCGGGATCGGGACGATCCTGCTCGTCGGAACCCTCTTCGGACAGATCGGCATGGGATTCGGCCAGGCCGGACGTCGACTGCTGTTGGTTCCGCTCTTCAATGCCGGTATCGCGCTCGCTCTGTCACCCTTCACCTCACGACTGCTGGATGGGCGGCGGGGAGTGATCGGACTGTGAGAACGACTGCGCGTATCACCGTGCTGCTGGGGGTCTTCATCGGCCTGTTCGGGATGCTCGGCATGCGGCTGTGGTTCGTTCAGATCGCCGAGGGGGCCACCGCCGCCGAGGTCACCGATACCCAGGCCTGGATCACGATCTCGACGCCCGCTCCCCGAGGCGACATCTACGACAAGCGGGGGAACCTCCTGGCGACCTCCCGGTTCGTGCCGGTCGTCGAAGTCGATCGGCATTTGGTGGAGCGGGGACAAGCCGAGGCGCTGATCAGGCGGTTGTCGAGCTTGCTGGCGATTCCCGAAGTGGACATCGCCCGGCTGTACGACGCCGCCGGCGTCAACGGGGTCTTCGAGATCGCCGCCGTCGACTCGGTCGACGCATATCAGATCAACGAGCAACTTCGGGACTTTCCAGGGGTCCGGATCAAGCGCGTTCCCCAGCGGGTCACCCTGGTCGGAAGCACCATGGCGCACGTACTCGGCCACTTGGGCCTGCCGACCGAGACCGACCTCGAGGAGCGGCCCGGTCTCGATCCGAACACCCGGATCGGCAAGCTCGGGGTAGAGAGGATCTACGACGACTGGCTGCAGGGGACGCCCGGCGAGTTGGCATATCGCGTGCAGCGCGCGCAGATCACCGAGCAGCGTCCGGAGGTGGCACCGACTCCGGGTGCTTCGGTGTACCTCACGCTGGACCTGGGGCTGCAGGAAGTGGTGGAGCGCGCTCTCGCCGAGGGCATCGAACTCTCGAACGAATGGAAGGCGGACCAGCGTCGGCAAGGCAGAGAGGGTGCCCGGAATGTCACCGAACGGGGCGCGGTCGTCGTTCTCGATGTCCGTACGGGGGCGATCTCGGCGATGGCGTCGTATCCGTCGTTCGATCCCGGCCTGTTCGTCGGGGGCCTCGACGCCGGGACCTTCGCGGCGCTCAACGAGTCGGGGGCCCTTCGCAACCTGGCCGTGTCAGGCTTGTACCCGCCGGCCTCCACCTTCAAGGCGGTCACCTACATGACGATCCTCGAGGAAGCCGTGCCACTCCCCGCCAGGGTGGAAGGGGTCGACGCGGCGAGTCGAGTCGTCAACTGCGACGGCAGGCTCGAGCTGCCCGCCCTGTCGGACGGTTCGCCTCAGATCTTCACGGACTGGTACTACCCGGCGATCAAGGGATGGCTGGACCTGAGTGGCGCCCTGGAGCAGTCATGCAACATCTTCTTCTGGTCCGCCGCCCTGGGGATGTATCAGGAATGGGACGGAACCCCTCGGGAGACCGCCCTCCAGGACATGGCTCGTGATCTCGGATACGGGACCCGGACGGGAATCGACCTGACCGGCGATGCGGCAGGCATCGTCCCCGACCGGGAGCTCTTCCTCGAATGGCAGCAGCGACAGCTCGAGGACCCGGATGCCCCCCGGCTCTTGGACGCCTCGCGGCTGGAGACGTCGGATCCCTGGTTCGGCGGGGACCTCATGAACGCCGCCATCGGTCAGGGCTCGTTGGTGGCGTCCCCGCTGCAGGTGGCCGTGTCCTACGCCGCTCTCGTCAACGGCGGGACCGTCTGGACGCCGTACGTGGTCGACCAGATCCGGGATCGGGACGAGCAGTTGGTCCACGGCAACAGCCCCAGAGTGGCCAATCGGGTCGACATCGACCCGCAGCACGCCCAGCGTTTCCTGACAGACCTCAACCGCGTCGTCACCCGCGGCACCGCCGCCAGTGCATTCCGTGACTTCGGGTCGTCGATCTCAGACGTCGGCGGCAAGACCGGTACCGGACAGTCCATCGCCAGCGCCGACAACCACGCATGGTTCATCGGCGTGGTGGGGATCTCAGACCCCCGCTACGTGGTTGCGGTCCTGATCGACGAGGGCGGATCGGGAGGGGCGGTCGCCGCCCCGGTGGCGCGTCAGATCATGCAGTACCTGCAGGGTGAGAAACTCACTCCGATCACTGCCGGAGCGGCAGCGCAATGAGGACCGGCTGATGGCGACCGTGACGTCACCGACTTCGATCGCGATCCAGGACCGGAGGAGTAACCGCCCGGACCGGATGTTGATCGCCCTCCAGGTCATGCTCAGCGGCCTCGGCCTCGTGATGATCTACTCGGCGACCCGATTCGCATTGGAGCGTGCCGAGGCGTTCCCCACCTTCACCGTCGAGCGGCAGGCCATCTTCGTGACGGCGGGGCTCATCGTCCTCTACTTGATCTCGCTGGTCGACTACCGGGAATACGAGACGATGGTTCCGCTCCTGTTCCTGGGGACGCTGGTGGGGCTGGGAGCCGTCTTCCTCTTCGAGCCCGTGAACGGTGCGCAGCGCTGGATTCCCCTGCAATGGTTCAACCTCCAGCCCGGGGAGTTCGCAAAGGTCACCCTGATCCTCAGCGTGGGCTACCTGCTGGCCGTCGGGACCAAGGAGGATCAGCCGCTCCGGTGGAAGAAGGTGTTCCAGTCCGGCGTGGTCATGGCCGTGCTGTTCGGGTTGATCGTGATCGAGCCCGACCTCGGTACCGCCATGGTGTTCCCGTTCGTGTGGTTGGTGATGCTCTTCGCGGCGGGGGCAACCTGGAAGCAGCTCACATCCATCGCGGCCGCAGGTGTCGCCGGACTGGGCCTGGTGTGGCGGCTCGGATTACTCGAGCAGCACCAGATGGATCGCCTGACGGTGTTCTTCGACCCGTCGGTCGATCCGCAGGGCATGGGATTCCAGCTGCGTCAGTCGAAGCTCGCCATCGGTTCCGGTCAGCTCTTCGGAAAGGGGCTGTTCGAAGGGACCCAGACCAACTTCTCGTACGTGCCGGACCAGGAGACGGACTTCATCTTCACCGCTGTCGGTGAACAACTCGGATTCGCCGGAGGGCTGGTCGTGCT
>DATHWB010000145.1:0-4868 GCA_035460965.1 Acidimicrobiia bacterium
GGGCTGGCCAACACACTGAGTGTGTTGGCGAACCCTGGGTACGCGATACCCCTAGGCCGCGGGGGGTTGGAGGCGGGCGGCCCAGGCTTGGGTGAAACGGTCGAGGATCATCGCCATCAACACGATCGCCAGGCCGACCTCGAAGCCGAGGCCGTACTCGTTCCGGGTGAGCGCCCGCACCGTCTCGAAGCCGAGCGCCCCGCCTCCCACCAGCCCCGAGATGATGACCATCGCCAGCACCATCATGATCACCTGGTTGACCCCGGCCATGATCGTGGGCGCAGCCAGCGGCAGGCGCACTCCGAACATCGTCTGACGAGGGGTGGCGCCGAAAGTGCGGGAGGCCTCGACGCTCTCCTCCGGCACCTCGCGTATCCCGAGGGCGGTGATGCGGATCCCGGGAACCACGGCGTACAGGACCGACGCGATGATCCCGGGCACCGCCCCCACCGTGAAGAGGATCACGGCAGGGATGATGTACACGAGTGCCGGAATGGTCTGCAACCCGTCCAGGATCGGACCGAGCGCAGCCTCGACCCGCGGCCTGCGGCCCGCCCACACCCCGACCGGGATGGCGATCGCCACCGACAGGAACACGCCGACCATGACCTGCACCAGGGTGTCGATCGAGATCGCCCACAGACCGATCGCCCCCATCGTGAGCAGGGCGAGAGCGGCGAACGTGGCGAGACGCCATCCGCCCACCCTCCAGCAGGCGTAGGCCGTGAGGAACACCAGTACCGGCCAGGCGACGGTGAACGTGAGGAACTCCCGCACGGGGATGATGACGCCGGCCACCACGAAGTCGTTGAACGGCCGCGTCGCCCACGACAGGTTGTCCCTCGCCCACACCACGACGCTGTCGATCGGGTCGAAGGAGTTGACCGTGGCGAAGGCCGGGAAGTCTGACCATCCGGCCATGGTCCCGACGACGAACGCCACGGCCAGGACGGCGATGCCGATTTGGGTCGCCCGCCGGGAAGCCCGCCGAGACCGGTCGATCTGGGCGAGGCCCCGCCACATCCGGTCGAGTACGACCGCCACCGCGACGATCGCCAGTCCGGCCGCGATGCCCCGGCCGGTGCGGCGCTGGGACAGTGTCTGCAGAACGACGGCACCGAGACCGCCTGCTCCGATCAACGCCGCCAGCACCACGATGCCCAGTGCCATCATGATCGTCTGACTGAGGCCCGTGAGGATCGTCGGGAGTGCCATCGGCAACTCCACCTTCAGCAACGTCTGACGGCTGGTGGACCCGAACATCTCGCAGGCTTCGACCGCCGCCCGCGGCACCTGACGGATCCCCAACGTGGTGAGACGCACCACGGGTGGGAGGGCATAGATGACCGTCGCCACCGCCGCGTTGACCGCTCCCACGCCGAAGAACCCGAGCAAGGGCAGGAAGTACACGAACGCGGGGACGGTCTGCATGGCGTCGAGCACCGGCCGGATCGCAGCCTCCACCGATCGGCGACGGGCGGCCAGTACACCGAGGGGCACGCCGATCAGCACCGCGAAGAGCACCGCCGTGAACATCAGCGCGAGCGTCTCCATGGTCGGGCGCCACAACCCGATGCCTCCGGCGTACAGCAGCGCCAGCGCCGCCACGACCCCCTGCTTCCACATGTGGACGCGCGCCAGCGTCAGCAGCACGAAAGCCGGCAGCACGAACCAGGGCAGGGACAGCAGGAAACTCTCGAAAGCCTCGATCACGCCTGTCAGGAACGAGGTGAGCGGAACGAAGAACCCCGTGAAGAGGATGTGAGAGCGACGGTTCTGCCTTATCCAGGCGCCCAGGTCGTCGAAGGCGTCGGAGAAGAACGTGTCGAGCACGGCCGGGAAGGTGCCCGTGACCGCCGCCTGGAGCACCAGGACCACGATCGTCACGCCGATCCACGGCAGTGCCCGCCGCACCGCCACGGTCCCGATCGAGATCGACAGGGGCGGTGACGTCGCCGCCATCAGTCGGCCGCCAGCAACTCCGCCACGGTGGTCCGGTCGACCACCCCGCACGGGGCACCGTCGTCGTCCACGACCTGCAGCATCGACACCCCGTCGAGCAGGGCGGGCACTAGCCGTTCGACGGGATCGGTCGATGCCACCACCCGGCTGCCCGCTCCGGCGTCGCCGCTTCGCATCACATCCCGCGCCGTCAGCACCTTCGCCTTCGGAATGTCGCGCGTGAACTCGGCGACGTAGGGGGTGGCGGGACGGGTGATCAACTCTGCGGCGGTGCCGATCTGGTCGAAGGCGCCGTCCTTCATGATGGCGATGTGGTCACCCAGCTTGATCGCCTCCGAGAAGTCGTGGGTGATGAAGACGATCGTGCCCTGCATCTCCGACTGGAGCCGGACGAGTTCGTCCTGCATATCGCGGCGGATGAGGGGATCGAGAGCCGAGAACGGCTCGTCGAAGAACAGCACTTCCGGCTCCACGCACAACGCCCGAGCCAGGCCCACCCGCTGCTGCATCCCGCCCGAGAGCTGCTGGGGGAAGTGACCCTCCCACCCTTTCAGGCCGACCGTCTCGAGCACGCTTTGCGCCCGGGCGTGTCGCTCGCCGCGACTCAAACCCTGGACCTCCAGGCCGTAGGCGGCGTTGTCGATCACCCGTCGGTGCGGGAACAGGCCGAAGTGCTGGAACACCATCGAGAGCTTGCGGCGACGCACCTGGCGCAGGTCCGCCTCGTCCAGTGCCGTGAGATCGACCCCGTCGAGCAGCACCTGGCCCCGGGTCGGCTCGACCAGGCGGGCCACGCATCGGATCAGCGTGGACTTGCCCGAACCGGACAGGCCCATCACCACGAAGGTCTCGCCCCTGCTCACGTCGAAGGTGACGTCCCGCACGGCGACGGTGCAGCCTGTTGCGTCGAGGATCTCACTCCGCGACGAACCCTGCTCGGCGAGTTCGATCGCCCGTTCCGACTTCGCCCCGAAGACCTTCCACACCCCACGAACGTCGAGGCATGCGGACTCGAGGGCGGCGGATGACATCGATCGATAATGTAGCCAGCGCCTCTTCGGCGCCGCCGGGGAGACAGGAGGGAAACCACATGAAGCGAACACTCGCTTTGACCCTGTCGATCGTGCTCGTGGTGGCCGCCTGCGGCGGTTCGGACGCCGGTGACGGCGGTGACGGACCGGACGCCGACAAACCCACGATCACCCTGATCGTCAACCCATGGACGGCATCGCGGCTGAACGCCGAGGTCGCCAGGATCATCATCGAAGAGGAACTCGGATACCCCGTCCGGATCACCGAGGTCAACGAGAACGACGCCATGTTCACGGGCATGGCAGACGGCACCCTCGACGCCGTGCTCGAGATCTGGCCGTCCGGGGTGACCGAACCGGAGCAGGCCTACTTCGACGAAGGCAGCGTGGTGGACATCGGTGAGCTGGGAACGGTCGGCAAGATCGGATGGTTCGTGCCCAGCTACGTGATCGACGAGAACCCGTCTCTCGCCACCTGGGAGGGCTACCTCGACCCGGCGATGGCCGCACTGTTCTCGACGGCGGAGACGGGCAGCCTCGGCCGTTTCCTGGGCACGGATCCGTCGTACTCCCAGTACGACGAGCAGATCATCGAGAATCTCGGTCTGCCGTTCCAGGTCGTGTTCTCAGGCTCGGAACCCGCCACGGTCGCCGAACTCGACGCCCGTTTCGCGGCCAACGAGCCGATCCTCATGTACTGGTGGACGCCGACTGCGGCGGTCGCCAAGTACGACCTGGTCAACGTGGTCCTGCCGGAGTACACCGCCGAGTGCGGGGCCAGCGCAGCCGCCGGCGACGGTGGTGTGGACTGCGACTACCCGGAGGACGTGCTCTTCAAGGCGGCCTCCGCCCAGCTGGAGGACAAGGCTCCCGATGTGTTCGCCCTCCTGCAGGCCTTCACGCTGACGACCGACGACCAGTTGTCGATGCTGCCGCCCGTCGAGATCGACGGCCTCGACCCGGCAGCGGTGGCGGCGGACTGGGTCGCCGACCACGAGAGCACCTGGAGGGCCTGGCTGCCCTGATCGACCACGAGCGGGGGGAGGGCTGATGGCTGCCCTCCCCCCGCTCGGTTCGTCAACCACGGTGGCGGTACCAGTCGAGCTCTTCGGGCGGCAGAGGGGTGTTCCCCAGGATCAGATCCGCGGCCTTCTCCGCCAGCATCATCACGGGGGCGTAGATGTTCCCGTTCGTGACGTACCGCATGGCGCTGGCATCGGCGACCCGGATCCCTTCCAGACCGTGCACCCCCATCGTGAGCGGATCGACGGCGGACATCTCGTCCACGCCCATCCGGGCGGTGCAGGAAGGATGGAGGGCGGTCTCGCCGTCTCGCCGCACCCAGTCGAGGATCTCGTCATCGGTCTGCACCGTCGGTCCCGGCGACAACTCGCCGGCGTCGTATCGCTCGAACGCCGGCTGGGCGAAGATCTCCCGGGCGCAGCGGATCGCCTCGACCCACTCCCGTCGGTCCTGGTCGGTCGACAGATAGTTGAATCGCAGCGCCGGCTTCTCCCGCGGGTCGGTCGACCGGATCTTCACCGACCCCATCGAGTTGGAGTACATCGGTCCGATGTGAACCTGATAGCCGTGGCCACCGGCCGGTGACGAACCGTCGTACCGGATCGCGATCGGGAGGAAGTGGAACATCAGATTGGGCCAGTCGACGTCCTCGTTCGACCGGATGAAGCCGCCTGCCTCGAAGTGGTTGGTGGCCCCGGGACCCCTCCGGAACAGCCACATCAGCCCCACGAACGGTCGACGCCACATCGCCATCCAGGGCTGGATCGACACAGGGAGCTTCGAAGCGTGCTGGATGTACACCTCGAGGTGATCCTGCATGTTCTCTCCCACACCCGGCAGGTGGTGGACGAC
>DATHWB010000146.1:0-14863 GCA_035460965.1 Acidimicrobiia bacterium
CCGATATTGAACACCATGATGGCGACCCACAGCCGTCGGAACGGAGCGATGCGGAGAGACGCCAGAGAGGTGTCGCGGAACGTCACTCCGCCCTCACAGCCGCCCACCCTGGCGGAGCAGGGCGAGGATCCCCTCGGCGGCGAGTCGGTGCAGGTCGGCGGAAGCGTCGCTGGACACTCCTGCCATGTGTGGGGTCTGGATGACGTCGGGCCGACCCGACAGCGGATCGTCGTCGGGGTCTGGCGGTTCGGAGACACGTACGTCGAGCGCCGCGGCCCGGACGATCCCCCGGTCGAGGGCATCGGCGAGGTCCTGCTCGACGATCAACCCGCCGCGACCGACGTTGACGAGCACCATCCCCGGCCGTGCCTTGGAGAGCAGGCGATCATCGACGATTCCCCTGGTCTCGGGAGTCAGGGCTGCGGTGAGGACGACCGCGTCCGAGTCGGCGAACAGTCGATCGGGGTCGACGTGGGGGAGGTCAGGCTCCGCGACCTCGGGTCGGCGATAGGTGGCGATCGTCCGCATCCCGAATGCTCGTCCCCGGGCGGCGACCTCGCGTCCGATCGCCCCGGCACCGAGAATCCCCATCGTCCGTCCGCCTATGCGCGGGATCGCCCGGAACTGCGGATGCTCCCCGAGGTCCCATGATGGACCGGTGGCGGCCGACGTCATTGCCGGCAGCATCCGCCAGGCGGCGAGCAGAAGCGTCATCGCGTGATCGGCGACGTCCGCCGTGGCCGCCCGAACGTTCGTCACCGGGATTCCCGCGGCGCGTGCCGCCTCGCCATCGACCGCGTCCATCCCGGCGCTGTAGCAGAGGATCCCCACGCATCGCTCAAGGGCGGCGACGTGCTCCGCCGTCAGTCGGTCCACGCTGCTGACGACGACCACGTCGGCCGTGGCGAGGGCGGCGTCGCGCTGTGGCCGATCGAGGGGCTCGATCATCCGCACGTCGAACGGATCGAGCAACTCGCGCTCCGGTTCATAGCTCCACTCGTGGACCCATCCGATCGGGTCGAAGAAGAGGACGTTCGGGGGTGGTTGGGTCATGGGAGTCAAGATGGTACGTCGAATGGAGAAGGTCGTTGATCAATTCGGGCATGCTCGAAGTGACTCATCTCACCGTCAATTGCAAAAAGTCTTGACAATCAAGTTTTAGACGGTCAGCATGGCCCACTACCGTCGTCTGTCGGCGGTCCGATCACAGCGGAGGGAAACCCATGAAACGAGTCGTCAATGTGCGGTGGCTCGCACTCGCCCTCGCACTCGCCATGAGTGTGGCGGCGTGCAGCACCGCCGATCCGGACGCGACGGTCACGACGCAGACCACGTCGGCGCCCGCCGAGACCACCACCACGTCCGGGACGTCCGAGACCACCGCCCCAGCGGCGGAAGGACGAACGGTGCTGGAGGTGGTCATCCCCACCGACCCAGTCGCCTTGAATCCGTTCCCCGAGACCGCAGGGAACCGGGTGACCGTTCAGATGGCGATGTTCATCCCACTCATCGAGGTGGACAACGAGCAAGCCATCCATTCGAAGGTGCTCGAGTCCTGGGACGTTTCCTCGGACGCCACCACGATCACCCTCACGGTGCGCGACGGGCTGGAGTGGAGCGACGGCACACCGATCACCTCTGCCGACGTCTCGCTCGCCCTCCACCTCCATCTCGACTCGCGCATCAGCACGCGCGCCGGCCGGTTGGGCGGCGTGGCGGGTGTCGCCGAGTACGTGGACGGTACGGCCGACTCGATCTCGGGCATCCAGACGCCGGACGACAGCACGGTGGTCATCACCCTGGCCAACCCGGATGCGGCTTGGCTGCCGAACTGGGCCTCGCTGACTCGACTCAACACGATGTATCCGGCCCACATCCTGGGTGACGTGCCCGCCGAGGAGATCCCTACCCACCCGTTCTTCGAGACCTTCCCGGTCGTCTCGGGCGCCTACAAGTTCGTCCAGTACGTCCCGGACCAGTACGTCGAAATGGAGGCCAACGAGAACTACTCGCTCGGCACCCCCGGGTTCGAACGGCTCTTCTTCAAGATCATCACCGAGGCCGAGGCCCGACTCGCCCAGTTGCAGACTGGCGAGATCCAGTTCGTCGACCAGGTGGCACCGGCGGACATCGCGAGGCTCGAGGCGCTCGACAACATCACGCTGGACCGGGCCACCGGTCTGAACCCGAACATCATCGGGTTCAACGACCAGTCGCCGGCGTTCGACGATCCTCGTGTCAAGCAGGCGCTGATCTTCGCCATCGACCGTGAAGGCATCTGTCAGCAGGTGTTCCTCGGGTACTGCTCGGTCCCCACCACCAATGTGCGGCTGGTCGGCGACCAGGTGGCGTGGGCCGTCCCCACCGTCGGTGACGGGATGATCGAGTACGACTACGACCCGGACAGGGCGCGTGAGCTGCTGGACGAGGCCGGTTTCGACACGTCGACCACCCTCAACCTGTGGCTGATGGCGACGTCCGCGCCGGCGTCGGTGGTGCAGGCGATCAACATCATGCAGGCACAGTGGGCCGCGGCCGGCATCAACGTCGAGATCACCAATGTCGACGTTCCGACCCTGCTCGACAATCTGGGACGGGTGGAGCTCAACACCGACGTGCACATGTTCTGGAACGCCGGCGCCGTGTTCACGCTGGACCCGAGCTCGGTGCAGCCCTACAACACCTGCGCCACGGCCTACCCCAATGGTCCCAACCTGACCCACTACTGCGACGAGGCGACCGACGGACTGTGGGCCCAGGCCCGGCTGTCGGCTGACCAGGCGGTGCGGGCTCCGCTCTACAAGGAGATCTTCCTGGCGGAGAACAAGAACCCGAACAACCTGCACCTGGCGGTGTTGGACAACATCGTCGCCTACGACAGCCGCCTCAAGGGTGTGCTGGTCCAGGGCGACCACTGGCAGACCTACTGGAACATCAGCGAGTGGTACTGGGAGGAGTAGCTCCTCCACGAGGTGAGGCGGTGGTGATCGGATCCCGGTCCGGTCACCACCGCTCGCCTGCGTATGGACCATGATCCGAGATGTCGACGTGAGGGGGTGACGAGGTGCTCGCGTTCCTGATCCGCAGGGTCATCATCGCCATCCCCGTTCTCCTCGGGATCCTGGCACTCACCTTCATCCTCGTGCACATGCTGCCTGGGGACCCGGCGACCGCGCTGCTGACGCCGGAGGAGTTGCAGGGCGATCCCGGCATCATCGAGCGGCGGCGGGCGGAGCTCGGGTTGGATCGCTCCATGCCGGTCCAATATGTTGCCTGGCTGGGCGAACTGATGAATGGCAACCTCGGGGTGTCGTTCCACCGCAAGATCCCGGTCACCGACATGATCGCCCCCCGGGTGATGCCGACGATGATCCTCTCCGGATCCGGGATCGTCATCGCGCTCCTGGTGGGGGTGCCGGTCGGTATCGCCGCGGCCCTCCGACAGAACACCAAGCTCGACTATGCCGCCGGAGTCGGCAGCATGCTGGCGGTCTCCATTCCCACGTTCTTCCAGGGCTTGATGGCCATCTACGTCTTCAGTATTTGGCTGGGGTGGCTGCCGAGCGGGGGAATGCGGACGTTGGGCGTCCCACCCACCGGGCTGGATCTGATCAGACATCTGATACTTCCTGCCGGCGTGCTGTCGGCGGTCCTGATGGGACCGTACGTGCGCTACACCCGGCAGAGCCTGCTGGACGTCCTCCGCCTGGACCACGTCACGACGGCCAGGGCGAAGGGTGTCCCGTACTGGGGGGTGGTGGTCAAGCACGCACTGCGTAACTCGCTGATCCCGCTCACGACCGTGCTGGCCGTGCAGATTCCCGCGCTCCTGGCCGGCACGGTCATCATCGAGTACGTGTTCAGCTGGCCGGGGATGGGACGGCTCGTGATCGAGGGGATCAACAGTCGCGACTACCCGGTGATCTTGGCCGTTGTGATGATCACCGCCGTGCTGGTGCTCGCCTTCAACTTCCTGGCGGACGTGATCGCCGCCATCCTCGATCCGAGGATTCGGCTGTGATCCGCGACGACGGACCCGGCGGTTGGATCGACTCCGACGAGATCGTCGAGGCGTCGATCCAAGCGGGGATCGAAGCCGTGGAAGGCACCGACGACATCATCCTCCGGCCTCCTCGGTCCCCGTTCAGAATTGCGATCCGGCGTTTCATGAAGCACCGTCTGGCGCTGATCAGCGCGGCATTCGTCGCTCTCCTGGCGGTCATGGCAGTGTTCGCTCCCCTGGTAGCACCTGCCGACCCGAACGCCGTCGACCTCATGTCGCTCCGCGCTCCACCCAGCGCGGAACACCTGCTCGGCACCGACTCGGCAGGACGCGACGTGCTCAGCCGCATCATCTATGGCGCACGGGTCTCGCTCACGGTCGGGATCGCCGCGGCAGTCTCCGCCGCCGGTCTGGGTACGGTCCTCGGACTCATCGCCGGGTTCACTCGCGGATGGGTCGACACGATCATCATGCGGGTCGTCGACATCTTCCTCTCGTTCCCCTCGCTGATCGTGATCCTGCTCCTGGTGGCGATACTCGGACCGAGCGTGACGACGATCGTCGTGGTCATTGCGTTCTTCGAATGGCCCACGTCGTGTCGCATCGTGCGGCAGATGACCCTGGCACTGCGGGAGCACGACTTCGTCCTCGCCGCTCGGGCGAGCGGTTCGTCCAACTTCCGCATCATGCGCCGCCACATCCTGTCTGGGGTGGTGTCGCCGTTGACGGTGGTCACCACGCTCCTCAGCGCCCAGGCCATCCTGTTGGAGGCGGCACTCTCCTTCCTCGGGCTCGGGGTCCGTCCGCCACAGGCGAGCTGGGGCGGAATGCTCAACGAGGCGCAGTCGATCACGGTGCTGGAAGGCTTGCCCTGGCTGTGGCTGCCGCCCGGCATCGCCATCGCCGCCACCGTGCTCGCAATCAACTTCGTCGGTGACGGGCTGCGCGACGCCTTCGACCCCAGGCAGACGAGGTGACGGGATGAGCGTCGAGCAGAACCACACGGCCCTGTTGCTGTCTGTCAACGACCTCCATGTGACGTTCCATGGCGATGAAGGAACAGTGCAGGCGGTGCGCGGGGTGAGCTGGCAGGTGCGGCCGGGCGAAGTGCTCGGCATCGTCGGGGAATCGGGGTCGGGCAAGAGCGTGAGCGTGTCCAGCATCCTCGGACTCCTCCCGTCTCCCCCGGCCGTCGTCACCGGAGGTCCGGTCACGTTCGAGGGTCGTGACCTGCTCACCCTCTCGGAACGGGAGATGCGGGCGATCCGTGGCAAGGAGATCGCGATGATCTTCCAGGACCCGATGACCGCCTTCAATCCGGTCAAGACGATCGGCCAGCAGATCGACGAGGCCATTCGCGTACATGACCGGACGGTGAGCCGTGCCGCTGCTCGGGAGCGCACGATTGACTTGCTCGGCTTGGTCGGTGTTCCCAGTCCCTCCGCTCGCTACCGCCAGTTCCCGCACGAGTACTCGGGCGGCATGCGGCAACGGGCGATGATCGCGATGGCCATCGCCAACCGGCCCAAACTGCTGATCGCCGACGAGCCGACGACGGCGCTCGACGTCACCATCCAGGCGCAGATCCTTGAGCTCTTGGAAGTCGTCCGATCAGAGACCAACGCCGCAACGATCCTGATCACCCACGACCTGGGGGTGATCGCGGAGGTTGCCGACCGTGTCCTGGTGATGTACGCCGGAAAGGTGGTGGAGTCGACCTCCATCCTGCCGTTGTTCCAGCACCCGAGTCATCCGTACACGCTGGGTCTCCTGGGGAGCCTCCCGCGGCTGGACGCTCGGATGGACACGTTGTTCTCGATCCCCGGGCAGCCGCCCGATATGGCGCATCCGCCCCGGGGTTGCGCCTTCGCCCCCCGCTGCTCGCTCTCCAACGGGCGGTCGATCTGTCGGGAGTCCGACCCCGACTTGACCGCGGTCGGTGACGGCTGGTCCGCCTGTCACTTCGTCGACGAAATGGACCGGGCCACCCGGCGGGTCGCACAGCAGATCGGCACGGATCTCGGTGCAGGGAAGGAGTGACGTGACCAGCACCGCGCAGCTCGACATCCACACCCGGCTCGAACCCGGCGAGGAGCTCCTCCGGGTCGAGGACCTCTCGGTAGAGTTTCCGATCCGCTCTACCATCCTTCGCCGCCCCCTGGGAAGCGTGAAGGCCGTGGCCGGGATCTCCTTCGAGCTGCGTGCCGGGGAGACCCTGGGTCTGGTGGGAGAGTCGGGATGTGGGAAGTCCACGACGGGTTTGGCCGTCCTGCGGCTGAGTGAGGCGACCGGAGGATCGATCGTGTTCCGCGGTCACGACCTGTCGAAGCTGAACTCCTCCGAGCTACGGCCCTTCCGCCGTGAGATGCAGATCGTGTTGCAGGATCCGTACTCGTCACTCGACCCGCGCCTCACCGTGCGTTCGATCATCAGCGAACCCATCCGCGTCCACGGGATGGCGGAAGGGAAGCGGCTGCGCGAGCGGGTCGACGAGCTGCTGGAGATGGTCGGTCTCCGACCCGAGCACGGGAGTCGCTTCCCGCACGAGTTCTCCGGAGGCCAGCGTCAGCGGATCGGCATCGCCCGGGCCTTGGCGCTCGGACCGCAGCTGCTCGTCCTCGACGAACCGGTCTCGGCACTGGACGTCTCGATCCAGGCCCAGATCGTCAACCTGCTCGAGAAACTGCAGGACGAGCTCAAGCTGGCCTACCTGTTCATCGCCCACGATCTCTCCATCGTCGACCACATCTCGGATCGGATCGCGGTGATGTATCTCGGCAAGATCGTCGAGGTGGGAACGACGGATGAGGTCAAGAACCACCCCCGCCACCCGTATACCAAGGCGCTGCTGTCGGCCGTCCCCATCCCGGACCCGACCCGTCGTGGACTCGGTGGTCGGATCGTGCTGGAAGGGGATGTCCCCAGTCCTGCCGACCCTCCCTCGGGATGCCGCTTCCGCACCCGGTGCTGGAAGGCGCAGGAGATCTGCGCCCAGGTGGAGCCGGTGCTGGACGGTGACGGAGAGCACGGCGCTGCGTGCCACTTCCCGGAGGCGATGTGACCAGAGGCGGGCCAGGGGGCCTCGACGGTGGCAGGGCGATCACGGCGGTGGACTCCGGCGTGACCACTCCGAAGGACCTGCACGACGACGCAATCCGCCGCATCGACGAGTGGGAGCCTCGACTGGGTGCCGTGGTCGAGCGGATCGCCTTCCAGACCCCAGCCGACGGTGCGCTGCGCGGGATGATCCTCGGGATCAAGAACCACGCCGACGTCGCCGGGTACCGGAACTGGACCGGGCTGCAGAGCCGGGGAATGGAGGCGGAGCCGGCGGTCGAGGACGCCACGGTCGTACATCGGCTGCGGGCGGCCGGATCCACCTTGGTCTGCACGACCTCCTCGCCTTTCCTCGGCGGGCCAGGTGGCGTCACTCCCCAGACCCGGAACGCCCGCGTCGTTGATCGTGTCTCGGGAGGTTCGTCGGGGGGTTCCGCTTCGGCGATCGCCGCCGGCTTGGTGCACGCCGCCCTCGGCAGCGACGCCGGAGGAAGTATCCGGATCCCGGCCGCGTGCTGCGGCGTGGTGGGCCTCCAGACCACCCGCGGAGTCGTCCCGCTCACCCGCGCCGGAGGGCTCACGTACTCGATGGGCAATGTCGGACCGATGGCGGCGACGGTGGCCGACGCCCGACGTGTGCTCGACGTCATCTCCGGTTTCGATCCGCTGGATCCCTACAGCGTGACGGTGGATCGTCCCGACCGGTGGAGAGGGGGACCGTTGAGGTTCGGGCTCCCGGTCGAGCTGGTGGACTGGAACATCGATCAGGAGGTGGCGGATCGATTCGGCGAGGTCGTCGAGATGCTGTCGGAGGCCGGCCATCGGATTGAGCGGGTGTCGCTCCCCATGCTCCGCGAGTCGATGGACCTGGGTCCGCGGACGATCGGAATCGTGGAGTCCGGTGCGATCGTCGCGGACACGATGTCCGATTGGCTCGGAGACTTTCCCGATCTGGAGGAGACCGTGCGCCGCGCCGCTGCAATCCCCGGGTCGGTGGCGGCCCGTGCCTACCACCGGGTGGCGCTGTTGCGGGCGAAGCTCAGGCGGTTGTTCACCGACTACGACCTGCTGCTCACCCCCACCCTTCCTTGCCGCGTGCCGGACGGATCCGACCCGCACCATGAGGCGGAGATCGAGGTCGGTGGTGCCGTGGAGACGCGTACCTCCGCCCTCACCCGGCTGGTCAATCCGTGGAATCTGGCGGCCTTGCCCGCCGGGAGCCTCCCGGTGGGCCGTGACTCGGATGGTGGCCCGATCAGCCTGCAGTTGATCGGGCCACAGTTCGCCGACTGGAAGGTGCTCGACGTGATGGAGTTCGTCGAGGAGGCGGCCGGCGGTCCCTGGGACACGGTGCCGCCGCCGGCGTAGTCACTCGTCGATGCGAATAGCCGCCATCGGACACAGCGCGGCCGCCAGGCGTGCGTCCTCCAGTTCCTGACCGGTTGGGTTCTCGATCAGCACCCGGGACAGCCCGTCGGCGTCGAAGTCGAAGACGGCGGGGGCGACTGTCACGCACTGGCCGGTCCCGGCGCAGTCCTCGGTCACGACAACTCTCATGCCGTCGCCAAGGGGAGTGTCCTCAGGCCACGGTGGGTGGTGATGGCGTGCCAGTCCGGCTCGAAGCCGGTCGGCAGACGGAGGACTCCGAACCGCTCGATGAGCGCCCGCAGCGCCACCGCCGCCTCGAGCCGAGCGACCGGCGCGCCCAGGCAGAGGTGGATGCCCCGCCCGAAGGCGACGTGATGGCTGGGGCGGAAGCTCCGGGTCACGTCGAAGGCGTCGGGCTTCGGAAAGTGGTCGGGATCGCGGTTGGCGGCGGCGAGGACGGACATCACGAGGTCTCCCTTCTCGATGGTGGCGCCGCCCAGCGGCCGGGTGCGGGTAGCGATGCGACGATCGGTGGGGAGCGGCGCCTCGAATCGGAGCGCCTCCTCCACCGCGTTGGGGATCAGGTCGGGCTTTTCGACCAAGAGGTTGGCCTGCTCTGGATGGCGGGCGATGTGGTACACGGCGTTGCCGACCAGTGCGGTCGTCGTCCCGTTCCCGGCGATCACCAGATGGAGCAGGGTGCTGATCGCCTCGCCGTGGCTCACCCTCCCCTCGTCCACCATCTCGGCGGCGCGGGTGAGGACGTCGTCCCGTGGGTCGGTCCGCCGCTCGTCCATCCAGCCTGCCAGAAGCTCGTGCCACTCGGTCAGCGTGCTGCTGAAGCGTCGGGCGTGGTCCTCCACCAGAGCGGGCGATCCGAAGAACTCGCGTTGGTCGAGGGTGACGGCTGGGATTCGCAGGCGGGCGTCCTCGGGGATGCCGATGATCTCCGAGATCACCTCGACCGGGAGTGGCTCGGCGAAGTCGGTGACGACGTCGAGCGCCGACGGTTCGGCGCGATCCAGCAGCCGTGATGCCGCCTGTTCGATCATCGGTTCCAGCGGTGCGACCTTGCGAGGAAGGAAGTGGGATCCGAACGCTCGCCGGATGCGGGTGTGGTCGGGCGGATCGGACGACACCAACTGGAGGATGGCGAAGTGATCGGCCACCGGGCCTGCCTCCCTTGCCACCGCCTCCGCTAGCGCGTCGATCCGGCGACTCTCGAACCCGACACTCGAGAAGTCGGCCGGATCGCCCAAGACTTCCTCGACCAGGTCCATGCTGGTGACCAGCCAGTGCCCGCGACCTTCACTCCAGTACACCGGAGCCTCTCGGCGGAGCATGTGGTAGGCGGGGTGCGGTTCCGCCTGGAACGACGGGTGCGCCAGTCGCTCTTCGATGTGAGGAAGCGACGTTCGTGTCGGCATCGTCAGGCGTTCGGCGCGGGCGCACGGAGCCGATCGCGCACCCGAGGGTTCACGATCGTGTCCGCCCATCCGGTGGTGAGGAAGTCGATGGTGGTTCGACACATCTCTTCCCGCAGATCGGCCCACGAGTCCGCCGAGTAGCCGGCGTAGTGCGGCGTGAGGATCACGTTGGGCATGGATCGCAGCGGGCTGTCCGGTGAGAGTGGCTCGTTCCAGAACACGTCGAGGCCGGCCCCTGCGATGGTTCCCGCCCGGAGGGCGTCGACCAGCGCCTCCTCGTCGATCACCTTTCCGCGGGACGTGTTGATGAGAAAGGCGCTCGGCTTCATCTTGGCGAGGAACCCGGCATCGACCATCGCGTTGGTCTCCGGGGTGTGCGGCACATGGACGGACAGGTAGTCGGATCGTGCTGCCAGTTCGTCGAGGCTCACCGGAGTCACCCCGACCGCTTCGAGTGCCTGCGGTGACCGAAAGCCGTCATATCCGATGACCTCCAGCCCGATTCCACGGGCGCGGGCGGCGAAGGCTTCCCCGATTCGTCCGACCCCGAGCAGGCCGGCCGTGCGGCCGCGGATGCGACGGATCGACCCGGCCTCCGGCGTGCTCCAGCCACCGCTCTTCATGTCAGTGTCGAAGGCGACGATGCGGCGTTGCAGTGCCAGCAGCAGCGCCAGCGTGTGCTCGGCGACGTCGTCGGTGCCGTAAGTGGGGGCGTTGGCCACGGCGATCCCCAGGTCGGTGGCGGCGTCGAGATCGATCTGTTCGAACCCGATCCCCCAACGGATGACCAGGCGAAGCCGGGGCAGTTGCTCGAGAATCGCCCGATCGATATTCGGCTTCCAGGACAGCCAGAGGACGTCGGCGTCGACCGCCCGGGTGACGACGTCGTCGGCGCTCTCGCAGAATCCCTCCTCGAGGGTGATCCCCTCCTCCGCCAGTCGGGCGGTCTCGTACGTGTAGGGGACGAGGAAGTGGCTGTCGTCGACCTGGAACACCTTGCCGGTCACGATGAGGAGTCTCCGACGAGTTCCCCTGCATCCCAGAAGCCGTTCGCGAAGTACTCGCGTATGGACGCCAGGCTCGCCCCCGGTTCGTAGTACCGGGGGATCAGGGCGTCCTCGCGTCGTCGTGCCGCTTTCATCTCGGCCAGCAGCTCCACGGGGTCGATCGACGCCGGGATCTTGACCACGCCGTCGGCGTCGGCGGCCAGGAGATCGCCCGGGCTGATGGCGAGGTCGGCGGCGGTCACAGGGGCGTCGAAGCGGGTGGTGTAGAAGAGCCCGTGTCCGGAGACCTGCCCCCACCCCCAGACGGGGATCCCTACCCGACGGAGACCGGCGATATCGCGGATCGTCCCGTCGACGATCATCCCGGTCGAGCCGAGCATCTTGTGCTGTTCGGCCATGATGTCACCGATCGACGAGCCTCGCCCGGGCCGGGTTCCGACATCCTTGATGACCGTCAGCGTCGGTCCGGGCGTCGCATCGAGATAGTCGTAGTAGTCGTCCCACGGCAGATCGTGGAAATCGCGGTTGTTGGTGGTCACCTCGCACGTGGTTGCGTACCCCACCGCCATGCCCAGTTCCGGGAGCATCGCTCGCATCGTGTGGTCGGTGTAGTTCACGGGGACTCCGCCCCGATGCTCGAGGCCTTCCCCCTCCGGTCCGCCGCCCATCAAGGTCCGTACGCCGTTGAAGACGGACGGGGTGTCGAAGCGGGCGATGGCAGCCAACACCTCCGGATCGGTTCTGGTCACGGGCGATTACTCCAGGGGACGACGAACAGCAAAAGCAAAAGTAGTTGATCTTTTGTCATGCGTCAACGGTCGTAGCGGAACTGGACCGTATAGGGCCGATCGGCCGCCAAGAGCCGACGGTAGGCGAGCTCGGCATCGTCGAGCGGGTAGGACTCGGACAGGCCGTCGACCGACACGGAGCCCTCGGCCAGCATGCGCAGGAACAACGCCATCGTGCGGTTCTCAGTCCAGCGCACGTGGTTGATCGGGTAGTCGACGTTGCCCTCCTCGTACCACGGGTCGTACCGACCGGCACCGAACGCGATCGCATGGACGTAGGTGCGGTCGAACACGGCACCCCGTTCCAGATCCATGCCGTATACGCCGACTCCGACGACCGTCCCACCGCGTCGGGTGAGCCGCATCGCCTGGTTCGCCGGCACGCTCGACTCGGTGACCAGGGTGAGGACCGCGGCATCCGCTCCGAAGCCGTCCGTCCTATCGAGGACCAATTCGGGCGCATCCGACGGGTCCACCACGTCGTGGATCCCGAAACCGCGGGCCGTGGCTCGACGAGCGGCTGACGGCTCCAGGCCGACCACCGTCAGACCGGCGGCTCTGGCGACCTGGGCCGCCAGCAGCCCCAGCAGACCCAGGCCAACGATCACCACGGACTCGCCGAACCGACAGCCGGTGCGACGGATCGCCTCCACCGACACGCCACCGAGGGTGACGAATGCGGCGTCGGCAGGAGAAGCGCCGGGCGGCACGGGGGTGGCGAGGCTCCGGCTGACCGCCACCAACTCGGCGTGGTGGGCGTCCTGACTCCCCGCACAGGCGACCAGGTCGCCGGCGGCGAGGTCGGTCACCTCCTCGCCCACTTCCACCACATCGCCGACCAGGCTGTACCCGAGGGAGAACCTGCCCGGAAGCGGCGGGGTCGGGGTGGGGGAGTCCCGCATCCAGCGTCGGATCGGCGGTCGCTGATACGGCGGCTCACCCGGGTACTCCAGGTCTGGAGCGTCCGGTGCGGCGCTGCGGGCCAGGATGGACGACTCGGTGCCTGCGCTGACCGTGGAGAACCGGGTGCGGACCAGCACGCGACCCGGACCGCAGAGGGGCGGGTCGAGTTCGATGATGGTCGGTCGCCCATTCTCCGCCACGAGACGTCGCACCGTCGGCCCTTCTCCTCGGAGGGCCGAGTGTAATGTCATTCATCAAGAGATTTGGTCACTCTCGAGGAGATCGTATGAAGTTGGCGCGAGTTCCATACGGCGGGGGCATGACCTCGGACCTCGTGTTCGGAGTGGCTGAACTGGTGGCGTTCGGTTTCCGGGCCGGCATCGTCCATTCGGGCGACCCCACGGGGACTCCGGCGAGAGTCGGTTTCGACCCACCGAGGTTCCTGAAGCCGTGGGGGATCGACACGTGGGTGGAGGGGATCGGGCAGCTCCCCAATCAGGTGGTGGTCGGATGAGCCCGCTGGGGGTGGCAGTCCTCGGTTGCGGATTCCAGGGTGGGATCCACGCCGAGAACGTCGCCGCCTCCGCCAGGGCGAACCTCGTCGCCTGTGTCGACGTCGACCTTGAACGTGCTTCCCGACTTGCCGAAGCGACGGGGGCGGGGCGCGCCACCGAGCGGCTGGATGAGGTGTGGGCCGCCGACGACGTCGACGCGGTGGTCGTCGCCACCACTACCAACACCCACTACGACCTCGCGCTGGCCGCTGCCCGCCACGGTAAGCACCTCCTGCTGGAGAAGCCGATGGCGCTGACGGTCGACGAGTGCCTCGACATCGAGCGAGCGTGTCACGAGTCGGGCATCACCGCTGTAGTCGGGTACAAGTTCCGGTTCACCGCCGCCGCACTCGCCGCGCGGGAAGCCGTCCCCCGCCCGCGGGTCCTCCACGCCCACACCCTCTACGACCCCGCCCCGGTCGGTGCCAACTCGTGGGTCAACGATCGGGCGGCGAGCGGTGGGCGGCTGGTCAGCTCCCTGGTCCACGCCGTCGATCTGCTCCGCTTCCTCGCCGGCGACGAGGTCGTGCGGGTCTACGCCGAAGGCGCGGTGGTGGCGGAGCCGACACTGGGTGAGCCAGACACCACGGTGGCGACACTCCTGTTCCGGGGTGGGGCGGTCGCATCCCTGGTCCACGGAACGGCAGGCGCCAGCGGTCTCGTTTCGACCTGGTCGTTCCAGACCGCCGACGCGGGAGTCAACGCCACGATCCACGCGCACGGTCGCAGGGTGGTCGTCCACCGGGACGGACAGGCTGACGAGAAGGTGGAGGATCCGGTCACCGATCCGTTCCGAGCCGGGACCGGCTCGTTGTTCGAGGCGTTCGCCGGTGCCATCTCCGGTGAAACGCGTGACCTTCCCGGACCCCGGGACGGGACCCTGTCGCTCCTGGTCTCCCGGTGTGTCGAGGAGGCGATGGCGTCCGGTCAGCCGGTGACGGTGCCGGTGCTCTGAATCTGCTTGACGAGGCGCCCGTCCTTCCAGACGTGCGTCACGTTGTCGGCGTCAGCCAACAGCCCGATGTCGGTCCGGGGATCGCCGGTCAGGCCGATCAGGTCGGCCGGCTCCCCGCCTTCGATGATGCCCCGGCCGCGCCCCTGCGGGCCGACCGTGAGCGGTCCGACGCTGGTCGCCGCCACGATCGCCTGATCGGGCGACATCCCGCACTCGACCAGCAGCGAGAGTTCTCGGCCGTTGCGACCCCATTGGTCGTCACTGGTCAGGATGTCGGTTCCGACCGCGATCGTGACCCCTGCCTCCAGGGCGGCCTCCACCGCCTCCCGGCCGCGGCGGAACGTCTCGGTCAGCTTGCGGCGGGCGAATTCGGCCAGCCCCCCTTCGGGCGGCTGTGCGAGCAGTTCCGCCCCGACGAAGCGGGTGGCGACGAGGATGGCGCCGCTGTCTGCCATCGCCCTGGCCGCCTCCCGGTCGAGGTAGGTCCCATGCTCGATGGTCTTCACCCCGGCCCTCACCGCCGCCATGATTCCGGCCTTCCCGTGGCAGTGGGCGGCCACGACCCGCTCCGCCATCGCCGCCTCGTCCACGATGGCCACCAGCTCGTCGTGGGTGAACTGCTGGTGCTGGGGGTCGTCGTATTGGCTGAGGACGCCGCCCGAGGCGCATACCTTGATGACGGTTGCCCCCTTGCGGAGTTGGCGTCGCACCGCCCGACGGCACTCGTCCGGTCCGTCGCACAGTTCCAGGTCGTCGATTCGCTCCGGGCCGCCCATCCATGTTTCCGGAATCGAGTGGATG
>DATHWB010000147.1:0-2649 GCA_035460965.1 Acidimicrobiia bacterium
GACCCGGGCGATGCGACGCACCACCACCGAACCCGTGCCCGACGAGGTGGTGGCGGCGATGCTCGATGCGGCGGTGCGGGCGCCGTCGGGAGGCAACTCCCAGAACTGGCGTTTCGTCGTCGTCACCGATCAGGGGACGAAGGACAGGCTCGGACCGCTCTACCGGGAGGCGTGGGTCGAGCTCAATGCCACGATCTACGCAGGCAGGTGGGAGGGGGCGGAGAAGGCGGGCGACGACCGGACCCTTCGGATGTTCCAGTCGAGCGATTGGCTCGCCGAGAATTTCGAGCGGGTTCCGCTGTGGCTGATGGCGTTCTCCCGCAACGACCGGAGCGGTGCCTCGATCTATCCCGCGGTGTGGAATGCGATGCTCGCCGCCCGCGGCCACGGAGTCGGCACCTGTATCACCACCATCCTCGGGCTCTTCCGCCAACAGCAGGCCTTCGAGGTGTTGGGCGTACCCGCCGACAAGGGGTGGACGCTGAATGCGGCGGTCTCCGCCGGCTATCCGACCGGGCGCTGGGGACTCGCCGCCCGCAACCCAGCCCACCTCGTCGCCTTCGCCGACCGCTGGGACGAGCCGCTCCCGTTCACGATCCCCCAGCCACTCTGGAACGAGTACTGATCAGCCGATGGCCGCGATGACCTCGTCGATGTCGGCGTGGTCGCCGGCGAAGTCCTCGTAGTCGGCGTACCGGAGTACGTCGCCCGGTCCGATGACCAGCGTCGCCCCCAATTGGAACGGCCGTCGCCCTGGGTTTCCCTGGCGGTGGCCCTTGAGAGTCGAACGGATTCCCGCCCCGATCTGGCGGGGCGAGAGCATTGAACCCGCTCCGAGTGAGCGCGTGCCGGCGATCTCCGCTGCGGTCCCCTCCTCGTCGAGCAGGACCGGGAACGGGACATGCTCGTCCTCGATGAAGGCCTTGGCGTACCGCTTGCCTCCCGTGCCGATGGCGGTCACCCCCGCTCCCGTCGCCAGGAGGTCGTCGTATCTGTCACGGACCTGACCGGCCCGTTCACGACATGTCAGTCAACCGAAGTGTCGGAGGAACAGGATGACGTGAGCACGATCCGCCCACAGGTCACCGAGACGCACCGGGTTCTCGTCGGGATCGATCAGCACCTGATCCGCCAGGGCCGAGACGTCGAAGGTCATGCCTGAAGGGTAGGGGTGCGTGGCCCGGCCGGGCGCCCGCCTCGTCCACCGGAAGTGCAGCGAGCCTCAGAAGAGCCGGGGGCGGAACAGACGGTCGTGGGTCGAGAGGGCGAAGCGGTCGGTCATGCCCGAGACGTAGTCGATGGCGCGGGTGAGGTCGTCGGCGTCGTCGACCTTGTAGGTGTCGGGGATCCCTTCGGGATGATGCGCGTAGTAGTCGGTCAGGTCGCGGATGACGGTGATCGCCCGCTGCTTCTCGGCCTCCGCCTCGGGGCTGAGATAGACGTTGCGGAACATGAATTCGCGAAGCTCGTTCATCACGTCGAGTGTCGGTTCGTCCATCATCACGCGGCCGACGGACGCCGAGGACTCCACCACCGCGTCGATCATCGACCCGATCCACTGCCGCGACGTGTCGCCGAACCGTTGGACCGCCCGTTCGGGGAGCTGCACGAACGAGATGACACCGGCGCGGAGGGCATCGGCCACGTCGTGGGTGAGATATGCGATTCGATCCGCGAACCGGCACAGGTCGCCCTCGGGGGTGCTGGGCGGCGGATCGATCTTCCACGAGTGCGCCCGGACTCCGTCCAGCACCTCCCAGGTGAGGTTGAGTGGCTCGAGCACCGACAGTACCCGCACCCCCTGTTCGGAATGGAGCCACTCGCCGTCGACGTAAGGGGTCAGGGCGTCCTCCCCGGTGTGGCCGAAGGGGGAGTGACCGACGTCGTGTGCCAGGCAGATCGCCTCGGTGAGAGGCTCGTTGAGTCCCAGGGCGACGGCCATCGCCCTTCCCACCTGGGTGACGTGGACGGTGTGCGTCAGACGGGTGACATAGTGGTCGCCCTCGGGGTTGAGGAACACCTGGGTCTTGTGCTTGAGCCGCCGGAACGCCTTGGAATGGATGATCCGATCCCGGTCGCGTTCGAAGACCGTGCGGTACTCGTCCTGAGGCTCCTCGACGAGCCGCCCTCGACTGTCCGTGGCCTTGGTGGCCAGGGGTGAGAGGTCGCGATGTTCCCGCGCCTCGCGCTCGGCACGCGTCACCCGCCGCAAGGGAGCGTTCACGTCCGTGCCGGAGGCACCACGTCGAGCTGGTACAGCACGAAGACGAGGAGTGCCGCCGCGGCCAGGAGTCCGACGACGCTGACCGCCCGTTGCCAGGTGCGCATGCGCACGAACGCCGCCACCGGGCCGGTCTCGCTGTGGCCGCTGATGATGCGGCGGCGCAGCTTGCCCGACGTCATGTCCACCAGCAGCACGACGACGACGGTGATGAACAGCACCGTGCCCGCCCGCGAGAAATCGCGGAAGCGCAGCTGGGAGACGAGTTCGGCCCCGATCCCGCCTGCGCCGACGATGCCGAGCACGGCGGACGCCCGGATGTTCACCTCGAACCGGTACAGCCAGTAGGCCACGATGTTCGGCATCACCTGGGGGACGATGGCGAACCGCATCCGCTGCATCCAGGTGCCTCCGGACGAGGCGACCGC
>DATHWB010000148.1:0-4865 GCA_035460965.1 Acidimicrobiia bacterium
CGTCATCGGCCTCCAACTCGAGCCGCCGACCCTCGACCTCACGTCGAGCCCCGCCGCGGCCATCCCCCAGGTCCTGCTGTACAACGTGTACGAGACCCTGGTGAAGTTGGAGGCGGATGGCTCCATCACCGGTCTGTTGGCGGAGTCGTGGGAGGTGAGCGACGACGGTCTCGTCTACACGTTCGACCTCCGTGAGGGGGTGACGTTCCACAACGGCGAGCCGCTCGACGCCGAGGACGTCGTCTTCTCCATCGAGAACGTCCTCACCAAGGACCCCGCCCACCCGTTCGCCACGACGCTGGCACCCATCACGTCCGTCACCTCTCTCGATGCGGGGACGGTGGAGATCCGGGTCGACCAGGTCAGCGCAAACCTCCTCTTCTTCCTCACACAAGGACAGGGCGTGATCCTGACGCAGTCCGCCATCGACACCATCGCCAACCAGCCGGTCGGTACCGGCCCGTTCGAGTTCGGAGCGTGGACGGTGGGCGACTCGATCGTGCTGGAGCGCAACGGTGCCTACTGGGGCGAACCTGCCCTGCTCGAACGCGTCACGTTCCGATACATCAATGATCCGAACGCGCTCAACAACGCGATGCTGGCAGGTGACCTCGACATCATCGCCGGGGTGTCCGCGCCGGAACTCCTCACTGCGTTCGAATCCGACGCTCGGTTCGAGGTGCTGCAAGGACTGAGCAACGGTGAGGTGACGCTGTCCCTGAACGGGCGGCGGCCGCCCCTCGACGATGTGCGAGTCCGGCAGGCGATCACACATGCCATCGACCGCCAGGCCGTGGTCGATCTCGCCTACGCCGGGTATGGCACCGTGATCGGCACGTTCTCGACGCCGCTCGATCCGTGGTACCGGGATCTGACCGACGTCTACCCGTACGACCCGGACCGGGCCCGGGAACTCCTCACCGAGGCGGGTGTCGACGGGATCACGTTGAAGATGGTGCTGCCCCCGGTCTCCTACGCGACGCGGTCCGGCGAGATCATCGCCAGTCAACTCGCCGAGGTCGGGATCACCGTGGACATCGAGAATGTCGAGTGGGGCGTCTGGCTCGAGGACGTCTTCGCCAACCACGACTTCGACATGTCCATCGTGGCTCACGTCGAACCGCGCGACCTCGGTCAGTACGGCAATCCGGACTACTACTGGGGGAACGACAGCCCCCAGGTGGCCCCCATCCTGGAGCAGGCGGACGCCGAGCCGGACGAGGACACCCGCAACGAGTTGTACGCCTCGGTGCTGGAGGAGATCACGGCGGTGGCAGCCGACAACTGGCTGTTCGTGTTGCCGGCGTTGTCGGTGACGGTCACCGGCGTCACCGGCTTCGAGGCCGACCTGCCTGGCCTGGCCCTCGACGTCACCAGGCTCGCCATCAACCCGTGAGGCCGGAGGTCGACGTCGACGGGATCGTCGACTTCACCCGCCGACTCGTCCGTGTCCCCAGCGTGAACCGACCAGGGCAAGGGGAGGCAGCGGCCGTCGCCGAAGTGGTGGCACTCGCGCGGTCTTGGGGCTGGGATCCGATGGTGGAAGAGGTGGCGCCCGGCCGCCCGAACTGCGTCATACGGCTGGAGGGAGGCCTCCCGGGCAAGACCCTCCTGTTCGAGGGACACACCGACGTCGTCACACCCGGTGACCCGGAGGCATGGACCCGGGATCCGTTCGGAGCTGAACTGGCCCAGGGGAGGATCCACGGCCGGGGAGCGGCCGACATGAAAGGCGGGCTCTCCGCGATGCTCCATGCCGCCCGCGCGATCGAGCTTGCCGGGCCCTTTCCGGGCACGCTCCTGCTCGCCGTGCTGTGCGACGAGGAGGAGATGATGATCGGCGTCCATGACTTCGTCCGGCGGGGCCACGCCCGCGGAGTCGCCGGCGCCATCGTGTGCGAGCCCGAGGGCGGGGAGGTGTGCCTGACCCAGAAGGGAGCGATCAGGCTGCGCATCGACCTCGAAGGAACGATGGCGCACGGCGCCATGCCCCAGGAAGGACACAATCCGATCGTGGCGGCCACGCAGATCATCACCGCCCTCACCGACATCGAGCGGGACTATCGGACGGATCCCGGGGAACATCCCCTCCTCGGCCTCACCCACCTGACGCCCACCCACGTGGCGGCCGGATCACTCCCCCAGCTCAACGTCATCCCGGGGAACGGAGTGCTGACCGTGGATGTCCGTACCGTCCCGGGCGTCGACCACGTCGAACTCATGCACCGCGTCGGATCGGCGGTCGAACAGGTCGCCAACTCGACGGGAGTGGATGTCACGGTGACCGTCCTGGTCGACCGGCCGGCCACGGAGACGTCACCGGAGGATCCGATCGCCCGGGCCGTCATCGACGCGCACGTCGAGGTGGCCGGAGTGGACCCGGTCATCGGCGGGGTTCCCGGCACCACCGACGGTACGATCCTCTGGCGCGATGCCGGGATCCCGGTGGTCGTGTACGGACCGGGTGGGAAGTGGATCGCCCACCAGGCGGACGAGTACGTCGAGGTCGACGACCTCGTCCTTCACGCTCGGGTGTACGCCGCCGCCGCGCTGCGTTTCCTGTCCTCCTGAACCACTCGTAGGGTTTCGCCTCGTGCGACGCATGTCTGACATCACGCATATCGGGCGCACGATCGACCCCCGGCTCGCCTCCAATCGGGTCGCGCTCCTCCTGCCGATGGGGGCCGGACTGTTGCTGTTCGGTCTCGGTGACCTACGGCGGGCCATGGCCGGCGGGCTGGCCACGTTCGCCGCCTGGGCGATCGCCCGCGAACTCGACCCCGACCGACCGCGTTCGGCCACCCTGGCGGCGACCCTGGCAGTGTGCGCCGCGCTGGCGGTCGGAACCCCCGCTCCTGCCCCGCTCTTCATCGCCCTGGTGACCCTGCGGATTCTCGTCCGTACCACCGGCCTTCCCCCCAAAGCCACCGACCTGGCCGTCGTCTCGGCAGCGGCGGTCGCCGCGGCCGATACACCGTGGGGCTGGGCGGCCGGCATCCTGCTGGCGTTCGCGATCGTGCGTGACGCAGCGCTGCCAGGCGATCCACCCGCAGCGGCGGCCATCTGGGGCGCGGTGACGGCCGTCGGGGTGACGGTGCGTGTGGCGCTGAGCGACGAACTCGGCCTGTGGGAGTACCCGGACCTAACCGCCCTCGTCGTGCTCGTGACAGGGATCGTCGGGGCAGCGATCGTGGTCCGGCCCGTGCCGGTCCTGTCACTGGGGGACTACACACTGGTGCCGCTCGAGCCGCGCCGTCTGCGCGAGGGGGCAGTGTTCGGAATTCTCACGGCCGTCGTCGTCGTCCTCGTGGCCGGCCATGCCGGAGTCGTGGCGGTTGCGCCGCTGCTGCTCGCCTTCGCCGCGGTGGCGGTCGGACGGGTGCTAGACGACGGGTGACAGCGAACCGCCAATTCGCCACGCGGTGTGGTCTGCGTTTCCGGCGCGCGTCGCCGCACCAGCCCCTAACGTCGCTTGTCGGCTGAAGAGCGCGGTGGACCGGACACCGACCAAACCCTCCACCTGGATGCCATTCACGACGGAGTTTGGATGATTCTGCGACAGTCCGAGCGCATCCGACCAGAGCATGCAGCCGTCTGGCTCACGCTGGCGTGCCTGGGTGCCTTCTGGCTGTCGACCTTCGTTCCACGGGCGGACGGGTCGCTTCTCGGCTCTGATGGGACGCACTACTTCTCCTACCTCCCATCCGTGATCCTCGACGGCGATCTCGATTTCACCAACGACTACGAGATCCTGCTGGCGGGGGAGCCTGAGAAGCGAGACGAGTACCTCAACGCCCTGACACCTACCGGACGCCCAGCGAACGTCTGGTCCATCGGCCCAGCCATCCTGTGGTCTCCGTTCTACATCGGCGCACACGCGGTGATGCTCGTGCTCTCAGCGTTGAACTACCCGGTTTCGGCCGATGGATATGGATACCCCTATCAGCTGGCCGCACTCACCGCCAGCGTCCTCTACGGCGGACTAGGACTGATTCTCATTCAACGGGCAGTTGGCCATGTCGTCGAGAACAGGAGATCGGTGGCGGTTGCCCTCGTCCTTGTGACCGCCGGCGGCAACCTCATCTACTACATGACGATCGAGCCTCACATGTCCCACGCAGTCTCAGTGCTCGGCGTTGGCATGCTATCTGCCCTTTGGCTGCCGAACCGGACGGGATCGGGCCCACCTCATGCGGCAAAGCTCGGAGTGGTGGCGGGGGTCATGGCGCTCGTGCGACCTCAAGACGGGCTGTTCCTGGCTCTCCCCTATCTCGATCGACTCCTGCAGGAACGGGGGACGATGACCCCACGCCGACTCGCCGTACTTGCCCGGGACGGCGCGATCAGTGCGGTTGCAGCAATGATCGTGTTCATCCCTCAACTTGTCGTTTGGCAGAGGCTGTGGGGGTCGGTAGCGAGTCCTTACTCCCACCGCGGTGAGGAGTTCTACTGGCTGGACCCTGCCCTCTTCGAGGTGATGCTGTCAATGCGGCGGGGACTTGTCGTATGGCATCCGGTGTTTCTTTTCGCTTTGGCCGGGCTCGGGATCCTCTACAGACGCGATCGTGCCCTGGCCCTGTCAGCATCGGCTGGATTCCTGCTCCAGTGGTACCTGATTGCCAGTTGGTGGGCGTGGGAGCAGGGCAAGTCATTCGGCGGTCGAATGTTCATCGTGTGCACACCACTGTTCGTGATCGGACTCGCCGCTCTCTGGGACCGTGTACACCAAGAAGGGCGGACCCGACAGGCACTGTGGGTCGGCGGCACCCTCGTCGTCGCGAACCTCGTCTTCATTCCCCTCTACGTGCTCAGCTGGTGACAGGCCCGTCAGTACGAGTGGCGTCTCGACTTCATCCACGCGATCC
>DATHWB010000149.1:0-2410 GCA_035460965.1 Acidimicrobiia bacterium
CGCCCGAGGTCTCGAGGTCGACACGGAGGAGCTGATGGGCGACATCGACCGGTCGATCAGGGTCCGTCCGGCCATGCTCGAACTCGTGGACCGGTTGCGGCGCCGTTCGGTGGCCACCGCCGCCCTGACCAACAACTGGACACCCTTCGGACCCGACGGACTCGCCGAGCACTTCGACGTGATGGTCGAGTCGGTCGTCGAGGGAACCCGCAAGCCGGAACCCCGGATCTACCGAATCTGCCTCGAGCGCTTGGGGGTGGCGGCCACCCAATGTGTCATGTTCGACGACCTCGGACCCAATCTGAAGCCGGCGCGGGCGATGGGGATGCGGACCGTGAAGGTGACCTCCGAGCAGCAGGCGAGGAGCGAAGTGGAGCGCATCCTCGCGGCCCTCAAGTGATCCCCTTTCCGTGCCGATACGGAGATTCCTGACGCGGTCCCAGCCAGGGAGCGGCGCCTCGGCGCCGTGGGGTCTGGGGGATGCTGTGCAGGCAAAACCGCCGGACCTTCGCGTCCGGCGGTTTTGACGTGTCCATCGCCCGGCGGCAACATCCCCGATTCTCCACCAGTCAGTTCGAGTATTCATGTCGCGTCGCCTCTCGCTCTTCGTCCTCGTCGCCACCCTGGCGGTGTCCTTCCCGGTGGCCGCGATCGCGGCGAGCGAACCCACGCTCCTGGGGGACGGGCCGGTCGGCGAATTCGTTATCGTGTTCCCTCAGGATCCGGAGGCAACCTGGTTTCTCGACACCTTCGGCGCAAGCCGAGCAGACGGACACCGGCACATCGGAATCGACCTGCACGCACCCAAGGGTTCGCCCGTCTACTCGCTGGCGGCGGGTGTCGTGACGCGGATCTCCACCGGACCTCGCTCGGGGGCGTACATCGTGGTCGACCACGGTGGGGGCTGGACGTCCTGGTACATGCACCTCGACACCGACGAACCCGGGACGGACAACGGACGCGGGGGACTCGCAACAGCGATCGCGGCGGGGATCGCACCGGGCGTGTTCGTGGATGCCGGGCAGTTGATCGGCTACGTCGGCGACTCCGGAAACGCCGAGCACACGATCCCGCACACCCACCTGGAGCTCCATCGGAACGATCGCGCGATCGATCCGTACGCCATGCTCGTGGAGGCCCAAGAGCGGGCGCTGCGGGGGCTGTGGGCCGAGCGGCTGTCGTCGCTCCTGCCGATCCTCCTCTGAGGCCGGGCGTTCAGAGGTCGGCGACGTCGTCGAGTGCCACGACACGAGCGGCGGCATCTTCCGCCGATGCGTCGACCGACACCCATTCGGTTCCCGGGACGTCCCGCTCGCCTTCGCCGACCCAGATCACCCGTGTCACACCTGCTTCCGACACGGCCTCGACCCACCCGTCGAGGACGGCGTCGACGCTGCGGGCGAACGACCGCTCACGGGCGTCGCTCGCGGCCTCGGTCACGAGCACCGCGCTGAAACAGCGGAGCGCGGCACCGGACACGTGGGACGCGTCGGAAACGTCACCGAGTGCCACCTTGACCCCCATCGTGCGGAGTTCCTCGGCGGTGCCGACGTCGCTCACGAACGCCCGGATCTCCCGGTCCGGCTCGTAGAGGGCGTCGACGATCCGGCGACCCAGAGGGGTATCGGCGCCGACGACGATCACAGGCATCGGTCGGTCCTACCGCAGTGGGGCCGCGGTCGGCGGAATCGGCGACGGGAGCATGGTCTCGCCCATCAGGTGGCGGTCGACCGCCGCCGCCGCGCCGCGACCTTCGGCGATGGCCCAGACGATCAGCGACTGCCCCCTGCCCATGTCGCCCGCCACGAAGACCCCGTCGACGTTGGTGCGCCAGTCGTCGGACCTGGCCACGTTTCCCCGGTCGGTCAGGTCGACGCCGAACTGCGCCAGCATCGGGCTGTGCTCGGGACCGGTGAAGCCCATCGCCAGCAGTACCAGGTCGGCGGGGTAGTCCTCCTCGCTGCCGGGCACCTTCTCGAACGTCGGCCGGCCGTTGGAGAAGCCCATCTCGACCCGATGGGTCCGGAGGGCGCCCACCCTGCCATCGACTCCGGCGATGAACGCCTCGGTGTTGATGGAGAACTCCCTGGCCCCACCTTCCTCGTGGGCGGAGGAGACCCGGTACTGCAACGGGTACGTCGGCCATGGTGTCGATTCGTCCCGATGGTCCGGCGGTCGGGGCATGATCTCGAACTGGTGAACGGATGCAGCCCCCTGCCGGTGGGCGGTGCCCAGGCAGTCGGCGCCGGTGTCGCCACCCCCGATGATGACGACCCGTTTGCCGGCGGCTGTGATGGGCGGCTCGGCGAGGTCACCCTGCTGCACCCGATTGGCCCCGGGCAGGTACTCCATCGCCTGGTGGATCCCTTCGAGCTGGCGGCCCGGAATCGGGAGATCCCGCGGCTCGGTG
>DATHWB010000150.1:0-5464 GCA_035460965.1 Acidimicrobiia bacterium
GACGCCTGCAGTTGTTTTGCCTTGAGCCCGTTCGGCTCGGCCCTGCGGCGGAGTGTGGCCATGACGTCGAAGTCCGCGACCGACAAGCCGAACCCGTCGAGGACTCGCTCGCGAGCGGCTTCGACGCTCCTCGCCAACCGAAGGATTCGCCCGGTCACAGCCAAGCCCCCGCGATCGGCCTCCACGCCGATGTCGACGAGCTCGCTGCTGATGCGATCGATGATGTCCTGTTCCATGGTGCCTCCAGTTCTCAGGAATCTTACCAGAAAGCTT
The DNA here is from genome assembly GCA_035460965.1 of Acidimicrobiia bacterium. Taxonomy (GTDB): domain Bacteria; phylum Actinomycetota; class Acidimicrobiia; order Spongiisociales; family ZC4RG35; genus DATHWB01. The sequence goes on from DATHWB010000150.1 coordinate 274, forward strand.
CTTGACTGGAAGATAGTTTGGCGATAGTGTCCGTACCGACAGTTGCTTCTTAGCAAGTTACTTAGGAGGAAGAGAAATGTCCGCTCGGGTCGCGATCATCTACTACAGCTCCACCGGCCATGTGCACCGACTCGCTCAGGCGGTTGCCGAGGGGGCTGCCCGTGCAGGGGCCGACGCCAGGCTCCGCCGTGTCGCCGAACTGGCGCCGGCGGCGGCGATCGACGCCAATCCTGCCTGGGCCGCTCACGCCAGAGCCACGCGGGGCATCCCGGAGGCGACCCACGACGACTTGCGCTGGGCCGACGGATTCGCCTTCGGAACCCCCGCTCGATTCGGAACCCCCGCGGCCCAGCTCAAGCAGTTCATCGACACCACCGGAGGGCTGTGGCGAGCGGGTGACCTGACGGACAAACCGGTGACGGTGTTCGCGTCGGCACAGAACCCCAACGGCGGCATGGAAGCGACGATCCTGAGCCTCTCGAATGTCTTCTATCACTGGGGATCGGTACTCGTCCCCCCGGGCTACACGCACGACGCGATGACCGCGGCCGGCGGCAACCCCTACGGCACGACCTACGCCTCGGACGGGCGAGGAGCCGACATCCAGCTCGCCCTCGCAGCCGCCAGACAGCAAGGAGCGCGGCTCGCCCTGTACGCATCGGCGATCGCCCGCCTCCGCGCCCCGGAACACGACCGCGTCCTCGCTGCAGGCTGATCGCAGTCCCCGCCCGTTCACCGATCACGACCGAACAGGACTTCAGAACATGGCCACTTCCGTACCGCGCCGTCAGGGCGTCCCACCCACGACCAGTCGCCCGTCGGCAGACCACCCTTTCCCCCATCAGCAGCTGGGCCAGAATGCGCCCCCGGCAATGCAGGAGGCGCTGTACCGGCGCATTATCGAGTTGCCGGGGATCACCGTCGGACGCAGCTTGGTCTCCCTGCCGGACGCCCGGGCGTTCCACCTCGACGCGAAGTTGGCGCACGGACCGCGGAGTGCGTTCCAACGCGGCACCGAATTCGCGCACATCCACGCCGCGTACGACGGGAGCCTGCATCTCACACTTCCCCCGGCGCTCTACGACCGCGTCCTCGAGACGGGCTGGGGCGAGCCACATCCTGTCTCGGGAACCATGATGCTCTTCGGTCCCCGCACCGGCGACGAGCTGGACATCGTGTGGGGCATCGTGAGGAAGTCCTACCACTACGCCACCACCGCCCCGGTGGAGCAGAGCGCGGAACGGCGCCCGTGACACCCACCCTCCTGCTCACCGCGCTCGCCCCGGTCATCTGGGGCACGACCTACATCGTCACCACCGAGCTGATGCCCGCCGATCGGCCGCTGCTGGCGGCGTTGCTGCGAGCCCTCCCCGTCGGAATCGTGCTCACCGCGGCGTCGCGTCGGCTGCCCCATGGATCCTGGTGGTGGCGCAGCGCCGTCCTCGGCACCTTGAACATCGGCGCGTTCTTCGCGCTGTTGTTCGTGGCGGCCTACCGGTTGCCCGGGGGCGTCGCAGCGACGGCAGGCGCCCTCCAACCGATCGTCGCAGCCGCCCTCGCCGCATGGCTCCTCGGGGAACGGTTCACCCGCCGGGTGGCCGCTGCCGGGTTCGCCGGCGTGGCCGGCGTGGCGCTCCTCGTGCTCGGACCCCGGGCGGCGCTGGATCCCGTCGGTGTCACAGCAGCACTCGCTGGAACGCTGTCGATGGCGGCCGGGGTCGTGTTGACGAAACGGTGGGGCCGCCCCGTCGGACTGCTGACCGCCACCGGGTGGCAGCTGGTGGCGGGTGGGCTGTTACTAACCCCGCTGGCGATCCTCGTGGAAGGTGCACCACCCGCCTTCACCGTCGAGAACTGGATCGGGACAGGGTGGCTCGCCCTCGTCGGGACCGGCGTGGCGTACAGCCTGTGGTTCCGCGGCATAGAGCGGCTGCCCGTCAACGCTCTCACCTTCCTGGGTCTCTTGAGCCCGGTCATGGCCACCGTCCTGGGGTGGACGCTCCTTCGAGAGAGCCTCACACCGCCTCAGCTGGTCGGCGCTCTCCTCATCGCGGTCGCGGTGATCAGCCCACAAGTGGGCGGTCGAACACGGCAGGACTCTGCGTTCTTCGACGACCGACCCAGCCACAGAGCCCTCACGGTCGATGTGGTCCCGATGGGCCGAGGGAGAGGATGACCGCCGTGATCCACGCCAGCGACGAGCGCACCGATCCGCAGTTGATGGAGCGGACCGCCGCCGGAGACAGGGAGGCGTTCGCCGAGATCATGCGACGTCACCAAGACATGGTGTTCGCCGTCGCCCTGCGGATGATGAGGAACCGCCAGGCCGCACTCGACGCCACCCAGGACACCTTTCTCACCCTCCTCAGGAAGGCGGACAGATACGCAGGGCACGCCCAACTGTCGACCTGGCTCTACCGGGTGGCGACCAACACATGCCTCGACCACCTCCGCCGCCAGAGGCGGAGGCGAGCCGACCCCCTCTCCGACGACCACGACACGGCGGACGCCTCCGCCGCCGCCCCACTCGAAGCGATCGACCTGCGCTCGGACATCCGGGCGGCGATGGCTTCGATCCCCGACCACTACCGCGCAGCGGTCGTCCTGTCCGACGTCGAGGAACTCTCGATCGGCGAGATCGGCGCGGTCCTCGGGCTCCCGGCCGGCACGGTCAAGTCGCGGATGTTACGGGGAAGGCGGATGCTGGCGGACCACCTCCATGCTCTGCGTGAGCGGCCGTCGTGGGCGTTGGCGGCCGACCGATGACCCGCCCCCGATCCGAAGACGCTCGTCGACGCACACCTCACCGGCACCCGCCCTGAGGGTCGCCAACAGAAACCATCCCCACACACCTGTAACCCAAGGAGATCACGATGCAGTCCGACACCACTCCCCGCCCGCTACGAATCCAGTCCCGGCTCGTCCACAGATACATGGTTGCGATCCTGGTCATCGGCACGACGCTGCTGGCCATCCCCGCCGCCTTCGACCTTCCCGCCGAACCGTTCCTCCTGACAATGACCTTCGGGCCCCTGCTCGGAGGGGCCGTGCTGACCGCCCGACGCTCCGGAGCCGGCGGGGTGCGCCAGCTCTTCAACGGTGCCTTCCGATGGCGGATCGGATGGCGCAACTGGGCCCTGGCGGTGTTGGTCCTGCCGCTGACGACAGTCGCCATCGCCGCTGCAACCGACACCCTGGCCGCACCCACCGACGGATGGACGACCACCATCACGAGCTACCTGGTGGCGACGCTGCTGATCGGCACCCTCGTCCTCAACCTGTGGGAGGAGACCGCGTGGCAGGGCCTGGTACAGCGGCACCTGGCGGGACGCTTCGGATCGACCAAGGGCGCCCTCCTCACCAGTGTTCCCTTCGCCGTCATCCATCTGCCCTTGGTCTTCGTAGGTGGTCCGACCCCGCGAGAGGCGCTGATGGCATCCATCCTGATCCTGGTGATGGCGCCGCCGTTCCGCTATCTGCTCGGCCGGACCGACCACGCCACCGGAGGCAGCTTGCTGGCCGTGGGTGTCCTGCACGCCTCGTTCAACGCCAGCGGCTCCCTCGACGTCCTGGTCGGCGGTTGGCAGCACATCGCCGGCGTGGCCGTGGTCGCCGCAGTGACCGTGACCTCGGATGCGCTGCGACGCCCCGCTGCCCATCACGTGCGAGGAGAGGCCCATCTCGTCCAGCCTTGACGACACCCGGGGGGTTCGACTTCGCTGCCGGCCGACATGAACTCGGATCGGCAAGACTTCGCCGCATCTCTCGACGCGGCCGGCACGGGTCCTGGTCGACGAGGATCCGAGCCGGTCGCACTACTCGTCGTGACCGATCGATCCCTCGTCCGATCCCACATCTGTGAGTGAGCCCCCGGCGGCGAGCCTCATCATGTCCGAGTCGAAGTCGATCCCATCCCGTGCTGCCGCAGTGCTCCCGAAATCGTGGCGGTAGCGATCCCAGGATGCGTCCCTCACGTGCCGGGTGAAGTCGCTGTCCATGAGAAGGACGAGTTCGGTCGCTGCCCGCTGTATCCGACTTCCCAGTTCTGGGTCGTTCCAGTCCTCGCCGGCAGCGAAGAGAGAGGTGGGAACGGTCAGCGCGCGGAGGTAGGCGAACATGGGGCGCATCTGGTCGTCGACGACGAGAGCGTGGCGTGGTGACGCCGCGGTGGCGGCGAGCAGCACCGGCTTGGCGATGATGAGGTCATCCTCGATCGCCTGGAAGAAGGAGGTGAACAGGCCGCTGGGCCCGGCGTTGTACACCGGTGTGCTCACGATCACTCCGTCCGCCTCGGCGAGGGACGCGACCGCCCTCGCGAGGCCTTCGCCGACGGCCCGCGTCGTCAGGGCCGGCATGATCTCGCCGGCCAAACGTCGGAGGTCGATGTCGACGACCCCCAAAGTTCCTCCGCGGCTCTCGGAGACCGAAACGGCGGCGCCGGCCGCCCGGTCGACCAGCAGCTTGGTCGACGACGCCTCCGATGATCCCGCCGTCACCACCGCAACGGACCACTTCCTCGTGTCCGTCATGCCTGGGTCACCGTCTCGCCTGGCCCCCCGCCACGTTCGGCGAGTGTCCGGCAGATCGAGCGCAGGTCCTCGAGCTGGGCGTCGGTGAGAGCCGTCGTCATGGCGGCGGCCACGTTACGAGCATGCCGTCGCCCGATGCGACGTTGGGTCGCGCGCCCTTCGGCGCTCAACGACAGCAGCCTGCCCCGGGCGTCGGTCGGATCGCTCACCCTGAGGATGAGGCCGCGTGCCACCAACCGGTCCACCATCCGGGAGAGCGCCGGTTGGCTGAGGAGCACATGTCTGTGCAGTTCTCCCAGCCGAATGGGTTCGGAGCACTTCGAGAGCGTGTACAGGACGTCGTATTCCCGTATCGACACCTCATCCCACTCCTCGGAAGCGAAACGTCTCATGACGGTGGCGTGCGCCAACAGCAGGGACTCCCACGCCTCGTTCGCCAGCCGAAGGGTGGCCTGCCGGTCGACCACGGTCGCCCTACTCATGGGAGGCGCTGACCGGGATCGAGTCCTGATAGGGAGATCCGCCCGTCACGTTGTCGCCCCGATTGGGATTGGGTCGAGGCTGGCGGGCCTCCGCATCCCCGTACTTCGCTGCGACCAGGCTCCGATGGGTCGGGGCGGGTGCCGTCTCTGGATCGCGCCGCTTGTCGAACTCCTGACGCA
>DATHWB010000151.1:0-11372 GCA_035460965.1 Acidimicrobiia bacterium
CCGGTCGCCGTGCTCGGGCGTCCACGAGGTCAGCTCGCTCCACGGCGTACCGGGCTTGAGTGTGATGACCGTTCCGTGGTCGGGCTTGTCCTGATGCTGGGACGCCAGGTCACGCCCCGTGAGCGACAAGCGAGCCGCCTGGACGGGGTCCTGGTGGGAGACCACGACGACATCACCGTCGTGCCTGGCGGCGAGCGCCGCCACCACCGACCGCATGCGCTCGGCCAGCGCCTGCAACGACTCGCGGGCGAAGGGAAGGTCGAGCGGGTGTTCGAGGTATGCCTCGAGTTGCCCTGGTCGTTCCGTCGGGAGATCGTCCCAGGCGATGCCCGCCCAGTCGTCGGCCATTCGCCACTCGACGAGGGCCTCGTCGACGAGGATCGGAAGATCGTGGTGGGCGGCGATCGCCTCGGCGGTGGCGATCGCCCGTTCCAGCGGCGACGACCACACTGCCACGATCGGCGCCGACCGCAGATAGCGCCCGACCATCCGGGCTTGCGTGACACCGGCGTCGCTAAGCCGGTAGCCCGGCAGTGAGGCGTACACGACGTGCCCGGGATTGTGGACCTCGCCGTGTCGAACCAGATGTACCCGTCCCGCCATCGGAGGATTTCTAGCCGTCCGCGCCGGAGAAGACGATGCGAAACGCCGTCGGCGGTGGCGATCGTCGCCCCGGTACCGTCCGGGAGGTGTGGGACGAGCCGATCCTCCATGTCGACATGGACGCCTTCTTCGTGGCGGTCGAGCGACGGCGCGATCCGTCCTTGCGTGGCCGACCGGTCGTGGTCGGCGGGGCCGGACCGCGCAGCGTCGTCGCCGCCGCCTCGTACGAGGTTCGCCGATACGGCATCCGCTCTGCGATGCCGATGTCCCGGGCGCGCTCCCTGTGTCCCGACCTGGTGATCGTGCCGCCCGACCACGCCGAGTACGGCCGCGTGTCCGAGGAGGTCTTCGCCGTGTTCCGGTCGTTCACGCCATTGGTGGAAGGCTTGTCGATCGACGAAGCGTTCCTGGACGTGGGGGGCCTGCGGCGCCACTACCGCGGACCTGTCGAGGTGGGCGAGGAGATCCGCAGGGCCGTCCGTGAGGACGTGGGTCTGACGGCGTCCGTCGGGGTGGCTGCCACGAAGTTCGTGGCCAAACTGGCCTCCGAGCACGCCAAGCCGGACGGCCTGCGACATGTCCCACGGGCGTCCCAGCAGGCCTTCCTGGACGCGCTGCCGATCGAAGCGCTGTGGGGGGTGGGCCAGGCCACCCGGGCGGCGCTGGAGGGTGTCGGCGCCGAGACGGTGTCTGATCTCCGCGAGATCCCGCTCCGCGTGCTGGAACGGGCGGTGGGAGCTGCGGTGGCGGCGCATCTGGTCGAACTCGCCCACGGACGCGACCCCCGCTCTGTGGAGCCGGATAGGGAGACCAAGTCGATGTCGGTCGAGGAGACCTTCGAGCGAGACATCGTCGGCGTCGATCGGCTGGCTGGGGAGCTCCGTCGGCTGGCCGACCGCCTGGGCTCCAGGTTGCGGAGGGCGGGCCTGGCCGGTCGGACGATCACCCTCAAGGTGCGCACCGCGGAGTTCCGCACGGTGACCCGGTCGATCACTCACCCACACGCAACAGACAGCACCAGGGTGATCTTCACCGCCGCCCGTGAGTTGCTCGACGGCATGGACGAGCGGGTGCGCCCCGTCCGGTTGTTGGGAATCGGGGTGTCGCAACTGTCGGAGCCGGGGTCGGCGATCCAACTGGGGACCGGGAGCAGGTGGGAGGAGGTGGAATCGGCGGTGGACGCCATCCGGGCCCGGTTCGGCGACGATTCCGTGCTGTCCACGGGCCTCGGACCACCCGCTGGGGAGCAGGTCCCGGATGAGTCGCGACCTGTCCGCTGAACTCCGGCCGAACGTATACTGAGCCACCCACACCCGAGCGGAGTGACCGGCGGACAATGCCACTGGACGACCACGAACAGCGCATCCTCGACGAGATCGAGCGACAGTTCTACGAGGAGGATCCCGACCTCGCGCTCGCCGTACGGAACATCGACCGTTCCGGCCGGTTCGGCGTGCGGTTGCCGCTGGTCGGCCTCGTCGTGGGAATGGTCCTGGTGCTGGCCACCTTCACGACCTCGACTCCCCTGGCGATCGTGGGATTCGTGCTGATGGTCGCGTCTGCGACCGCCCTCGCCTACGGAATCCGCAACCGGATCCAGGCGGGAAATCGCGATTCCGCGCCCCCGGACGCGTCATCCTCGAATTGGTACCGCCGCTTTCGTCGCGACTGATTCGCCCCCACTAGAGTGGCGCCCCCCTGGGGCTTCCGGCTTCCGTCGTCCAGTCCCCGGGGACCGCACAGCAGTACGTCTGGACCGTCGTGTGTGCCATGCACCCATCGGTCCCGGGGCAACGATTGAGAGGTTCCGTTGCGAGAAGGATTCACCGCCCAGCAGGCTCAGGCGCTCACTGGCTGCACCCATCATCAGCTCCGGTATTGGGACCGGATGGGACTCGTGTCACCGGCGATCCAGGGAACGGGCGGTCGCCCCGGCGTTCGACGCCTGTACTCGTTCCGCGATCTGGTCGCCCTGCGGGTCGTTCGCAGTCTCCTCGACAACGGGATGTCACTCCAGCGGGTGAGGAGGGCGTGGGATTACCTGCGCCGCAACGCCGACATGGAAACACACCTGGCGGAGGTCAAGCTCGTCACGGACGGGCAGACGATCTTTCGCATCGCCCGAGACGACGGCCAGCTGATGGACGCGCTGCGGGAGGGCCAGTTGGCGTTCTTCGTGGCCATCGACGAGATCACTCGGACCGTGGAAGAGGACGTGTCTCGCTTCGAGCTCGACCGTGCCGAGTTCCTCGAGATGCTGCGCCGGGTGGAGGACGACGTGGCGGAGGAGCTCGCCGCCGAGGGCTGAGCCCCGTCGCGTAGCGAGTCAGCCGCGGCGCAGGGACCTCAGTCGGACCGCTCCCAGCAGCCGGTCCCAACGCCCGTAGCGCCGCGTCAGCCGTTCGTCGGCCATCGCGAAGGCCAACCGGCTGTCCCCCCGCGGGGTACCGCCGTAAGTCGAGGCCGTGTAGAGCGACGCCAGCGGAAGGAGGTCCGCGTGGTGGCGACCTGCGATCTCCAGCGGGGTCTCCCATGCCGGGACCTCCCCTCCCAGGTCGCGAAGCCGGTCGACGATCTCGTCCCAGGCGGCGTCGATGTTGCCGGTCCGGATGGCGGCGATGCGCCTTCTGCGTCGCAGCCACTTGAAGCCCGGGATCGAGGCGACGAGACCCGCGACCGCCAGGGTCACCCACAGCCAGGCCGGAACCGTGAACTCTTCGTCGAGCCGGAAGTCGGGAGTGGCGTCACCGCCGAGGATGTCGATCTCAGGACCGAGATCGGGACGCTCCGCTCCGCCGACCGGTGAGCCCGTGTTGTCGATCTCGGCCGGCGCCGGCACGTACTCGCGCAGGTCGAACCCGACCTCGGCGACGAGGGCGGACGTGGCGCCGTCGGAGCGGGGGGTGGGGTCGAATCGCACCCACCCTTGTCCGTTCATCCACAACTCCACCCAGGCGTGAGCGTTGCGTTCGCGGACGACGATGACCTCGGTGCCGTCCGACTGCTGCACGACGTCCCCGGGCGTGAAGCCCAGCACCACCCGGCTGGGCATGCCGAGTGCGCGGGCCAGCACGGCCATGGCGGTGGCGAACTGCTCGCAGTACCCGGTGCGATAGTTCCGCGAGTCGGGATCGAGCAGCCAGTCGGCGAGATCGAGTGCCGTGTGTCCGGTGTCGACGTCGGTGCTGTAGGTGAAGTTGCGGGGATCTCGCAGCCAACTCTCGAGGATCAGTGCCTTCTCGAAGGTGGTGACTCCCTCTTCGGTGACTGTCCGGGCGAGGTTGCGCAGCGCCGTCGGCGTCTCGGTCGGCAACTCCAGGTAGTCCGAGACGTTGTTGGGACGGTCGAGGAAACGTGGGCTCTGAGCCTCTCCCGCGAAGACGCCGGCCTCGGCGGCTTCGGCGAAGATCGGCGACAGGGTGCCTCCGGTCGACGCCAGGTATTCGATGTCGGGCCGAGGCACCTGCGCTTCGATCTCATACTCCCAGCCCGGGTTCGTCCGCAGGTCGATCCCGATGGCGCCGTCCTCTCGCACCCGGAAGCCTTCCCGGATGAGGTTCTCGTCGCTGCGCAGCGCGTACGGGGCGTAGAGGGTCGGGAGGATCGACTCCCGCAGGTCGGCGATCAGGACGCGTGCTGCGACGGGCACCGTCGGACCCTGGAACGCCAGATCGGGGCGTTCCCACCGGGTCCCCCCGTGCTTGGCCCAGGTCTGGCTTCCAGGAATCCAGTGTTCGCCGTCGAACTCGTCGAGTGTGATCAGGCTCCAGTAGAGCTCCCGGTTCGGAGGGGCCGAGTCGGAGACGGTGGCGTAGAACAGCGGATCCGTCGAGAGCGAGAGCAGGCTCTGCTGCATGCCGACGAAGAGGTTGTAAGACGACCCGCCGTACAGACCGGATCCGATACCGGTCTGGGTGCGCCACTGCAGGGTGCCTGCCTCGGGTACGGCTCCGGCCAGGCTGTCGGCGGCCACCACGGCACCGCCGGCGCCGACCGCCGCCACGGCGAAGGCGGCCGTCATCGACACACGCGGGATCAGTCTTCCGGTGCGTGAGCGCAGCCTCCCGGCGCCCGGATCACCGGGATTGGCCAGGGCCACGACTGCGAGGCCGGCCACGGCGGCGAACGCGACGAGCCAGGCCAATCCGGGGGGTCGTCTGTCGAGCGTGGCGAGCTGCAGGTAGAAGGCGATGGCCGGTACCACGACCAGTCCGGCCCGTCGGCCGAGCACACCCACGGTGGCGATGGCGCCGAGCGCCCAGTACACGGCGGCGAGTACGGCTACCAGCCCGGCGACCGGCAGGACCGGGGCGGCCCCGAACCGAAGGATCTCCAGGGCGTAGCCCATCTCCGAGCCGAGTGTGTCGAGTGTCTCGGCGGTGGGAATCACCCCCGCCCGCAAGGTGGCCGGGGCCGTGATCCGAAGCACTGCCAACGCCAGCCCGACGAGGTTCACGGCCAGGATCGCGACGGTCGAGAGCCGGTAGCTGCGGGCCAGCCACGTGAACACGACGCCCAGCACCACGGCGGCGAGGAGCACCACCTGCCAGGCCGGGCCCTCGGTCTGGGGCTGCAGCAGCCTCCCCAGCCGGACCAGGGAGAGCAGGATGGCGGCGGCGCCGCTCAGCCAGACGACGCGTTGGACCACTGTCGTCCCACCACCTTCGCCCACTCCTCCGCCCACGAACCGCTCGGCGTCACGTTGACGGTCACCGCCCCCAGCCGCTGAAACGCGATCTCACCGCTCGACGACGTCTCGCTGGCCGACATCACCACCGTCGTCCGATACTCCCGCGCCATCAGACGCTGGACCTCGAGCAGATCAGAGTCCGGGATGCCGGTGACGAGCACCAGGGCGCCGCCCCGACCGACCGACTTGAGTCTGGAAGCCACGGCGCGGATGTCGAGACGCCCCTCCCGTTCGACGACCGCCAGCTTCTCCATGACCGCTCCGTACTGCTCGATCGGGGTGGCGATCGGCCCTCCCGCCCACAAGTCGGCGTCGAATCCTTCGCGTGCCAGGTGGCGCACGATCGATGCGGCACCCCGGACGGCCTTCTCGAAGCAGTGCTCCGACTCATAGGCACCCCAGCGCAGGTCGAGGATGACCAGTGCCCGGCTCTGCCAGGGGGTTTCGAGCTGGCGGATCATGAGTTCGTCGCGCTTCGCCGACGACGGCCAGTGCACCCGGCGCAGGTCGTCTCCGACGACGTACTCACGCAGGGTGTAGAAGTCCTCTCCGCCGCGTCGGGAGAACTCGGGTCGGGAGGCCTGCATCGCCGGATCCCGCCCGCGGGTCATGGGGAATCCGACCAGGTCCTCCACCTCCGGATAGACGATGAGTCGGTCGATGGTCGGGATGACGCTGGTCGCCCTGGCCAGCCGGAGGGGATCGGTGACCGAGGCGGTCACCGGACCGACCGGATACACCCCACGTGGCCGGCACAGAATCTGGTACTCGGCGTCTCCGGCGGTGCCCGGAGGGATCGTCCCCGCTTCGAAGACGGCTCGGCCCAGCTCACCGACTTCGTCGACGAAGGTCACGTTCGTGAGGGGCCGGCGTCCCCGGTTCGAGATCACGGCGTCGACCGACGCCCGGTCGCCCTCGTGGACGAGGTTGGGGGTGAGCTGACGGATGACGTCGACCTCGGGCCGCGAGAACCGCGTGATCACCAGTGCCGCCACCAGTGCCACTGCCGTCACCACCGCCGCCGCCAGCAATTCGACCTCGCCGAGCGTGACCCACAGGACCGTGAGCGCCGCCGCGACCCCGGCACCGGCCCACCCGCGATCCGTCAGCATCGTCAGGTCGCCATGCGGTTGCTGCCCGGCACGGTCAGATGCCTGATGACCGACGCGAGCACGTCCTCGATCGCCGTGCCGCGCATCTGCGCTTCCGGTCGCAACGCCATGCGGTGGGCGAGGGTGGGGACGGCCAGGGCCTTGACGTCGTCCGGCGTCACGTACTCCCGCCCGTCGGCCGCCGCTCGCACCCGGGCCAGACGCTGCAGAGCCAGCGAGGAGCGGGGAGAGGCGCCGAGGAGCAGTTCCTCGTGGGTGCGTGTCGCCTCGACGAGCGAGATGACGTATCCCTGCACGGACGGAGCGACGTGCACCCGCCGGGCGACATCGATCATGTCCACGACCTCCCCGGCGGAGATGACCGGCGCCAGATCGACGAACCCGGACCGCACGCCGTGCGTGTTCATCATCTCCAGTTCCTTCTCGCGGGTCGGATATCCGATCCTGACCCGCATGGTGAACCGGTCGAGCTGAGCCTCCGGCAGGGGATAGGTGCCCTCGTGCTCGAGCGGGTTCTGGGTGGCGACGACCATGAACGGAGGGACCAGCTCGCGGGTGACGCCGTCGGAGGTGACCTGCCGCTCCTCCATCGCTTCGAGCAGGGCCGCCTGGGTCTTCGGGCTCGCCCGGTTGATCTCGTCGCCCACCACGATGTTGGCGAAGATCGCTCCGGGTTTGAAGACGAACTCGGATGCCTGGCGATCCCACACGCTGACACCGGTGACGTCGGAGGGGAGGAGGTCAGGGGTGAACTGGATGCGGTGGAAGGTGCAGTCGATGCTGCGGGCGATCGACTTCGCGAGGAGCGTCTTGCCCACGCCCGGCACGTCTTCGATGAGGACGTGCCCTTCGGCGAAGAGGGCGGACAACACGAGATCGATGACTTCGCGCTTGCCCTGGATGACCGTTTCCACGTTCGAGGCGATGTGGTCGAAGCGCTCGGCGAACCACTCCACTCGCTCGTCGTCGACCGGTGTCTCGACTCGTTTCAAGGTGGATCTCTCCCCGATTGTGGATGTCACGGCACTCTACCCCTGGTCAGAACGAAGCCCTCGGGTAGCCTTATGAAAAGGGAGTACGGCGCATGTCGTCGCCGGAACTCGGTCGGGCGGCCAGGTGGGGAATGGACAGGGGCACATGAACTGGGGCGGAATGATCGGGCGGGCCATCGCACGTGTACTGAGACTCATCAGGTCGGGCATCTTCACCGGCTTGTCGCACGTCCGTCGCTCGTGGTGGCGGCGACCCCCTTTTCTGCCGATACCCGACCGCCGGCACCTCAGCTGGCGGCGGGTGACGGCGTACGGCGAGGACCGGCCGGTCGACACGCAGGATCTGAAGGCGTTTCTCCTGTGGTCGGACCGACAGCGGAGGGCGGGGGTATGACCGGCCTGGAAGAGCGCCTGCGGCGGGTGACGGGTGTCGCCGATATCACCGTCGAACTGGGCCAGGAGGGTCTCGAATCGATCCGGGTGCGGATCAACGAGGGAACCGACGAGGCTTCGGTGCTCGACGAGATCCGACGGATCCTCGTGGCATATGGGCTCAAGTCCCGGCGGATAGACCGGGCGTCGGCCGACGAGTCGACGCCGCGCACCCTCGGCACGTCGGAAGGCCCCCTGCGACCCCGAATCACGGTCGGTCCGCGTGGGGACGGCCTCTACGTCCGGCTCACCGAGGGTGAGCGGATCGTCGAGAGGACGGGGGAGCGTTCGCCGGTGGGTGTGGCCGAGGCGATGGTCCGCGCAGTCGCCGAGTGGAAGGAAGAGCCCGCCCCGACCCGTCTGGCGCTGGCACTGGACGAGCTCGACGGGACGCCGGTGGTCACCATGCTCGCTCGGCGCGACGAGCGCACAGCGGTGTCCGCTGCGTCATGCGCGGTGTCGCTGGCCGGCGGGATCTACCAGGCCGCCGCCGAGGTGCTGGCGGCCCTGCAACCGCTGGATCTGACGGACGGTTCGGTGACGGCCGGGTAACCTCCCGGAGGCGTGACACGGGCATTGGTACTCAACGCCTCCTTCGAGCCACTCTCGGTGGTGAGTGCTCGGCGCGCCGTCGTTCTCGTCATCCACGGTAAGGCGGTTTCGGTCGCCGACCGTGACGACGAATGGCACGCCGAGACCGTGGCGGTCCGGGTCCCGTCGGTCGTCAAGCTCACGTCCTTCGTGACGGTCCCGTACGTCCGCACGGTCCCGGTGACCCGGCGAGCAGTGTTCGGACGGGACGACTACCGATGCCAGTACTGCCCGTCGGACGCCGAGAGCATCGACCACGTGGTGCCTCGCTCGCGAGGCGGCCAGCACGTGTGGGAGAACGTCGTCGCCTCCTGCCGTCGCTGCAACGTCCGCAAGGGCAACCGCACCCCCGCCGAGGCGGGGATGCCGCTCCTGCGTGATCCCCGCGCCCCCAAGCGCTACGGCTGGATCTACGCCTCAGCCGGCTTCGCCGTCGATCCCAGCTGGCACCCCTACCTCCAGACGGCCTGAAGCAGCTTGATTGTGCAGGGGGCGCGAGCCCCCCGGCACCCCCCAGCGCTCGACCCCTGCGGGATCATCGCATTTCGGGTCTCGGGGTCTTCCACTTCTTGGTCCCCCTCGCGACGCCGTAGGCGTCGGGGTGGGGGGACCGGCCCGGCGAATGCCGGGCCGAGGGGGGCTGTGAGCGGAGCGAACTCGTGGATCAGCTTGATTGTGCAGGGGGCGCGAGCCCTCCGGCACCCCCCAGCGCTCGATCCCTGCGGGATCATCGCATAGGCGGAGCACTGGCTGGGTGGAACCGTCGGCTACGCCGGTCCGTGTCTGATCCAGACGCCGACCAGCGAGGGTTGGAGGGTGCGTGCGAGCAGGTCCGTGAGGTCGGTCTCCACCGGTTCGTCTCGGTCGATCTGCTGGAGTCGGTCGGTGAAGGCCTCCAGTTCCCGTTCGGCTTGGTACCGGACCCGATTGAAGCGGCGGTCCACACTCTGTTGGAGTCGCCTCTTGAGAGGCGTAGACAGAGCGACTGCGACCAGGGTCGAGGCGGCCACGGCGAGGTTCGAGTGGACCGGAAGCACCTGAGCGAAGAGGAGGCTGGCGAGCGCATAGACGCCGAGGAGGAGGGTGACCACCAGGGTGTAGGTGACGGTGCGGGAGAAGATCCTGTCGAAGTCGTAGAGCCGGTAACGGAAAATTGCGATGCCGATCCCAGTCGGAATGCCGACCAGGAGGTAGACGATCAAGAGGTTGCCGATCAACTCGGAGGCGCCCGGTGCCATCCCGACGAGGAGGAGTCCGCTGACACCCGAGAGGGCGACTCCGAGTGGCACCGCGATCTGACGCCGGAGTGTGCGGTCTCCGGTCCATGCGCGATAGATCAGCGCCGCGATCGCCAACCCCAGGATGGCGGTGAACGACAGCCCGCCGTCCGTCTCGGGCGAGACCTTCGGTTCCGTGACGAGTCCGGCCAGGACGATGAGATGGGCGTACCGGAACCACCGATTGGGGTAGTGCCCGTCCGGGAACAGGAGTAACGCGGACACGAGGCCGACGAGCCCGAGCGCGAGGAGGTAATCAGAGGAGTCAGGGCGGCCCATCTCGTCGAGTGCGACTTCCCAGAGCACGCCGGACGGGCTGATGAGGAAGAGCCAGCCCACGGCGTTGCGAGGCAGCCTGAGGGCGAGGAGGGCTCCGGCGACCGGGAACGCCAGGAACGACGTCGCCCACAGGATGTCGACGGGTGAGGCGAGGGGAGGCGAGTCGGCGATCGCCGCGACAGCGAGCCCGGTCGCCGCCACCGCGAGGAGCAGTGTCACTAGTACTGGTCGGATCCTCTTCATGCCACCAGCCTGCACGATCGGATTCTCGTCTCACTCCGTAACGGGAGCGTTACGAACCGCCCCCCTTGCATCGCCTGGCGGCGAGGCTGCTCCCCCCATCGTTGCTTCGCTTCTGGGGGGAGAAACCCCTGGGGTCTTCCACTTGTCTGTCCCCCCTCGGCCGGAGGCCGTTTGGGGGGACCGGCCCGGCGAATGCCGGGCCGAGGGGGGCGGTGAGCGAAGCGAACTCGTGGACCACCGATCTTCCGGGACGGCCCCCCTTGCCTCGCCTGGCGGCGAGGCTGCTCCCCCCAATGTCGCTTCGCTCCTGGGGGGAGAAACCCTGGGGTCTTCCACTTGTCTGTCCCCCTCGCGACGCCGGAGGCGTCGTGTTGGGTCTCTCCTATGTCAAGCGGCCTCCGTGTGGGGTCGGGTTTGGTGGCTGGTGAGGGTGCGGTAGATGATGTTGCTGAGTCGCCGTTTGAGGACTCGGTAGGCGTGTTTCTTGGTGCGGCCTCCTGCGGCGTGGCGGGTGATGATTTCCTGGGCTGGCGCGTAGCAGCGGGCTTGGGTGATGGCGATGCGGTGGAGGGCGGCGTTGACTTGACGGTTGCCGCCTCTGTTGAGGCGGACTGTCTGGCGGTTTCCTGAAGAGGCGGGGATGGGGGCGGTCCCGGCGTACATGGCAAACGCGTCGCTGGTTGCGAAACGGTCGATGTTGCCGATCTCACCGATGAGTTTGGCGGCAGTGAGCGGCCCGACTCCGGGCAGGTCCAGCAGGTGTCCGGCGGTTGTGGTGACCTTGCGGGTGATCTCGTTCTTGAGCTGGTTGATCCGGATCGTGGCCTGTCGGATCAGCGTGATCATCTCGGCGCACAGGTCGGCGGTGGCCCGGTCGTGACGCTGGTCAGACAGCCATTCCGCGACCCGGTCGAGGGTGACGATCGATGACAACGATGAGGGTTTGAACTCGGGGTCGAGCTCATGGAGAAACCAGCGGACCCGGTTCTGCATGGCGGTGCGATGTTGGACCATCTGTTCTCGATGATCGACCAGCCGTCGCATGTGACGGGATTCTTCGTCCAAGACCGCACACGGCAGGTCAGGGTCGGCCAGTGCTGCCCGAGCGACCGCCAATGCGTCGATATCGTCGGACTTACCGGGAGCGCGGACC
>DATHWB010000152.1:0-11950 GCA_035460965.1 Acidimicrobiia bacterium
AACGGGAACGACCCCAACGAAATTCAGCGACCGAGTCGCCCGAGTGCCCCACCTTCCAGAAACTGGGCCTCGGGATCCCGTACCCAGGGACCCTGGGTACGGGGGGTAGACCTAGGTTTCGCGCTCGGCCAGGCGGCGGAGGGCGTCGGACGGGGAATCGGATTCGATGAGGGCGCTGAGGACCCGAAGGTCGGACTTACGGACGGCCAGAGTGGGTCCGAGCACGTCCTTACGCATCACCTGGATGGCAGACAGGTACCGCTCGATGAGTTCACCCTGCTCTTCGGTGAGCGTGCCGGCGGCATCGATGTCGACCAGAACCCCGTCTTCGTCGACCGACGTTCGCTCCGCCCCCGGCAGCAGGGTTGCGACGTGCACCTCGTACAACTGGGCGAGGCGCCACAGACGGGCGGCGGACACGCTTCGCTCGCCCCGCTCGTAAGCCCCGAGCACCGAAGCCTTGAACTCGCCGGACGAGGCCTCCTCGACATCGAGCAGGGACCACCCACGGCCGCGGCGGGCGTCGCGCAGTCGCTCACCCACAGACCTGTTGAATCGACTCATGCCGGGCCGCTCCCGGTGTCGGACGATCGGATACTCACGATTGGCTGCCTCCATGCCCCGTGGAGTTCTCCCTGTCCCCGTGTGACAGGCTACCACTCTCCGTGGTCGCCGTTGCGAAAGAGTTGGAGACTTCCCGACGCCGCCGCCACCATCGCCGCCGTCTCCACCCGCAGCACCTCCCGGCCGAAGGACACCGTGCGCGCATCGGCGGGCAACTCGCCAGTCGCCCAGCCACCCTCAGGCCCCACGGCCACCCACGTCACCCCCTGCAGTTGCGACGGGTGGACGCCCGCAATGTCGGCGAACACCGTCCCCCCGGGCAGATCGCCGATGGCCACCGGCTCGGGATCGACACTCATGAGCCAGGCTGACCGGCTCTGTTCCAGCGCGCTGCGACACCACGTATGGACCTTCGCCGGGTCGGGTGGCCGTCCCTCACCGAAACGTGTAGCCAGCCATCGCAGTTCCGCCACCCCGAGTTCGGCGAGCTTCTCGACGAGGAAACGGACCCGATCCTTGTGCGACGGGGGCGCCACCGCCATCGACAAGGCCCGTCGGCGCGGTTCGGCCTGCTCCGATCCACGGACCACCGCCGCTCCTCGCAACGTTCCTTCACCGACCGTGCCCGTGCCATCCGTGTAGGACACCGGATCACCGTCGGCTCGACGCAGGACCCGGCGGAGATGGCGGTGCGCCGGGTCGTCCAGCGGGAGAATGGCATCCTGCCAGGGGCCCGGCAGGTACACGTGCGGGACGTGCGCCACGGTCAGATCCAGCGGCGCTTGCGTCCGGCGGGTTGTTCCTTCCGCAGCTCGGCGAATCGGCGGAGCAGATCCTCTTCCTCCTCGCTCAGGTGGGTCGGGACTTCGACCTCGACCACGACGAGGAGGTCACCGCGGCCCCGGCGGCCCAGGCGAGTCATGCCCTGGCCGGGAAGCCTGGCGACCCAGCCCGGCTGGGTCCCCGCCGGGATCTCGACCTCGCCGCTCTCGCCGCCCCACAGCGGGCCATCGATGGTGGCGCCCAACGCGGCCTCGGCGATACCGACCGAGGTTCGGTGGACCAGGTCGTCGCCCTGGCGGTCGAAGCGCTCGTCCGGTACGACCTGCACTTCGACGAAGAGATCCCCCGCCCGACCGCCGCGGCCGGCGGCCTCGCCCTCGTGGTTCAGCCGCAACCGGGTACCGGTGTCCACGCCGGCCGGGATCTCCACTCGGACGCTCCGTTCCTGCTGGGTGGTGCCCCGGCCGAGGCAGGCGTCGCACGGGTCGGCGATGACCTCTCCCGAGCCCTGACAGGTGGCACAGGTGGTGACCGACATCATCGTGCCGAGAATCCCGCGCCTGGCGACGCGCTGTGCGCCGGTGCCCTGACAAGTCGGACACGTCTGTCGTTCCGTTCCCGGAGTCGCCCCCGAACCCTCGCATACGTCGCAGCGCACCAGCGTCCGGAACTTCACGTCGACGGGAGAGCCGAACGCCGCATCCTCCAATGAGATGTTCACACGTGTGAGGACGTCGCGTCCCCGGGGCGGACCACCGGTGGCCGCTCCGCCGAACAACCCACCCTCCCCGAACACCGACCGCAGCAGGTCGTCGAGTCCCCCGCCGCCGAAACCCCCGAACAGATCCCCCAGATCCAGGGTGTCGCCCCGGTCGTAGGCGGCTCGGCGCCTCGGATCCGACAGGACCTCGTACGCCTCCGCCACTTCCCGGAACCGCGCCTCGGCCCCCGGATCACCGGGATTGGCGTCAGGGTGGCTCTCCCTGGCAAGGCGCCGGAACGCCTTCTTGATCTCGTCCGGCGACGCGTCGGCCCCGACGCCGAGCGCCGCGTAGTAGTCCTTGGCCATGTCGAGTCAGTCCGCCATCCGGTCGCCGAGCTCTCGACTGACGCCTTCGACCGCGGAGATGACCTTGCGGTAGTCCATCCGCATGGGGCCGATCACCCCGACCCTGCCCTCCCCGGCGGCGACTTCGTACCCCGTCGAGACGACGGCGAGATCGACGTCGTCGGTGGGAAGCTCGTCTCCTATGCGAATGCTGGTTCCCTCGGCCCCCCCGAGCATGCTGAGCAGGATCGCCTCCCGCTCCAGGACCTCGAGTACACGCTGCACCGTGGAGAGGTTGTCCCACACCGTCGCCATCTGACGGGTACCCCCCACATACACGTCGGCCGTGCGAGCCGAGGCATCCCGCAGGGCTTCCTCCACGACGGCCAGGGCGGATCTCACCGACACGGGGACGTCGGCGCCGCGAAGGCCGAAGTCGGTGGTGGCGCTGATCTCCCGGCCGACCACCACACGCGAGAGCACCTCCTCGGCACGTTCCAGCTCCTTGGTGGTCATCGGTTCGGGAAGTCGGCACAACTCCTGGGCCACCCGACCCGAACCCGTCACCACCACCAGCAGCGCGGTCTTGGCTCCGGTCTGCACGAGGTGGGTGGCCCTCACCACCTCCCCGGTGGCGCCGGGTCCGATCGCCACGGACGGGTACTGGGTGAGATCGGTGAGGAGTTCGGTCGTCGCCTTGAGCAGTCTGCCGAGTTCGACGTGCATCGACGCAAAGAACTCGGAGATCCTCCGCTGGGCGGGCGAGTGCAGCTTGGTCGGCGAGAGATGATCGACGTAGTACCGATAGGCGCGGGCGGTCGGCACCCGTCCCGCCGACGTGTGCGGCTGCACCGCAAAACCCTCGCGCTCCAGGGAGGCGAGCTCGTTGCGGATGGTGGCGCCGGAGACGGGGAGGCCGGTCGAGTCGAGCACGGTCTTCGAACTGACGGGTTCGCCCGTGCGGATGTGCTCCTCGACCAGTGCCTTGAGCACCTCGTCCCGACGCTCGTTGCGGTCGTCGGTCCGTCGATCGTCCATGAAGTCGAGAATTTAGCACTCACCCACCGAGAGTGACAGACACGGCGCCGCCGCCGAGCCGCCGTCACCCCGGAGGGTCGAGGGAAAGGACCACCCGCAGGACCTCGTCTGTGAGCAGCGGTCGGTCCACCCTGAGCCGCCCACCGTCGATCGAGATGACGCCGAACTCGACGAGGCGGGCGCCGGCCGGGCTCGCCACCAATGCCTCGCCTGCCTCTCCCGGTTCCACCCCTGCCGCCCGCCGGAGACCGAGCAGCAGGCGCTCCTGTTCCCGCGCCCAGCCCTCGACGACCTCGGCCGTCTGTACCGGCCCGATCCCGCGCTCCACACGGTCCATGTAGGTGTCGAGCCTGCGGACGTTGGCGGTGCGAACGCCATCGCGGAACCCGTGCGCCCCGACACCGAACGCCAGATACTCACCCTGCCCCCAAACGGCTGCGTTGTATCGACAGTGATGGCCGGGGAGGGCATGGTTCGAGACCTCGTACCTCTCGTAACCGGCGGCTGCCAGCGCCGCCTCCGCCCGTTCCCATCGATCCGCCTGCCCGTCGCCGTCGGGAGACTCGGCGCCTGCCCTCACCCGCTTCCACAGCAAGGTGCCCGGCTCGACAGTGAGCGAATAGGCGGACACGTGATCAGGCTCCAACTCGATGACGGCCGCCAGGGAGTGATCCCATGACGCCGCGGTCTCGACGGGCGACCCGAAGATCAAATCGACAGAGACCGAGTCGAACTCCGAGTCCACCGCAGCCCGCACCGCCCGGGTCGCCGTCTGGGCGTCGTGCAGGCGTCCCAGATCGGCGAGGACGGCGTCGTCGAACGACTGCACCCCGAGCGAGATGCGGGTGAACCCGGCTCGCCGCAGCGCCTCCGCCGCGGCCTGGTCGATGTCCTCGGGGTTGGCTTCGATGGTGACCTCCGCTCCGGTCACCACCCCGTGCCGGTCGCCCAACGCCGTCAGCACCCGTTCGAGAAGGGCAGGCGATACCCGACTGGGGGTTCCTCCCCCGACGAACACCGCATCGAGCGGTCGCCAAGGGGGCATCGAGGCGATGTCACGCTCCAAGGCGGCGATGTACCGGTCGATCACCTCGTCTCGACCGGCGACGACGGTGAAATCGCAGTAGGGACACACCCGGGCACAGAAGGGTATGTGGACGTAGGCACCGGCCAGGTCCGCCGCTGCCTCGACCGCCGCGGCCGAGGCAGGGGAGATCACTGATCGACCTGGAGGGCGGCGACGAACGCCTCCTGGGGGACTTCGACCGAGCCCACCATCTTCATCCGCTTCTTGCCCTCCTTCTGCTTCTCGAGCAGTTTGCGCTTGCGGCTGATGTCACCGCCGTAACACTTGGCCGTGACGTCCTTGCGCCGTGCCTTGACCGTCTCGCGAGAGATGATCCGGCTCCCGACGGCGGCCTGGATTGGTATGTCGAACATCTGCCGGGGGATGAGGTCCTTGAGGCGCTCGACCATCATCTTCCCGTAGTCGTAGGCCTTGTCACGGTGGACGATCGCCGAGAAGGCATCGACCGCCGCCCCGTTCAGGAGGACGTCCACCTTCACCAGGTCCGACGGGGCGTAGCCGTCCGGCTCGTAGTCCATGGAGGCGTATCCCTTGGTGCGGGACTTGAGATTGTCGAAGAAGTCGAAAACGATCTCGGCCAACGGGAGCCGATACGTCAGCTCCACCCGCTCCGGACTCAGGTAAGACATCGTCCCAAGCTCACCCCGGCGGTTCGTCACCAGCTCCATGATCGTTCCGATGAACTCCGATGGGCTGAGGATCATCGTCCGGACATAGGGCTCCGACACGGTGGCGATCCCTGCCGGATCCGGGAGATCCTGGGGAGAACGCACCGTCCGTTCCGAGCCATCGGTCATCACGACGTGGTAGGCGACCGACGGTGCCGTGGCCACGAGATCGAGGTCGTACTCCCGCTCGAGGCGCTCCCGCACGATCTCCATGTGCAGCAACCCGAGGAACCCCACGCGGAAACCGAAGCCGAGCGCCTTCGACGTCTCCGGCTCGTACACCAGCGACGAGTCGTTCAGTCGCAGCTTGTCGAGCGCCTCGCGCAGATCCTCGAAGTCGTCGCCGTCGGTGGGGAAGATCCCGGAGAACACCATCGGCTTCGGCTCCTCGTACCCCGGCAACGCCTCCGGCGCAGGGCGGGCGGCGGATGTGACCGTGTCACCGACCTTGATCCTGTCGATCTCCTTGACACCGGTGATGAGATAGCCGACCTCGCCAGGGCCGAGCGTCTCGACCGGAGTCGCCTTGGGCGTCAACACGCCGATCTCCGACACGCCGTGTTCGTCGCCGGTCGCCATGAACCGAACCTGCTGGCCGCGCGAGATCCGCCCGTCCACGACCCGTATCGAACAGACCACGCCCCGATAGGCATCGAAGTGCGAGTCGAAGACCAGGGCACGTAGGGGGGCATCTGCGTCGCCCCCGGGGGCGGGAACGTCCCGAACGAGGCGCTCGAGCAGCTCCTCGACGCCGTCACCGGTCTTGGCCGAGATGCGAACGACGTCGTCGGGATCTCCGCCGAGGATGTTGACGATCTCTCCCGCCACACGCTCCGGATCCGCCGCCGGCAGGTCGATCTTGTTCAATGCCGGGACGATCTCCAGACCGGCCTCGACCGCCAGGTAGGCATTCGCCAGGGTCTGCGCCTGCACCCCCTGGGCGGCATCAGCCAGCAGGAGCGCACCTTCACACGCGGCCAGGGAGCGGGACACCTCGTAGGAGAAGTCGACGTGGCCGGGGGTGTCGATGAGGTGGATCACGTAGTCGAGACCGTCGCGGGCGGTGTACCGCAGGCGGACGTTGTTCGCCTTGATGGTGATCCCGCGCTCACGCTCCAGGTCCATCGTGTCGAGGACCTGGTCCCGCATCTCCCGCTCGGTGATCGCGCCCGTCCGCTCGAGCAGACGGTCGGCGAGCGTCGACTTCCCGTGGTCGATATGGGCGATGATGCTGAAGTTGCGTATACGCGACTGATCGATCATGTGGAGGGGTTCACCGCCGGACGGCTGCCGCAGATTGTACCGGCGTCCGCACCCCTGGTAGATTCGCGCCTTCGCCCGACGGCGCCACCGTCGTCCCGCCGCCGTGAGCGGTGACCGGCATCGTGGCGACTGGCGAGGACCGGGACCCGCCCAGGCATTGTCACGGCATGTGTCCCGGGTCGGCCGCCCGACCTGCCCCGAGATCTCGAAGAGGAACCGCCATGGCCAACATCAAGTCCCAGATCAAGCGCAATCGCCAGAACGAGAAGCGTCGTGCCCGCAACAAGTCTGTCCGCTCCGAGCTGAAGACTCGGGAGAAGCAGGCCGTCCAGGCCGACGCCGAGAACACCGACGCCGCGTACCGGCTCGCCCAGAAGAAGATCGACGAAGCGGTCGTCAAGGGCGTGCTGCACAAGCGGACGGCTGCCCGCAAGAAGTCCCGACTGGCGAAGCGCATCGCCGCCAGCTGACGAGACCCGCGGCGCCGGTCACCGCCCCGCCATCCAGCGGGACATCGCCACCGTCAGCCGCTCCATCGTGATCCGGTGCATGGGTTCCGGCGCCGACTTGAGGATCCGGTCCGCACGCACCAGTGCGTCCACCGCCGCGCGCAGGCTCGAGTCCTTCGTCTTGGCGCGGTTGCGCCACAGGAACTCGATCGCCCGATCGTTGCTCCGCGACCCCATCAGCTCCCGGAACTCGTCGATGTCGCGAGCCGACAGCGCGAACGCCCTGCGCCGCACCTCGCTCTCCAGCGCGCCCAACAGCACCAGTGGGTGCGTGTGGGTGAGAAGATCACCGAGCCGTCGGAGCGCCTCACCCGCATTGCCCCTCGTCACGGCGTCGGTGTAGAGCCAGGTCGGCTCGTTCGGGCGGTTGCGGAACCGGTCCTTGATCAGATCGGCGGTGATCTTCTCCTCCGACTCGGCGAGCTGGTCGAGCGTCTGTCCGATCGAGGCGATATCGGTGCCGAACCGTTGAATCAGCGCCTCGACAGCCGCGCCGTCGATCGCCAGGCCACGGCGCTTGACCTCGTCGACCACCCATGCCTGGCTGTCCCGCTCCCGCATCTTGCGAACCTGGATCACCTCTGCCCGCGCCTTCAGGACCTTCGCCAGTGCTGCAGGTACCGCCCCGGCCGAGACGACGACCAAGGCGACGGCATCCGCATCCATCCGGTCGACCAGGTCTGCGAGGACTGCGGCCTCGTCGGAATTCAGCTGGTGGGCATCCACGATCTCCAGACCCGACACGCCTCCGAAGAGGGATGCCGACTGCAGCACCGGAATGGCGGGTTCGAGCTCTGACCGGACCGAGCCCGTTCCCTCTTCACCGCCCCCCCGGCCGGGGACGTCCACCCTCACGACCTCGTCGACACCCGACCGAGCGAGGAACTCCTTGGCATGGGAGAGCATCGCTTCGCGCTCTCCTGGACCGGCGTTGGATGGGCCGGAGACGTGGAGGATCACGATCCGAGGCTACAGGTCCGAACGGTCGTCACGGTCCGACGAGAAGCGACCCGCCGAACTCGGTGACACCGTCGGGGAGGCGAAGAGAGATGCTCCGCTCCTCGGTGGCTCCGGCGTCGATGCGACCGATGTCGATCGGGACGCGCACACCCACGACGTCGAGTTCGACGGTACCGAACCAGTCGTTGATCGATTCGTTCGCGACCGTGACCATGACGTCGATGTCCGCCGACTCGGACGGGCCGGCCCCGATCTGTACTGCGAGCCCGCCGCACAACGTGGTCGGCTGGTCGGCGGTGATCGAAGACGATCCGGTGACGATCGGATCGTCGTCCTCGAACAGGATCACCTGGAACGGGGTGTCGACCCGCTCGGTGCACGACAGCACGTGGGTGAGCCCGCGCAAGGACGACTGCGTCACGGGAATGAGGAAGACGACGAACAGCGCGACGAGCGCGAGACGGGAGCGAAGGACGGCAGGCACGAGCGCAGTGTCGGTTGCCGGATGATCCATGTCAACGACCGAACCGGCGCGTACACTCGCCGCCGATGCCGACACCACGAACCATGACCGTCCGACGCGCCCGCGACATCACGCTCCTAGTCGGGCTCCTGATCATCGGTCTGGTCGTGCTGACGATGGTCTTGCGCGAGGTGGATCCGGTCGAGATCACGGCCACCGTTGCGTTCGCACCGGTGTTCGTCGCATTTCTCTTCTTCGGATGGAAGGTCGGCTTGGCAGTCGGCCTGCTGGCAGCCATCGGGTACGTGGCCATGCGCAGCCCTGCCATCTCGGTGGTGGGAATAGGCCCCCTCTTCGGGACGATCGCCTCGCGCGTCCTCGGATACCTGGTGTTCGGCGGAGTCGGGGGGTGGGCGGCCGAGCAACTTCAGAGCGCGATCGACAAGCTCGAGTTGCACGACGAGATCGACGATGCCACGGGATTGGGGAACGCCCGGGCGGCGATCGGGGCAATCGACAGGGAACGAGCGAGGGCACAGCGTTACGAGAAGATCGTGTCGGTCATCGAGTGTGGTTTCCGCCTACCGGACGCCGTCTCCGACCGGATCGTCGCCACCACGCTCCGGCAGTTGGGCGCTGCGATCGCCCACAGCGTCCGCACGTCCGACCGGGCGTCACACATCGACGATGGAGAGGGCGCGCATCGGCTGATCCTCGTGCTGCCCGAGACCGGTGCCGTCGGTGCCGAGACCGTCGCCACCAACCTCGATCGCGAGGTGCGAGCTCGCATCGGGGTATCGACACGGGTCGCCGTCATGACGCTCCCGGGCGACGACGACCACATCGAGCGAGTGCTCGAGTCACTCTCAGCCCGCGTCTGACGGCCCCGCCCGCAGCACGCCGTCCGGACCGACCCGGAGCAGGACGTCGCCCACTTCGTCGGTCCGGTAGACGACGGCACCTGCCGCCTCGAGCGTCTCGATCACCCATGGAACGGGATGTCCGAAGTCGTTCGGACCGACGCTGACCACTGCGATCGAGCCGGCGTGACGTGCCAGCCAGCCGGCGTCCGACGTCGCCGCCCCCTGATGAGGGACCTTCAGGACATCGATGTCCGGAACCTCCACTTCCGCCTGCGCGACGGTCTCGATGTCGCCGGACAGGAGGATCCGTGCACCCGCCAGGGTGACGACCAGCACGATCGACTGGTCGTTGGGTCCGGCGTACCTGCGACCCGGGGCGACGACTTCGAGGCTGTCCGGCCCGACCGAGATCTTCGTCCCGACCGCCGGAACGGTCACGGGCACGCCGAAACGCTCCGCTCGCTCCAGCATCGCCCGCGAGGAAGGGGTCTCGTGGGGTGCGAACGCCGCCCAGATCCGCCCGACGGGGACCCGCCCGACCAGCCCGTCGATCCCGGCCACATGGTCCTCGTGCACGTGGGTGACGACGGCGAGGTCGACCCGGTCGACACCGAGGCGGGCGAGGCGACCGACGAAAGCCGCCGGATCCGGTCCCCCGTCGACGACGACGGTGAATCCGGACAGTCGCACCACCGCCCCGTCGCCTTGACCCACGTCGAGAAAGGCCACCCCCCTGTCCGGCATCCCGCCGGTCACGGTGAGGGTCGATCCGATCGCGATCGCGCATGCCACCGCCACCACACCTCGAAGCCGAGGCAGCCGCCAGGCGAGGGCCGCCGCAAACCCCAGAACCACCACTCCGAGTAACCCGAGCTGGGGCCACGGGGCAGCGATCCGGGCGATCATGATGAAGCCCTGGGCACAGAGTTCTGCGAGCGCCACGAGCGGGCCGAGACCCAGGGCAGCCCCCACCCCGGCCAGCACGGTCGCCGCCGTGACGAGAGGGATCGCAACCAGGTTGGCGAGCGGGGACAGCAGCGGAACCGAACCGAACACGGCAATTATCAGGGGCGCCACCGCCAGTTGAGCCGCCGCCGTCGCCTTCAGCAGTCGAGCCACCGCTCCGCCTCCCGGCCACAACCGGGCCCCCGCCATCAGCCCGGCGGTCGCCACGACCGACAGTTGGAATCCGACGGATCCGGCGATCGCCGGCTCGACCAGGACGGCGCCGCCGGCAACCAGGGCCAGTGCGGTCACGGGCTCGAGCGGCACACCGACGAAACGTCCCAGTCCCACCAGCCCGGCCATCAGCGATGCGCGAATGACAGACGGCTCCCACCGGGTGAGTACTCCGAACACCAGGAGCCCGTTGACGAGCACCACGAGGCGTCCCAGCGGGTGGATTGCGAGGGGAGCGGTCACGACCATGAGACCGATGACGAACAGGGCGACGTTGGAACCCGACACCGCGACGAGGTGCGACAGGCCGGATCGGCGCATCTCGTCCTCCAACACGGCTCCCACCCCGCTGGTGTCGCCCACCAGGAATCCCACCAGCAGCCCGCGTGCCTCGTTCGTCTCCGGGTCGATCCGGTCGAGGATCCGCTGACGCAGCCGATCCGCCACCCGCTCGTGCACGGAACCGGAGTTCGGGGGGCCGAGGCGCTCGGCGGCGATGCTGGCCGCCACCGGCCTTCCCGCCACGCGGTGCACCTGGCCGTCGGACTCCCCGACGACTCTCACCCTGTCCGACGCCGGCCGCTCCCGTGCCCGGACGAGGACGACCGACTCCCCGAGGTCCACCAGGCCGCTCCACCCCCATCGGCTCGCGAGCTCGCGTACCACCCGACCTTCGACCGTGACGTTCCCGGCCGGTAGTGGATCGGGCGGCCGGGCATCGAGGAGTCCGACGATCGTGGCAGGTACGAGCACAGCCGCGAACGCCAGCACCTCCAGCCGACTCAGCCTCGCCGGTGCAAGGCGGCGAACGGCGACCACGGCGACCGGCGCCCACCACCACCCTCTCACTCCTGCCCATGCGCCGAATGCGGCTGCCACCGCCAGACGGGGTGCGGCGTTCACGGCACGCGCACGTGTGGCCGGAGACGCTCCAGGATCGCCTCGCCGATCCCGCTCACGTCGAGGAGATCCTCGACCGTGGAGAAGTGACCATGCTGGCTGCGGTGGGCGACGATGCGTGCAGCGAGCACCGGTCCCACTCCGGGCAGGGACACCAGTTCTCCTGCGTCGGCGTGGTTGACGGCGACCACGCCTTCGTCGACCGCCACCGATCCTGGCGGCGCTCCCACCGACGGAACCAGCACCTGCCCACCGTCGACCAGTTCGGCCGCCAGGTTGAGCGACGACAGAGCCGCCCGCCAAGTGGCTCCGCCTGCCGCCCGGACGGCATCCACGACCCGGGATCCGGACGGAAGAAGGACCACTCCGGGCGTGACGACCTCGCCCGCCACGTGCACGGCGATCCGGGGCTCTGGTGGGGGACTCGTCGATTCGGGCTCGATGACTTCGACGATCGCGGCGGGGGTGGATGGGGACGACGTCAACCACCAGATGCCGAGGGTCACGGCGAGCACGAGAGCGGCCACGACGGCGGATTCGACGCGGTGCAGACGACAACCTTCCCGACCACCCGGCAGCAACTGGTACCTGGTCGGGGGCGGTGGGTCCACCCCCCGGTAGGTTG